>JBNKSG010000051.1:0-20349 GCA_050297195.1 Opitutaceae bacterium | reverse complement strand
TACCGCGACTACGCCCAGTACAAGGGGCTGCCGTTCGCGAGCTTGACGAAAGACAAGTTTCTCACGGATCCGAGTGTATTCGACTTCTACAACTATTTGCTCGATGGCGACATCAAGCGGGAGTGGCAGAACTTCGATTCCCTCGACGTCTCCTTGAGCCAGACCTTCTTTGGCGATACCATGGGCTTCGATGTTGGCTACCACAAGGAAAGCTACCTGTCCGGTGGATACAATCCGGTCTCGGATACCATCCAGATCGACGTGAACAGCCGCTTTGCCGATGGAACCAATACTCCCGAGACTGGCTGGTACACCGATGGCACCGTGAATCCAGGCGCTGGCCGTCCATTCGTTCGCCTCGGCAATGGCAAGGGCGAATCGGTGACGGACCGCGAAAGCTGGCGCGCGACTGCCTTCGTCTCGCATGACTTCGACAAGGGCGACAACAATTGGCTAACCCGTTTGCTCGGCAAGCACACGATCACCGGCATGGGCTCCAAGGACGACTACTTGAGCACGGGGCAGAACTGGCGCAGCAGCACGTTCATCGGGAACTACTACAACCTCGGTCAGTTCCAGGAGATCAAGGACAACAATGGACGTTTCTGGGCGGACTTCGTTCCGATGCAGAACGTTTACATAGGACCAAACCTTCAAGGCGCGACCCTAGGGCAGGACCTTGGAATCCGTCCGCCATCAGTCGCTCCGCAATTCTCGGAAACGATGACGCTTCGCTATTTCGATTCGACTTGGAATGCGCCTGGCGTCAACCCGGCGGACCCTTGGTACAACCAAGTTACCGCTGGCACGGAAGGCGGTCCCGTCGAGTCGACCCAGTCCGAAAATCCAGCCAACTACGTTGGCTGGGGCACCCGTGAGGTTCAGCTCATGACCGATGCAGATCCGCGCAATCGCGACTTTCTCACCGAAAGCCGTTCGTGGGACGACCGCTACAACGAAGCCACTGCCCTTGTCTGGCAAGGCAAGCTCTGGGATGGTTCGCTCGTGGCGACCGCCGGTATCCGCAATGACGAAGTGGGGCAGGTTCGCACCACTTGGAACACCGACGACTCTACGACGTACCCGACCGAGATTCCCTATGTGGTGAACGAGACCGGTCCCTTCGAAGAGGAATCGAAGAGCTGGGGATTGGTCGCTCACTTCAACGATCTCCCATTCCTCGGGAAGTTGGTCGATGAGCTGCCAGTAAACGTCAGCATGTCCTACAACAAGTCCAACAACTTCCAAACCGGTCAGGTATTCGTCGACTACTGGGGCCAACCCCTGCCGTTGCCGGAAGGTAACACCGAAGACATTGGCCTCATGGTTGCGACCAAGGACGGCAAGTATTCCGTGCGTCTCAACCAGTTCGAGTCGGACGTGAAGAACAACGTGGGCACTGGCCTGGCCTTCTGGCTCTACGGTAACAATATCGGTATCTACGCCTCTGCGTATCACCAGATCAAATACAACTACGAAAGCCGCGGGAATCCGAATAGCGCCAGTCATGGCGCTGGCATCATCAGCGATTTGGAGGAACCGAATGACGCGAACCCGAACTCGAAGTGGAACTTCGACTACCGCGCGATCGATGGGCAAACCCAAGCCGAGGCGGAAGCGCTCGAGATCGCGGTTATCAACGCCTACGACCAGTGGCTCGAGGAAATGGCTCCTCTGCCGCAGATGATGGCGGAAGCATGGAGCTTCGCCTGGGACGGCAGCGACTTCACGGAGCAAGGCCTTCCATTCCGTTTCACCGACGACATCAAGGCGGAAGGCTACGAGCTCGAATTGCATGCGCAGGTCACTGACAACTGGCGCATGACTATGAACGCTTCCAAGATCAAGTCGTACCGCGACAATCTTGGCCAAACGCTGGCTCCCGGTGGCGAGATGACCATGATCGATTACCTGCTCGATTTCAATGATCGCATGAACACCACCGCAATGGGCGACTTGCGTATTTGGGGTCCAGGTGGCGGCGCGAACGCTCGTGACAACTGGAATGGATACGCGGACGGCGACATCAAGGCGCGTCTGGCGGAGGAGGGCACAGTCGTGCCGGAAAATCGCCTTTGGCACGTAAACTTCGTAACGAACTACGACTTCAACGACGGCAAGTTCAAGGGCTTCAGTGTTGGGGCTTCCGCACGCTACCAGTCCGCTTCGACCTTGGCTTACAAGCCTTACTACGAGGTCTCGGAATTCACCGGTCGAGAGTTTCTCGCCTACGACCTCGACTCGCCGTACAAGGACGATACGCAATTGGATTTCGACCTTTGGTTCGGCTATGGCAAGCCCGTCTTCAACGACAAGGTGGACTGGCGAGTGCAGCTGAATGTATCCAACGTAGGTGTCGGCGACGAGCTGGTGCCGATCACCGTTCAACCGGATGGCACGCCGGCTGCCTTTCGAATACGGCCGCCTCAGCAGATCTTCCTGACGAACACGTTCAAGTTCTAGCTTAGGATCTCTCTCTTTAGCGCTTCGCCCCTGGATTCGTCCAGGGGCGTTTTTTTTTGCGGACGGGGTTCACCTGAAGCTCGGACCCATTGTATAGATAGCCCAAATACGGCATTGAGGGCTGGATCGGCCCGAGTTACTATTCCCCCTTTATGAAACGCGAACAGATCAATATCGTTTCGTCGCTGCTTGCCGCCGCGCTCCTCGCTGGGTATTCATGGGCCAATTCGGAAGCTCCGTTGAGCAGTCGGAGCATTGGCGCGGTCGCCAAGGGAGAACCGTGGGTGAGCAACGTTCGCATCACGGACCTCGATCAGGATGGCTTGATGGATGTGCTCGCATGTGAAGGCCGTCTCAACCAGGTGAGCTGGCTACGTCAGGTTGCCCCTGGGCAGTTCGAGGAACGTATCCTTGCCAGCTTGGCTCCCGGTCCCGTCTTCACTGAAACGGTCGACATGAATGGCGACGGTCATCTCGATATATTGGTCGCTTGCATGGGGATTGTGGTTCCGAACAATGGCCGGATCGGATCGGTCCTCCTGTTGGAGAATAAGGGAGACGAAACCTTCGAAGAACGTGTCTTGCTGGAGAAGGTTCCGCGTGTGACCTATGTAACCACGGGCGATTTGAACGCGGATGGCAGGACGGATCTTGTCGTCGGAATGTTTGGTTTCTTTGACGGCGAGATTCGCTGGATGGAGAACCTGGGGGATTACCAATTCGAGAGCCACAGCTTGCTCGACCTATCGGGTACGATCCACGCTCCCGTTTGCGATGTGGATGGCGATGGCGATCTGGATATCGTGGCGTTGGTTTCCCAGGACTGGGAAGAGATCCACGTATTTAAAAACGATGGAAAGGGAGGATTCGAGGGCCGCGTGGCTTACGGAGCTCTTAACAAGAATTTCGGGAGCAGCGGCATTTGCCTAGCCGACATGGATGACGATGGCAGTATTGATATTGTCTATACAAATGGGGATGGGCTGGACTACTCGACGCCCGGCCCCCGTTCCTGGCATGGCGTGCAGTGGCTCCGAAACGATGGAAGTGGCCGCTTTGACTATCGTCGCATCGCGGACCTGCCGGGCGCCATCAGTCCCTTGGTGGTCGATTATGATGGGGATGGAAAACAGGACATCATCGTGGTGAGCGGTTTCAACGACTGGACCTCTCCGGATGCCGTTTCCCTGGTCGCTTATCGGCAGATCGAAGGAAGCGAGTTTGAGCGAAAGGTTCTCGCTCGAGAGCCCACCCATTTGATTTCAGTGGATGGCGCGGACATGGATGGCGACGGCGAAGTCGAGCTCGTGACGGGTGCCTTCATGTACTATCCTCCCTTCGACAAAAAAAGTCGGGTGACCTATTGGGACCGCTCTGAGGAGGGGCAGGGGAATTAGAGCGATGGCGCTGCGAAAAATTACCTTGGCTTCTGCGTTGCTGTGCTTCGCCCCTTTTTTGGCAGCGCGTGGGGGCAGTCCGTTGGATTGGACCGAGCTCGAACCAGCTTTGGCCTTGCCGGAAAACTTGCCACCCGATTCGGCGCTGGGAAGGCGTTTGGCTGAGGACTTGTCCGATTTGGACAGGGCGGCGCCGGACTGGGATTTGATGCGTTCGATCGCGATACTGTATCACGCGAACGAATACGATTTTAGAGCTAAGACCTTGTACGATTGCTTGATCGCCTCCTGCCAAGATCCCGAGGAATGCGCTCGCCTGAACTATTTAGCGGCTCAATTGGTTAAGGAGAAAGGTGACTCCGAGCAAGCAAGGGCCTATCTCGAAGCGTCCGTAGCTGCTTATGATGGATACGCGATGGCGCTCGTCCAGCTAGGGGACGCGAAGTTTAAGGTGGGCGAACTCGCGGCGGCGGAAGCGCTTTTCGAGCGGGCCAAGTCGCTAGATCGGGAGTTGGCGTCCGCTTACGTAGGCCTTGCTCGAGTCTATGAGCGGAGGGGTGAGACGGAGCGCATGGTCGGGGAGTTGGAATCGATCCTTCAATTCGATCCGGGAAATAGCCCGGCCCTGGCATTGTTGTCGCAGGTTTATGCTCGTTTGGGGGATGAGAAACGAGCGTATGAAATTTCGGAATCGATTGGGTACTCCTCTCTCGTTCCCGAGGGGGATCCGTGGTTCGAGGATGTCCGGGAAGCTATTTACGACCCGCAGCGCTTGGACTTCCTGTTTCTCGATTATTTCGTCTTGGATCGCTTCGAGGAAGCCTTGCCTTACCTCGAGCGGATGGAGGCGCTCGATCCCGAGAATCCTCGCTACTCGCGCTATCGAGCGGTTATGTATATGGGATTTGGATACTACGATAAAGCGGAGGAAGAACTCTACGAAGGCTTGGCCAAAGGCGGGCAGGCGGATGTCTTTTATCCCTTGCTGGTGAAGTCCATGAACTTGCGAGGAGCCAAGGAGGAGGCGGAACGGACTGCCCGGGAAGCGGTCGCTCGTTTTGGCGCTAGCGGGGAGTTGAATCTGGGATGGGCGCGCTTGCTCGTTGAAAGGCAGGCTCTTGATGAAGCGATGGAGGTTCTTGAACAGGGCTTAGAGTCCGATCCCTATTTCCTGGAGCTGCACTTCGCTCGGGCCCGGCTTGGGATGAAAACGGGCAAGTTAGCAGCGGCGAGAGAGAGTTTGCGGATGGTTCGGCAGCTGGCCCCGATGGACGCCGAGGCTCTGGTGCGGGCGGCCTTGGTTCTCATGGAGGCGGGGCGATTCGATGAAGCGCTTCCGCTGCTTCAGCAGGCCCATGGGGCCGCCCCGTTTCACAAAGACGCGATCGAGCTCCTTTCCGACGCCTTTTTCGAAACTGGAAAAGACGCTCGAAGTAATGGCGACTTGGATACGGCAATGTCTCGTTTCGAGGAATCCTTAGCGCTTCAACCAGGAAGGGCAGATGCCTTAGGGGCTCGGGTTCAAGTCGCGGTGGAGATGGGTCGCTTGGACGAGGCGGAGTTAGCGCTTCCCGCGTTCTTGGAAGCTACTGGAGGGCGACCGGAGATCTTGCTTTTTTACGGCGATATCCTGTTTCGAAACGGCAAGGTATCGGCAGCTCGAGAGAAGTGGGAATCGGCCTTGCTCCTGACGGGTAAGAACGCGAGGGACGTGGAACTGCAGCGCCGTATAAGGGCTAGGCTTGATCAGACAGCCTCCCAAGTTGAGGACTGAGGCTGATTCCTTTGTCGCTTAGATGCGGCTGCGGTATTCCGATGGGGTGAGGCCGAAGCGTTTGCGGAAGATCCTGAAGAAGCTTCCGGGGGAGGAGATGCCGACGCGTCTTGCCACCTCTTCCACGTTGGAGTCGGGTTGTTCGAGCAACAGCTTGGATGCCACCCGCATGCGTATTTCCTCAATGAATTCACGAATCGTGTTACCCTTGCCCGCTCGGAAGTCGCGCTCGAGCTGGCGTCGGGAAATGCCAAGCGCTTCGGAGACCGGAGCGACGCCGAGGTTCGGATCCGAAAAGTTCTCCGCAATAAATGTCATGGCCTGTTGGATACGCGATCTGTTCTTTGTGGAGTTTTCGGTGCTCGCTCTCGCTTCGACCTTCTTCGGAGCGATTCTGATGCTTTCGATCTCGCGTCGCCGATTATTCAAAATGTCTGAAAGCAGGGTGGCCGCTTGGTAGGCCATTTCTTCCAGGTTGAGATCGACGCTTGAGAGCGGGACGCTTGTGGAATTGCACTCCACTTGCTCGTTCCCTGCTCCGATGATGGCGAGATCGTCAGGCACGTTTAGGCCGATCTCTTGGGCGATCGTCGCAATCTCCACTGAGAGGCAGTCGTTGAAGGCGAAAAGGCCGACGCGTTCGCTCGTCCCGGAAAGTGCCTTGACGACGGACTGTTTCCATCCGATCCAGTCGTCCTGCCACGGATGGGTCAGGTTCTGATGTGGGGGCGAGAGCGTCTCGCAGTTGTATCCAAATGTTTTGAGGACGGATTGAAAGCCGGAGAACCGTTCGCGGTTTTGCGGATCGTCGATAAAGGGAGCCCAGATGAATTTGCGGCAGTCGCTATGGATCAGATGTTTCGCTGCGAGCCTGCCAATTTCGAGATGGTCGGGTTCTATCCTGGGAACCGACTTGCATTCGTCGGTCATGCTGACGGTCACACAGGGCGTATTTCTACCGGTTGCGTAGGAGGTGATCTCGGATTGGCAAGGAGCGAAGGCGAGAATCCCATCTCCACCCCACCGCTTGGGAAGCACTCCCGTGTGAAGCATGTCTGTAATGAGGTGCCAGTCGTTTTCTTTGGCGAAGCGGGCGATGCCTTGCAGGAAGTCGTGGTTTGCAAGTCGCGTAGCGACGAGGATGTTGCGCCGGTTGACTCCATTGTTCGTTGGCTTGGCTTTGAAGGGGCGGGCCGGATGCAGCTGGCCTTGCTCGAAGGGCGGTGGACTGATCGTGAGGGAAAAGTCGCGGTCGGCGGTATGAGCGGCAAGAGCAAGGGGAGTACTGTTTGCGTTCATGGAGATTTGGGGTAGGCCTTCTTTCAAGGAAAGAAGGCGGTGAAGGGTAAGTTCATGTGCGAACGATTAATTTGACTCGCAGCGAGCTGCTATGGTCAAGAGAGCGTTGGCCAAAATATAGCTATGACTATGGTTATAGAGTCCCGGTTCGGAGCGGATTTTGGAGACGATCCACTACGTATTGTTGGGTGGAGGCGCGTCCGATCACTATAACCGAAGTCATGGGTGTTTATGTACTTTTGAAAGCTTGAAGTGCGCTTGGGTATCGTTGTGAATCATGGTCTAGTCCCCGCTTGCATTACCCTGGATTCGTTTAAGTTGGCCCGCTATTCCGCAGGGCTGTATCCTTTAAATTATTGTTTTTTCATGATTCGTTTTGTCCGTTTATTGGCCCTTTTGATCAGTCTTCTACCCCTCGCTTTCGCGTACTGTTGGGAGTCGGACAATGGTGATGGCACCTTCACCAATCCCGTGCTTTATGCGGATTACCCGGATCCTGATATTATAAGGGTTGGGGACGAATTCTATATGGTTTCGACCAGCTTTGTGGATGTCCCCGGAATTCGAATCCTGCATTCCGAAGATCTGGTGAATTGGGAGATCGCGGGCCATGCAGCCATAGACGTCGGTGTGGGGCCCGCTTATGACCTCGAGGGCGAAACGGCTTATCGAGGTGGATACTGGGCCTGCAGCCTGCGCTATCACGACGGCACTTTCTATGTCTTGGTCAATCCGACGTTTGGGAATGCTCGCTTGTATTATACCGACGATGTCGGGTCTGGCTGGCAGTATCACCAGTTGGATCGTCCCGCTTACGATCCGGGGCTTTTCTTCGATGACGATGGAACGGGCTATATCCTGTGCGGACACTCGGAAATGAGCCTCATGGAGTTGAGCCCGGATTATTCGAGCGTGGTTTCCCAGAGTGATAATGTTTTCAATGCTGGTGGAGAAGGGGCTCATGTCGTCAAGCGTGGCGACTACTATTATGTCTTTAATGCGAACCCGAACGTATGGCCGTTCCAACTACGTTGCTCCCGGGCGAAGCATCTGGAAGGTCCTTGGGAGACGGGGCAGGTCGTTTTGACTGCGGCCACTGGAGGTCATCAAGGGTCCATCTTGCAGCTGGCGGATGGGAGCTGGTACGGATTTGTACATCAAGACAGCGGAGCGATCGGCAGGATGCCAAAGATCGGCCCAGTTTTTTGGGAAAACGATTGGCCTGTATTTGGAACCCCCGAAAATCGTAATGTAATCGCCAATACGAATGCTAAACCGATTCTCGACAAGGCCCTGCGACAGCCCGCGACATCGGACGGTTTTTCTTCTACGGAACTCGGCTTGCAATGGCAATGGAACCATAATCCGGACCCTAGCAAGTGGTCGTTGTCGGAGCGATCTGGATACTTGAGATTGAAGCCCTTGCAAGCGAATCGCTTTTGGACGGCTCGAAACACCTTGACCCAAAAAGGGCAGGGCCCGCAGAGCCATGGATTCGTAAAGCTCGACCTGAGTGGTCTGGCCCCTGGGGATCGAGCGGGGATCGGTACGCTGGGCAAGGTGAACGGGAACATCTACGTGACGGTGGACGGCGAGGGCAACAAGCTGCTCCGCACCAGCATGGACCATCGAGGAGTGGGCCAACACGATGGAGCGGTGCCTGTTCCGGTGGTCGGTAATGATATTTATTTGCGTGTCGATTTGGACTTCGAGGAAGAGCTGGGGATGTGCTCGTATAGTTACGACGGATCCTCTTGGACGAGGTTTGGGGGTGTTTTCACGCTCGGGTTCGACATCGCTCATGCCACCTTCCAAGGGCAGAAGTTCGCTATCTTTTGCTATAATTCGGATACGGATAGCAGCCCTGGTTACGTGGACGTAGACTCGTTTACCTTTGGCAACTCTGCGGAGCAAGTCGTGCTGCAGCGGGGTAGACCGGTCTTGAACGAGGCGGGTACGACCCTGGTCGCGGATAACGGCCAGCTCATTCGAGGCCCCTTTGCCAGCACGGAATGGGGAGATCCGCCACCTCGCGAGAACTTGGCGAAGTTGAAGGAGCTTGGACTGAACGCGGTCCACCTCTACGGTGAGGTATTCGACCTGAACTATCCAGCTGAGGGCAGCCAAGGTCCCGGCTACTCTGCGTCTCGAATCGATTCGATGGTTGAGATGACCCGTGAACTCGGCCTCTACCTCGTCATCACGATTGGAAATGGAGCGAACAATGGGGACTACAATCGCGACTATATTGTCGATTTCTGGGACTTGTACGCGGAACGGTATGCGGACGAAACCCATGTGGTTTTCGAAATCCAGAACGAGCCAGTGGCTTGGTCGCCTCCCTATTCCCAGTCCGTGCTCGATATGGAGGTTGCGGCCTACGATACCATTCGTAACCACGCTCCGGATACGCCAGTTTTGCTTATGACCTATGCGGTGTTGTCCAATTGGAGCGCTGCCTTGAGCGACCTTTCGAAGATCCACGATGAAATCGATTGGAGCAATGCGGTAGTTGGATTTCACGGATACGCGGGTCACGAGGAGACGCCGCCTGCTTTGGAGAAGATATTGGAGGCGGGCTATCCTATGTTTATGACCGAATTCACCACTTCGGAGTGGGGGTATAGCTTGGATCATATCGACTTGGAGATGACCGCGACCTTGGAGCGCTTGGGGATTTCCTGGCTCAGCTTCCTCCATGTGCCGCCCAATTTCATCAATGAAGCCATCACGGATCCAAGCGCGTATTCCGACATCGTTGATCGGTCGGGACTCGGTTGGGTGCCGGACTATGGCGAGTGGCCAAAGCAACGTGGCGTTTTTGGAAATCAAGGACTGCCGCGTGAAACCGCTAGCGACTGGGTCAATAGCAAGCTGAGCGGCACACTCAGGGTTGAGGCGGAGGATTTCGATTCGGGACGCGACGGGGTTGCCTACAGCGATCGGGATTCCGCCAACAAGGGCGGTCGCTATCGCATGGACGTAGGTGTGGATATTCAGAACGTTAGCGACGGCGGCGACGGTTTTGCAGTGACGTCTACGGAATCAGGCGAATGGCTGGAGTACACGATCTTTGCCAAAGAGCCGGGTCTCTATACGTTTAAGCTACGTTATGCTTCCGCTGTATCCAACAGCTCGTTACGGGCGAGCTTTAATGGAGTCGAAGCGGCGGGTGGCGTCGCCTTGGCAAGCACCGGTGGCGCGAGTAGCTGGGCTACGGCAGAAAAGGAAGTCTTTCTGGATTATGGCCAGCAGAAGGTGAGGCTGACGTTCGATTCCGGCGGAGCGAGCCTGAATTGGTTTGAGCTGACGCCTGTGGCAAATGGTCCCATCCCGGATGGGACCTACCGTTTCGTTAACCGTAGCAACGGCCTCGCGGTCGGAGCTGACCTGAGCTCCTACGAGCTTGTGCAGGAAAGCCATGGCGGAAGCGCCCAGGAATGGAATGTCACCCATCTCGGCGCTGGCAATTATCGAGTGGCGTGGACGGGGCAGGATCTGTATTGGAACGTGGGGCTGAAGCAAAACAACGACGACCCGTTCGAGCTTGTGCCGTGGAGCGATCTGGCTCGAAGTCGGCGTGTTCTCGTCCTTCCTGGGGGCGATGGCTATTATCGGCTCCGGAGCGCGGTGAGCGGTTTGGACGCGGCCCCGATTGGGGCATCCGCAGACGAAGATTCGCTAGTCGTGCAAAGGGTCTTTGACGGCAAGTCCCACCAGTATTGGGCGGTGCAGGGCGCGTCGGACTTGTCTTTCCCGACCGGCCTAGCTGTGGATGTATTGTCAGATGGATACGAGCTCAGTTGGGGCGAAGTGAGCGGAGTGGACAGCTACTCCGTGAAGCGATCTTCTGTTCCCGGCGGACCCTATACGAGTATCGCCACCGGATTGACCGAAGCGAGTTTCAAGGACGAGAACGTTGAGGTTGGCGAGCTCTGGTATTATGTGGTCACTTCCGAATCCGGATCCGGTGAAAGCCTTATCAGCGCTGAGGCGGTTGCCAATCCACCGCGCTTGTTCGCCAGCTTCCCGCTGGATGAAGGATTCGGGACCGCTGTTCACGACCAGTCCGCATCGGGCTGGGAGGGAGAGCTGATGGATGGGGCGACTTGGGCGCTGGGCCGAGGCGGCTCGGTAGTCGAGCTCGATGGAAGCAACGACTACGTTCTTCTCTCGCAAGGCATCATGAGCGAGCTGACAGATTTCACTTTGTCGGTCTGGACGCGCTTGGATGCGCGGCCTACCTGGTCGCGTATCGTCGACTTCGGTTCGGGTTCTGGCACTTACCTGTTCCTGACGCCAAATGGCGCCGCCGGTACGGTGCGTTTCGCCATGACCGCCGGAACGGGGGAGCAGCGGATCGATGGAACGGAGCCCTTGCCCACGGGCGAATGGGTGCACGTGGCGGTAACGCTACAGGGTTCGAAAGCCGTGCTCTATGTCAACGGGCAGGAGGTCGGCCGCAACGAGGCGATGTCGATCACGCCGCAAGACTTGGGGGCGACAACGCAAAACTACATCGGCAAATCCCAGTGGCCCGATCCTTATCTCGATGGACAGGTGAGCGACCTCCGCATCTATTCCAACGCTTTGGACGCGGCTGGCGTATTGGCGCTTTTCGAAGAGGTTCCGCGGCCGGCTATTGGCGAAGCGGAGCTCGGGGCCCCACGCATTGTGGTGGGCGACTCGTCTGTTCAGGTCGTCGTCGACGAGACGGTGGAAGGACGGGGGTACTTGTTGGAGGTTTGCGATGACCTCCGCTCTCCGGAATGGACGCCGGTAGGGACCTATGTAACGGGAACTGGCGGGCAGCTGGCGCTTGAAATGCCGTGGGAAGCAGGGCGAACGCGAGCGTTCTTCAGGCTTCGTTTACGCAGGTAGGCCAGTGAGCGATTAACTTTTATGTGGGGTACTTAGCGGTAGCCTTGAGGCGCGGGAGCTTCTTCATTTGGGAGGCTCCTGCGTTTCTTGCCGCCAAGGTTTGGCGAGCCCGGTCAGATGGAATCGCTTTCGGAAGGCTTGCCCATCGGCAACGAAAAGACCGGTGCCCTTGTCATGGGACGAACAGCGGAGGAGCGCGTCGTCTTGGATAGTGACACGCCTTGAGCGGGAGGTCGCTACGACCCAAGCAACCCGGAAACGGCGGAAGCCCTGCCGGAAATCCGGCGTCTGTTTTTCCAGAACAAGTACGCCGAGGCCCAGTTTCTGGTGCCAGAGTCCTTTCTTTCCCAGCCGCGCTCAGATGAGCTACCAGGCCATAGCAGATTGGTTGGTGGACTTCCCCGGGCGAGTTGGGCGTGGCCGAGCTTCGTCGCTGATCTGGGACGCCGCTTCCGTATCGTCAAGTCGATCGGAAGTGTTTAACTATTGTTCGCTCTCCGGGATATGTTCGATCACTTCGAGCTCTCCCATCTTAATTTCGCCGGGGAGAAGGTTTCTTCTGATCTTGCCTGATCTCTTTCCGAAAAACTGGGAGGCGGAGCGAGCCATGTTTGCCAGCTCTTCGTTGAAGCTACGCCCCTGCGCCCGCATGCTGAATCGCGTGATCCAGAGCACGTCCTTTTCCTTCTTTTCGACGAGCTTGTGGAAATCGTAGGCGACAAGGATCACGAAATAGCGGGGCGCCTCGATTTCCGCTACGAGATCGTCGTATATCAAACGCTGCGGGCCGCCGAGAGTATCGTCTGCGTAGTGCTCAGCCAAGTCGGGAGCGAAGCCCAGCAGCTTGGCGTTGTAGTCGTTCGCTTGGCGACGGGCGCGATCCGCCATCGATTGGATGGTGAGCAGGTTCTCCAACTCCGCTTCGGCAGGGGTGGAGCTGAAGGTGACGGAACCTCCTCTTTCGAAGTCCAAGTCCAGCCCATCGATCTGATTAAAGCTGGAGTTCAGTCCATCGAGGGCTTGCTGCTTGAGCCCGTCGTTGAAGGGAATGGTTTTGCCCCAGTTCACTACGATCATGAGATCGGTTTTTTCTGGATTTGATTCGGCGACGTAGTCCTGCCGGTCCAGCGCCTTGGCGAGGATCTCAGCCATTTCTTCCACGCTCAGAGCGGTGAGCGATGAGTCGCTTCGGGTGGGATCCAAGGGCTTGCCGATCGCGAGCGCGTAGGTTTCCTTTTTCCATCCGCCGCTTTCAAGCCGTTCGCGCTGGTAGTTCGGGCTCACCAAGGAGTGGGCGATTGTTTGCCTTGGCTTTTTCGCTTTCTCGGTGGCGGATGCACCGGAGAGGGAGAGGGCGAGGGCGAGCAAGGGGATCGCGACGAGCTTTATGAAGATGCGGGATGCGTTGGGCATGGCGGAATTCTAGTATTGTTGTATCCACCCTTTCATCGCGGTTTTACTCGCGTGGACGGAGAGCTGGCGTGTGATTTGATGGTGGATACAGGGGATGCTACATTACTTAGCTGTTGCGCTGTTTCGATCGTTGATCGCGGTGATGATCAGGTTCGCGATCCCGTTGGGATCCTCTTGCTGGGCCACGTGGTGCCCGGGGAAGGTGCGGATCGTCCAGCCGCGAGCCGCGGCGTTTTGCCAGCTGGTATCGCGCTTGGCGCGTTCTTCGGCTGACTGGTCGGCAGGCACGAATGCGACGTAGGTAACGGGCAGGGCGAGGGCTGCAGGCTTGTTGTAGGAAACCGGCGTGGTGAATGTTTTGACGGATTGCGGAGCGCTGTGCGGCGGTTTGCTTTCGGCTGTGACCCATGGGACTTGTAGCATGCCGTCAACGACGTTGCTATTGGCTCGGGGCCCACCGAAGAGGTCGTAGAGGGACTGTCCGTCCTTTGGGACTGCGGCATCGAAGTAGATGACGTGCTTGATGCGTTCGGGGATGCGATTCATGACTCCGGTAATCACCATTCCGCCGTAGCTATGGCCAGTGAGAATGACGTCGTGGAGGTCTTCGAAAAGGATCAGGTTTACCACATCGTCGATATGGGTGTTCAGGTCGATTTCGGGTGAAGCGAGATGGATGCGTTCGCCGAGGCCGGTAAGCGTCGCTCGGTAGACGGTGTGCCCTTTCTCGAGGAGGACCGCTCCGGCGCTTTTCCATTCCCAGCCACCTGCGGTGGCTCCATGAACGATGACGATCGTTTCGGGAGTGGCGGGCTCCTTTTTCCCTAGGCAGGAAAGGACCGCGAACAAGGCGGTTACGAAGATGGCGAGAGCTCGAATTGGGAATTTCATAGCGAATCGTGTGGGACGCGAATAGTGGTGAAGCTCCTCTTGGAGCAAGGGTTTTATTATGGAGTGAAGCGGCCCGGCTTACGCGTACGCGAGAGGGATTGGGCACAGTATCGTATCTATGTATCTATTCGGGGTCATTTGTCAGTATTTCATTGGCGTATTTTTATTTATAACCATGGTTATATGTAATTACTATTGAGAATATAAATGGTTAGAAAACGGACTGATTTATTACTTTATTGTTGTTATATTGACGAGAATTTGACTTGCCATATACGGAGCTCGCTCCGGTGTTCGGTTGGGGTACCGCATTTCCCGCTGTTGCGATCTTTGTGTCGGGGACGCTCGAACCCCATCTTTTACGCTGAAAGCCGATTTTGATATTATGAAGTTAGGAACGAATAAACGAATTTTGAAGCTGTTGCTTCCTGTCGCGGCTTTTTCTGGCCTTTGCGCCCAAGCCCTCGCTGATTATCCGATCGCCTCGCATCGCTACTTGGCGGATCCAACATCGGTGGTAACCAAGGACCGGGTTTATATTTATTGTTCGAACGACGACGAAAGTCCGGTTGAGGGCGGCTACAACATCCCTAACGTCGTTTGCGTTTCCAGCAGCGACATGAAGAATTGGACGGACCATGGCGTCGTGTTTGACGCGGCCCGCGATACCTCGTGGGCGAAGAAGACTTGGGCTCCCGCTGGCATTGAACGCAACGGGAAGTTCTACCTCTATTTCGGTAACGGGGGAGCGAACATCGGAGTCGCGGTGGCCGACAGCCCGAACGGACCGTTCAAGGATGTTTTGGGGAAGCCGCTTATCACTCACAGAACGCCTGGCGTTCAACCTGCTGAACACATGTGGCTCTTCGATCCGGGAGTCTTTATTGATAACGACGGACAGGCTTACATCTACTTTGGCGGCAATGGAGACGACAATGTTCGGGTAGCCAAGCTGAACGATGATATGGTTTCGCTCGATGGGGACGTGGTTAAGATGCATGCCCCTAACTTTTTCGAGGCAGCCTGGGTTTGGCGGATCGACGACACCTACTACTTTTCCTACTCCACCACGCCGAAAGCTGAAATGCGCATCGATTACATGACGAGCAAGCATCCGACGGAAGGGTTCAGCTATGCAGGTATCGTGGCGGATCAGCCGCCGCTTAACAATAACAACAACCACGCGGCCCAGTTTCAGTTCAAGGGCAAGTGGTATCACGTCTACCACAATCGCATCGTCGCTACGGAGGCTGGCATCCCCACTGCGTTCCGGCGCAACATTGCTCTCGAGGAATTTGGATACGATGCCGATGGTTCAATAACCAAGGTCGAATACACGCTGAATGGAGTAGTCCAAAACGGTCGTTTAGACCCATTCGTTCGGGTCGAAGGCGAGACTTTTTCCGCGCAAAACGGTATCGAGACGCAGCCGAGCGAGAATGGCGGTATGGAGGTTGTGGATACGCAAAATGGCGATTGGATAAAAGTCGAGGGCGTGGACTTCGGGACGAAGGGGGCTCGCTCCGTGTCGCTCAGCGCGATGGGCGGCGAGCATGGAAGCTCGATCGAATTGAGGCTCGGTAGCCTTGAATCCGAGCCGGTCGCCACGATTACGGTCGATGCCTCGGATGGGAGGCACCAGTGGCAAACGCTTTCGGGCGAGCTCGAGGACGTGAAGGGCGTACACGACTTGTACATCTGTTTCGTAGGGGGTGAAGGCAGCTTGGCCAAGCTCGATTGGTGGCAATTCGAGGCCATGTAGATGCTCGCGTGGCTCGGCTTGCGGCGGGGGACCATTCTAATAAGAGA
Source organism: Opitutaceae bacterium (assembly GCA_050297195.1). Lineage (GTDB taxonomy): Bacteria > Verrucomicrobiota > Verrucomicrobiia > Opitutales > Opitutaceae > Pelagicoccus. The sequence continues at coordinate 4,422 of JBNKSG010000051.1, read as the reverse complement.
CTGATCCCTTGCCTGCAGGAGTCCGTTTCGTTTTGGCGCGGCGATCAGGAACGATTAAGGTCTCTTTCTACTGGGATCGCGTTCTCTTAACCCTACCACGCATTCCGTGAGATTCGATTTGATGGAGTCCTTTTGATTCCTGCGGCATTTGGTTTTGATCCAAGCCGCTTGGATCAAGTTATAGAATGCCGCTTTCAATATTATAAGCCCTAACCCCAAAACGATTATGAAAGACACGCTTTTCAAGCTTTGCAGAACTGGCCTTCTCTCAGCCCTCTTAGTCGTCGCTTCGGAAGCGATGGCCCAGGACGGGACGATATACCCACTAGAAGCTCCCGCCGAGCCGAACGCCATTGAACTCGGCACCGGAGGGGTAGACGGCCAGACGGCTCCTGAAACTTGGTTTCGTCAGTGGGGCGATCCCATGGCCCGAAACATTTCTACCGCTACCCTGACTCCCTTCTTGCCGGATCCTGAAAAGGCGAACGGAGCGGCTGTTATTGTGGCCCCGGGGGGTGGATTCAGATGGTTGTCGATGGGGAACGAAGGTTGGGAAGTCGCTCAGGCTTTGGCTGATCAGGGCATCGCTGCGTTTGTACTCAAATACCGACTACGTCCTACACCGGAGTCTGTTGAAGGTTTCAAGGAGTCGATGAACCGAACCTTTTCCGCCGCAGCCGCTTCGAGCGACAAGGCTGATGGGGACGCTCGTCCGCCGCGGCTCAACCGAGACCTATCTGATCAGTTGGAGGATGCCGAGGCTGCCTATGCTATGATCGTCGAGCGAGCGGATGAGTGGGGCGTTGATACCGAGCGTCTCGGCATGATCGGTTTCTCCGCGGGTGCGGGCCTGACCATGCACAGTACTGTGCATTCCAAGACCATGAAGCTCGCCTTCATCGGGCCGATTTACGGAGCGATGGGCTCCGTTGAGGTTCCAGAAGGGGCTCCGCCCATGTTCGCGGCCATCGCGACCGATGACTTCCTCTTCCATGGGGATTTCGGAGCGATCAAGTCCTGGTACGATGCCGGAGTGCCTGTGGAGTTGCACCTCTATCAAAACGGAGGTCACGGCTTCGGCCTCGGCAACCCAGACCGCACCAGCAACCGCTGGTTCGGCTCCTTCCTCTACTGGCTTGAGGTAAACGACTTCCTAGAGGCCGAGTCTTAAGGAGCGACTCGGTCGAGCTTTGCTGACAGTCTCGGATGCTTCGTTGTCGACTCTAGGAAGCATCGTTCCTTGAAATCCTGCTTCCTAGTCGTCGTAGCTCGAATCGTTGGGTGCTTTATGCACCCTGCATTTGCATATCTTGCCTGAGGTGTTTGGCTAATTGGTTGATCGTTTTATTGTAGAAACGATTTCTTCTATCGATTTTTCGTCTTCCTCGGTGATGAGGTTGATGCCTATCAAAAGTATGTAGTCGCCTTTTCGCTGCGCGTAGTACCGTTGAGTGATTTCGAGCTTGCCGATGGGCACTCTCGACTCCTGTACGAAGAAGTCGATGTTGCCTATGGTTGTTTGTTTTGGAGAGTCGAGAAAGTACATTTCGGCATTGCTCATCTTCATTGTATCCCTTGCGACTAGCAGGTAGTCGCCCCCTGTTTTGATGCCAGGCAGGTGTTTTACGTTCTCGATGATGCATGTCACATTTGGGTTTGTGACACCGGGAGTGCCGGGGGGGTGGCGGTAGGCCCAGAAGGGGTTGAACATCTTGTCGATAGCGGTCTCGAATACCGTGTTCAGATTCCTGTCATCGCCAGAGACGAACTTGAGTGCGGCTTCCTTTACGTGTTCTTGCTGCCCTTTCACCAAATGCCACTCTTCGGGGATCTTTATTTGAATCTCAAAGTGTTCGTTACTGTACGTTCGTTCCTCTGGCCAATCTCCTCGTATGTTGACGGAGACATTGCTTTTGTCGTTTGGGCTTTGTTTCGCGCATCCAAAGAGGATGAGAGAGGCTGCTAGGATGAGGAGCTGGTTTTTCATATATAGTGAATGGGGGTGTCTTTTTAATCTAATAGGGATTTCTGCCATGCCTGTCTATTTCCGTTTTTTGAGCGAAGGCCAAAGGAGAGCGGCGAGAATCCTACGCATAATCCTATTATTTGTCCCCAGATGATATTTCCAAAGAGCAATCCATAGGTAAGTCCTAATAAGCTTCCCGTAACGCGGCGTGGCGCGAGCAGTCTATGCTCTTCGAGCTACGACTCATCATGGCGACAGCCTTACGATGCGGGCGAAGCTTTTTAAGGGTTCTGGAAGCGTAGGACGGTGAGGGAGTGGGCGGGCACGGTTAGGGCTTGGCTTGGGGTGAGCTTGATTTGGTCTTCGCTTGGGGCGATGGCGGGCGGCTGGCCGTCTTCGTTGACGGAGTCGAGGGTGGGGCCGGTGAGGACGACGCGGCGGGCGAGGGCTTCGCTGTTCTTGAGGGGGCCGCGGAGCTGGAGGTCGAGGGAAGCGGGGGAGTCGTCGCCGTTGACGATCTTGAGGATGACGTGGCCACTGGTGGAATCGTAGACGGTGGATGCGACGAGCTTGGAGTCGTCTGGGACGTCGGTGAGGGTGGAGTCGAGGTAGCGGTCGCCGCCGTGTTGCCCGAAGAGCTGCTGGGTGTAGTAGTTGGCTGAAGGATACACGTGGGTGGCGTCGAAGTAGATCATGTCCGGGTGCCACTGGGTGTGGCCGCGACGGGCAAGGAGGGGCGCGTAGGAAGCGAATTGGACGATGTCGCCGTTGCGCTCGTAGCTGACGAGGCCGGCGGCTTCGGCGAGGGCGGAGCGCAGGGTATTGCGGCGATCCTTTTCGTGGGCGGCGTATTCGCCGAGGTAGACTTTGGGGCCGTTTCGGTCGTAGCTGTCGTAGCGGTCTTGGTTTTCCCAGAAGAATTCTGGCGGTACGTAGTAGTGTTCGTCGACGAGCTCGAGGTCGATTTTCTTGGCGAAGCGCCAGCCGTTTTCGTAGTCCTCGCCGGAGGCGAAGGGGCCGGAGGTGCCGACGATGACGATGTCGGAGTAGCGGGCTTTGACGGCGTCGCGCACCATCTTGAAGCGGACTTCGAAGATGGAGGTGATGGCGTCTTCGTTGCCGACGCCGAGGTACTTGAGTCCGAAGGGTTCGGGGTGTCCGGCGGCGGCGCGGACGCTGCCCCAAGGGGAGTCGGCGGGGCCGTTGGCCCATTCGATGAGGTCGAGCACGTCTTGAATGTAGGCGGGCATTTCGTCGAGGGGGAGGCCTTCTTGGCCGCGGCCGGGGCTGTGGCCGGCATGTTGGCAGCAGACGCCGGCGGTGACGACGGGGAGGGGCTTGGCTCCGATGTCTTCGCAGAACTGGAAGAACTCGAAGAAGCCGAGCCCGTAGGTCTGGTGATAGCCCCAGGAGTTTCGTTCGGCTTGGCGTCCTTCGAGGGGGCCGACGGTTTTTTTCCAATCGTAGTATTGGCGGACGCCGGGGCCGTGCACGAGGCAGCCGCCGGGGAAGCGCATGAACTTGGGATGGAGGTCGGCGATGGCTTGGGCGAGGTCGCGTCGCAGGCCGTTGGGGCGGTTCTTGAAGGTGTCGCGAGGCATGAGGGAGACCATGTCGAGGGCGACGCTGCCGACTTCATGGATGAGGAGGACGAGTTTGGCGTGGGGATCTGAGCGGGTGGGGGTAAGGGTGGCGGCGTATTTTGTCCATTCGCGGCCGGTGACGTGGAGCTCGGCTTGGGCGAGGACGGAGCCATCGGCGGCTTCGAGAAGCAGGGTGACCGGCATGGGGGTGGATTGGTCGGTGTCGCCGTGCCACATGATGCCGTTGTAGGCTTGGTAGGCGAAGAAGGAGGCGTCGTAGCTTTTGCCGGCTTCGACGGGGATTTGCTCGAAGCCTTGGTTGCTGACGCCGATTCCGTCGCCCGGCTCGATCGCGGTGAGGATGAGGTAGTGCTCGTTGCGTTGGTGGACGGGGCGGGAGTCGCCGAGTCCCCAATGGCCTTTGGCGTCGCCGCGTTTTTCGAGTTCCCAGAAGGAGAAGTTGGTCCAGGCGGTTTGCTCGGTGGGGCTGTATTCGAAGGAGCGGTTTTGCAGGAGCTCAGCGTAGAGGCCGCCGTCGGCTGCGTAGTTGAGGTCTTCGTAGAAGATGCCGACGAGGTCGGGGCTGATGGCTTTGCCCGGGGCGGCGAGGTCGACGCTCAGGGTGGCGGCGAGGGCGGCAGCTGGGGCGAGGGCGAGAAGCAAGGGGCTGAGGAAGCGCGGAAGGACAGGGCGGTTTGGCATAGTGTGGGCGTGCTGGTTGGGAGGTGGGGGTTGGTGGGGTGGGTTGCGTTTATGCCTGCGGCGGTGTGCGGAAAAGCTTGGGCGCTGGGCGCGGTTTGAGTCGAGTGGAAAAGAGGGTGGGCTGCGGCGTGATGCGAGGGGGCCTGTCGGGTGGGGGGGGGCCGACAGGCA
>JBNKSG010000050.1:0-20584 GCA_050297195.1 Opitutaceae bacterium | reverse complement strand
CGACGCAGACGTTCGCGCCGAGAAGTACCGCGAAGCTCGCGCCGCCTACGCTATCGAGCTCCAAGAAAAGCTCGCCGCCGCAGCCGAAAGCGAGGACACCTTCGGCGCAGCGGCCGAAGAAGCAGGGCTCACCGTCAACGCCTACAGCGATTTCTCCCTCAGCGAACCCGCAGAAGGTCTCGACCGCCGTGCCCTCTCCGCTCTGCTCGAGCTCGAAGCGGGCGAAGTTTCAGACTTCGTTCGCCTCAACGGCGACAACCAAGGAGCCTACCTCTACGTCGCCTCCAAGGAAGTGCCGGAAGTCAGCAAGGACGATCCGCAATACGCCCAAGTCGAGCAATCCTTGCAGCGCCTTTCCAAGCAGTTCTCCGCTCAGCAGTACATCAGCACCCTCACCGTACAAGAGCAGGTTCGCCTCGGATTCGCCCCGCAAGGCAACTAGCCCTAGGCTCGACCAAACCCAATGCCACTGCAGCGTTTCAGACCGATATCCGGCCGCTGCAAGCTTTGCCGAGGCGAAGTGGAAATTCACCTCGCCTCCCATGAAAGCGCCCCTGCAGAATGCCCAAAGTGCGGGCAGGAGATTGAGCCCTGCCCCACGCTCACGGCCCCGCAGATGAAGATCAACGTCAAGCCCTCGGTCAGCAACGCCAAGGCCGCCGGCTTCAAAGTCTTCAAGAAACTCGACGGCGGAGAGCTCGAACAACAATGAAACGCGATCCCAAGCACCTGCTCTACGGACTCGGCCCCGACCAGAGCTCGCTCAAGGGCATCTGGCTGCTTTGCTTGCTCTACTTCGGCTCCCTCATCTCCGGAGCCATCCTCAGCCTGATCGCCTTCAAGCTTACCCACCACTTCGATCCCGACGCCAGCGGCTACCTCGCCAACAAGCCGTATCCAAAATTCTTCGACCGGGCCCGCTGGCTGAGCGTGCTGCTTTTGCTGCCCTACCTCTTCGTGCAATGCCGCATCACGAGCTGGAAAGCCATCGGCTTCTCCCGCCCGATGCTCGCCACCTTTGCCCGCTGGTTCGTCAGCGGCATCGCGATGATCTTCATCATCTACGGCTACAACACTGCCACCGGCGCCTTCTCTTTCACATGGGAGCCCAGCCAGCTCGTATCCAAGATCGACGACGCCATCCTCGCGTCCCTCCTCATTGGCTCCCTGGAAGAAATCGTCTTTCGCGGTCTTGTATTCAGAATGTTCTACACCGCCCTCAGGCCTATCACCGCGATTCTGCTCTCCTCCTTCTTCTTCGCCGTTCTCCACTTCAAGACTCCGGAATTCTCGCTCGGCGAAATGGCCCCCTCAGAAGTGGGCATCGCCGAAGCCGCCCAAATCGCCGCTGGCACCGCCGTAGCCGTCTTCACCGAATTCGACCTCAAGTACATCCTCGCCATCTTTCTGGTCGGCGTCGTCCTGCACCAAGTTTTCCTGCTCAGCTCCAACCTCTGGGCTAGCATCGCCATCCATGCCGGCTGGGTCTTCACCATAAAGCTTTTTGGCAACGCCTTCGCCACCACCGAGCAAGCCAGCTCCTTCAGTGGCACCACCCGCGTGGCCGACGGCTACTGGGTCAGCATCGTTCTCATCATATTCGTCGCCCTCTTCGCCTACCTCCTCCACAAGAAAGACAGCGCGGCTTCACCGAAGACGCTTTAAGCTCCCATGCCTCGCAAGATCGCCGTCATCTCCGATACCCACGGCAAGGTCCCCGAGCGACTGCTCGACTGCCTGAAACCCGCCGACGAGATCTGGCACCTCGGCGACGTCACCCGGCCCGATATCCTTATCCCAATCCAAAACCTCGGCCGGCCGCTCGTCGTCGTAAAGGGCAACTGCGACCCCTACGGAACCTGGCCCGAAACACGCGACCTCGAACGCGAAGGCTTCCGCTTCCGCCTCCAGCACCTCCCGCCTCGCGGCTACGTGGAGAACACCGCCGCCATCCTATACGGCCATCTGCACCAACCACTCGACGATAGCCACTGCGGCGTCCGCGCCCTCAATCCCGGAGCTATCAACGGCCCCCGCAATGGCAGCGTCGCCAGCTTCGCCTGGCTCACCTTCCCCCAAGCGGGAGAGTGGAACTGGCAAGTCGAAGCCCTCTAAGCGGGAGCGCCTTCCGTAGCGCGGTGCTTCAGCCCGCGACCGCAATGCAGAATCAACTCTTCTGCGGGCGCCGGCTAAAGCTCGGAGCTACCTTCGAACCCTCACCACTTGCGCGGAAACCTCAACCGGTGCTCGATGCGACCTATCTGCGACGGCTCCAAGGGCGGCAAATCGTTCACCAACAAGCGCTGATCATCGACCTCTAAGATCGCCTTCGCGCACGCTTGCAGCTCCCGCCAGCGGTCATGCTCCAAGGCAGGCGCATTGATGATATGCCGCAGCAGGCTCAACCATTCCTGACGCGCTCGCTGCACGTCGCCAAACTTGAGATTATCCCCCAGCAAACGCTTCCCCTTGCCTGCGGAGGCTCCCCATTCAGCAATCACTTCCGCTGCCCCATCGCCATAGTGCGGCGGCAAACCATGCTTCAAATAACCTTCGTAGGTACGATCTCGATACGCCACGCGACACGCGCGCGATAGCCGATGGCTGTACTGCGAATAGTCATCGAAACGGTACCCCGCCCTCAAGTTCGCGATGTCCCGCGCGATCGCGTCCACCGCGTAGCTCTCGTCTTCCAAGGCCGCCGCAATCGCCAAGCCTTCTCCACCTTGAAAAAGGCTGAAGATCCGGCCACGCAAACTCGGACGTCCTCGTTCGTCGATCAGCTTGAGCTGGCGCCACGCCAAAGCCGGACTGCGAGCCGGACTTAGTTCGCCCTCGCAAATCGGCCGTTGCACACAGCTTTGGCACTCCAGCGGATAAGCGCGACGTGTCTCAGGAGCATGCAACAAAACGCCCCAGACATCGCGATCGAACAGCTCTACAACATTCGAGAAATCAAAAATCCCGATGACCCGAAAGCCTTCACGCTTCGTATTCACGAACTCACCACACTGCGGCAACCTATTCCACGGCAACTCAGCCAGCGCTTCGATTTCCTGGCGTTTCTGCACCGCAACGCCCTGCTCCGAAAACGCCTTCAACAGCCAGCCTGCTAGCTGAATCCGCGTCTTCTTCTTTTTGTCCTGAAAACCGATCAAGCGCTTCTTTCCCAAAACCGTTCCGAGTTTCGCCAGCTTCCCTTCGCCCAACTCCTTCACGAGCGATGCCTGCTCCAAGGCAGGCCGAAGCGCATCGCCAACGCGTACGCGAACATCCCTCCAAGCGCCCTCGACTTTCTCCGAACGCGGCTCCCAAACGCCTTGGGAATTGAGAATCTCCTCGCTGTTGGCGGTCGCATGGCGAGCCCGCTCCGCGTCTACCATCAAGCCACAAGGCATATCGGGAAATTGGATACTGTGCTCCGCTCCCACTTTGGCTGGCGTTTCGCCGAAGAGACGCTCGCATGCTTTAACGACCTCGGGAAATGAGTCCACGCCACGCTCTGCTGCGACATCCAAAATTCCGATCAGGCTCGGCCAATCGAGCAACTTTGGGCGTCGCACCGGACGCTGCTTGCCTTCGCGCAAACGCGGTCGATCAGGAGCCACCAAGGCATAGCCGATCGAGTCGAATCCCCGCCGGCCAGCCCGCCCAAACATCTGCAGCAACTCGTCCGGACGGATGAGCTGCTGAGTGTTTCCAAGCGTAAACTGCGACTCCGTCACCAGCACGGACCGCATCGAGAAATTCACCCCTGCCGCCAATCCCGTAGTCGAAACGACAATACGCAACTGCCCAGCCTTGGCCAAAGGTTCCACCAATCCCGCCCGCTGCTGATAGCTCAGTCCGCTATGGTGAAACGCGACCCGCTTGTTCAGAAGCTTTTCGAGCGTGCCGCCCGCCAAGCGCTTTTGCGCAGGGCTGAGAGCCAAAGGGTTCTCGATCGGCAAAGCTGCCGCCAACTGCCGAGCCAAGGACTCCGCCCCCTTTCGCTGCGGGGCGAAGATAAGAATCGGCCCCAGATCCGCCATCAAGGCGCGGGCCACTAGACGCGGCCAAAAACCAGTTACCGAGCGCGGCGGATTGAACGACAAGGCATCGAGGTGAATTTCCTCGAGCGGCACCGGCCGCTTGTTGACGGAGATCAGGTGGGCGCGACGCCCCAACCGACCGAGCCAGTCTACCATGTCTTGCGGATTGGATACGCTCCCGCTCAAAAGCAGGAGCTGCGTCTGCGGCGGAGCGAGCGCCACGCAAAGCTCGTAGTTCACGCCGCGGACGGCGTCGCCAATCATCTGGTACTCGTCAATCACGAAGAGGCGCGGCCCCTTGCCCCGCAAGAAACGAGGCTTCTGCGTCTCGAGCGTCGCAACCACAACCGGGGCATCCGGATCGATCGCGACATCCCCCGTCACGATTCCCACTCGCCACCCCTTAGCCCGAAACTCCCGGAGCTTGTCGTTGGCCAAGGCTCGCGTCGGCACCGCGAGCACGATTTGGCCATGCCGATACGATTCGGCGATCAGTTCCACGAGGTAGGTCTTCCCCGCTCCGGTCGGAGCATTCACCACGACATCCTCCCCTGCCTTTATGCGGTGCAAGGCGTCTTGCTGCCAAAGGTCGGGAATCTTGAGGTGTATGTCTAGATCTCCGAATGCGTTCACGTTTGGGATTTGAATTGGAAAACCAAAGCGGCGTCCACCTTCCGTTCTGGAAAAACTTTTACAGAATGAACGAGCGGGGGCTTTCGTTGTTCACGAAATTCATTACCTTCTTTCCAGCGTTTCAAAAAGTACCGATGCCGCAGCCGACACGAGAGATTAAGTTGATGACCTTCAACATCGCCCACGGGCGAGGCCTCTCCCTCTACCAAGGATTCAGCAGCGCCAAGGGGATTTCCAAAAACCTGGACCGCATCGCCCACATCATACGCGAACAGCAGCCCGACATCGTCGCCCTGCAGGAAATAGACGCCTCCTCACACTGGAACAAGCACATCAACCTCCTCGACTACCTCCAGTCCGCGACCAACTACCCACACGCCGTGCACGGGATCCACAATCGACGTTTCGGACGCAAACCCCTCGCCTACGGAAACGCCTTCCTCTCCAAGTACCCCGTCAAAAATTGGAAGATGGAATCCTTCGGCTCCAAAAACCTCGGGGAAAAAGGCTTCCTGGAAGCCTGCTTCCTCATGGACGAGGTAGAAATCGACATCATCAACCTGCACCTCGACTTCCGCTCCCGCCGCGCCCGCCTACTCCAAGTGGACAAGCTTCTCTCGTCCATCCACGCCCGCAGCGACGCCGATCCCTACCACTTGCCCCCCATCATCTGCGGCGACTTCAATACCAGCTCCCGCTCCTCCCGGGACGCCTTGCACCAGCTCATCGAACGCTCCGCCTACGAGGAAGACTACCAATACTTTCCAAAAAAGGAACGCACCTTCCCCGCCCACTTCCCCTCGCGAGGTCTCGATTTCATCCTGCTGGCGGCCCCCTTCGAGGCCGTGCAGACCGAAGTCATCAAAAGCTTCGCCTCAGACCATCTCCCCGTACTGACCCGAATCGAAACCCCAATCGCCCCCAGCCTGCGGGCCGCGAACTCCTGACACTGCGATACTGCGAGCAGCATAGCCCCCGCCCCCTGCCCTTCGCCCACACACGAAAAAGCCCGGCACGAAATCGCGCCGGGCTTTCATTAAAAAGAACAGAGGGGTGTCTTACTTGACCACGTGGCCAGAAACGAGCTTCGTCATTTCGAACATGGTGACCTTATCGCGTCCGTCGAAGACCTTCTTGAGGGCAGCGTCAGCGATGATCTCGCGCTTGTTTTCTGGGTTCTGGAGGTTGTTAGACTTGATGTAGTCCCAAAGCTTCTTGGTGAGCTCGGTACGTGGAAGTGGGTCAGCACCGACTACTGCCGCAAGTGCAGCGTCAGGAGTTACAGGTTTCATAAAAGCCGCGTTGGCTGGTTTTGAAGAAGAAGATTTTGCCATAAGCTTCTCTTGGATACGACTGCCCCTCGCCAAATCAACCTAAATAAGCCACTCCGAGGCCTATTTTAACCGATCAAAACCCAGCTGCTGAAAATCAATCAAACTCACGTAGCAAGCCTTGCCCAGCGGCGAATAGACGAAATCCCTCAATCTCCACGAGCAAACGATCTAGCTTGGCTAGCATGCGACGCGAGTGAGGCTCATGGCAGACCTTTAAGAGCTCCTTGCAGGCCGCCGCCAACCGATACGCGTGCAGGATATCGCAACCATTCTTCAAGGAATTGAGATCCTTTATAAAATCGACGCCATCCGGATAGCTGGGGTTTTCGCTCAAGCGATGGGTCAACTCGGTCCCCTGCGCCACCAATGCCTTGGCCAAGCGCTTCAGAAGCGCCCGGTCCTCCTCCCAGATATCCATCTTCAAAACTTCGAGCTCCGCCCCTTCGGACGCGTCTTCCAGAGCTCGGGAGCGATACGCCTTGGCGAGCCCGACCGTGTCCTTCAGCTCGCCCAAACCAAGGGGCTTCTCTAAAAGATGCATCTCCAATTCGCCTCCGTAAGTTTCCAGCGGCGACATGACCGCGCACAAGGGAGCTCGCCCCCAATCCCGCTTGCTCCTCTCGCCGATCAGGGCTCCTAGCGCATTCGCGCCCAAGCCAGAAATCAAACTGTCGACAATTACCAGATCGTAGGGCTGCGCCTTGACATGGGCCAAGGCCTCCCCTCCGGAGCTAGCTCCCATCGAGCGACAACCCAACTTGCGCGAAAGCATCCGACAATAGGCCACCACCTCCGGATTTTGATCCACCACTAAAACTCGAACCGGCGCCCCGGCCGCATGGTGACCCAGCAAACCGAGAGAACGCATCGTCCATTCCGCCCAAGCCCAGGCCGCAGGCAAGGCGCGCTCCGCCTCATCGTCGGCCTTCGGCCTCAAAACCACGCAGCTAACCCCCTTTGACTCTCTGAAGCCCCGAGCTACCACGCTCATTCTCGGTTCCCCCAAACGCAGGCGCAATTCGCAATCCGCCGGCATATCCTCCAAACAGACAAGCAATTCCCCCACCTCCGCAAGGTCCAGCCCCTCGTCGGCAAGATAGTCCGCCAAGTCCAAGCCACGCGCCGGTTTCGCGCTCCCCACTCCTGGAAGTCCAGCGAAGGCGAGCAGCTTCATTCGCTTGTCGATCAACAACAATCGCCAGTCGACTGGGAGTTCTGGCAGTGGGCCGGCTGAGTCTTTGCTTGTGGGTTCGCTCATCTGAAAAATGGGAAAACACAAACTAGCGGGAATATCCGCAATTTTCGACAGCAAGCGCATTTTTAGCAAAAGTCTCGCAAATTCCCCATTTTTAAAAAAAACGTTAAAGCCCTTTGACAATTCAGCCCTTCGGAGCAGGTTTCCTTAGGATCTAGCCTCAATTACCCGCAGACTTTACGGCGGATACCCCTCGGGGCTGTCACCGAGTCCGCGAGCGGAACACCAGCATCTCTGGTTGGTCGAAAGACGACCCGTTCCGAGATTGGAGCGAATGCGTCAAACCAACCAACCCTCACTACCATGACTCAACCAACCAACCAGACAAGTCGCATGGTCGTTCTGGAGGATCAGCTTTTGCTGAGAGACCTCCTTTCATCCTTAGCTAACACAGTACCTGGAATCATGGTCGTCGGCGAAGCGACGGAAGGGCGCCAAGCCCTCACCCTTTGCGAAGAGGAAAAACCCGACATCGTAATGTTCGAGATGTACCTTCCCGGACTCAACGGCATCGAAATCCTCCGCCAATACGGCCCTAAGCACCCGAATACTCGCTTCATCGCGATTTCCTCGAATTTCACGCCCGACTCCATTCGAGAGCTCCTCGAGCTTGGCTGTCACGGCATCGTCTCCAAGTCCTCCGCCGCTTCCAAGCTGAAAGAAGGTCTCAGGGAGGTCAAAAGCGGCAGCGGCTACCTCTGCCCGGTCTCCGCCAGCCTGCTCCGCGAGTCTCACCTCGTCGGCAGCTCCGTAGCCAAGAAGAAGAACCGCCTCTCCAACCGGGAACGCGAAGTCCTGCAAGCCGTAGCCGAAGGATTCAGCACCAAGCAAATCGCCGAAATGCTGGAAGTTAGCGTGAAGACCATCGAAGCCCACCGAGCCAACCTCATGAAGAAGCTCGACGCCCGCAGCGCCGTGGAGCTCACCCGCTGCGCCTTCGAAATCGGCATCATCGAGCTCCCCGGTCAAGGCAAGCCCACAGCCTACACGATGCCCGGCTAACGAGATCTCTTAGTCCAATTACCAAAAAAGCCGTCCCGCTTTCGCGGGCCGGCTTTTTTGCCCCCAACCGCAAAGCCCGCCCAATCTTCCATCCACCACCCTAATCTCCCATCATCCATCCTCATCCCCACCTCCCCAACCGAACGGGCAAAGAGATCGAGGATGAAGATAGAGGATAGGGGAAGGCAGATCGACCCTCCCCCGCCACCCCGCCCCGACAGCTCCCCCCACCCGCCATTCCAGCTCCCGCCTGCGCAAATTTCTATCAACGTTGATATTATTTTGCGCGCCTATCCCATCCCCCCACCCGAGGGCCTCGGGCGAATCAAGGCTTGCGGGCCGAATCTAACTAGAAGACTAAATGAAAGGCGAAGTCCCGCCCGCTTTTTTCCATGATCGCAAGCTTCCCGAGCTTTATCCGCATTCTGCTTATCGCCTTCCTATCCCTAGGCTGCTCGTCCGTTGGCAGCTCGATCTTTGGCGAGGACGAGGTGGACAAGGATACCAGCCGCCTCATGCGACGCAGCGAAAAGCTCGCCAACTCCCTCGTAGATATCCAGTCCGAGGAGAGCTCGATGATTCCTCCCGCCGTCATGCAGAGCGCGAAAGGCCTCATCATCATCAAGCAATACGAGGCAGGAGTCATCTTCGGCGTTAAAGGTGGCTTCGGCGTCGCTCTCCGCCGCACAAAAGCTGGCGAATGGAGCCCGCCCGCCTGGATCAAGACCGGAGAAATCAGCGGCGGCCTCCAGCTCGGAGCCCAAAAGCTCAACGTCGTGCTGGTCATCGTCAACGAGGACGGCCTAAAAATGCTCAACAAAGCGAAATTCCAAATCGGGATCGACGCCCGAGTCACCCGCGGGCCAACCGGCTCCAACTACGAATCGAACATCAGCGAGGACGCCGACATCTACGCCTACACCGTCAACGAAGGCTACTACGCAGGCGCGACCTTCGAGGGAGGCGTTCTCCTGCCCGACCGCCGCTCAAACGAAACCTGCTACCAGCAACGCCTCGAAGTCCGAGAAATCCTCGCGAGGGAGGACCTGGAAATCCCCTCCTATTTCGAACGCATCCTTCGGCTCCTCGCGGAGATCGAAACCGGGAAGTCGGAGGAATTCTGAACGCGAGCTGGGCCCGTCCACGTCGCCCACTGAAAAAGAAGTTCCTCGCAATCCGTTCCCAGCCTTGATTTTTATCTGAAAATACTTTGACGTACAAATGTAGGAAACAGAATTCGGCACTCCCTGTCACAAATCTCGGACCTCGCACACACCCCTTCCCAAAGCCATTGCGAGCCCGCTTACCAAAGTTCAGGGATACGCTTGACTCATTTTCACAACACCATTTCAACCAAAACCCAAAAAGTAGCGCAGTTCCCCACTCCCCACCCAGCACAGCCCGATTCCGTCGCGCCCGCAGCGGCAAGGAGCCGACTCGCCCCTTTCGTCAGTTTTAGATACCTCAATGGACACCTCATTCGCAGCTACGCTAATTGACGCTTGGAACATCATCGTTTCAGGCGGCTGGATCATGATTCCGCTCTTCTTGCTAGGGCTTGTCGCTTTCTACGTGGGAGCCCGACTGCTTCTTTTCTTCTTTCGAGGAAATCACAAGAAGACATCCATCGCCACTTGCGAGGAATGGGTCCGCGACAGCGCCAAGGCCCAAGGCACCGTAGGCGAAATCATTCGCTACTCCCAAGACGGAGTCTCATCGGTGGAAGACATCCAAGACCGCTTCTCCGAGATCCGCACCGCCGAGATCCCACGCCTCCAGCAGAACATCACTTTCCTCCAGATCATGATCAACACCGCTCCGCTGCTCGGACTTCTCGGCACGGTACTCGGTATGTTGACCACCTTCTACGGTATCGCGCTGGGCGGCTCCGAAAGTACCACCTCCATCGTTGCAGGCGGTATTCAAGTCGCGCTCATCACGACCCAAATGGGTCTGTGTCTCGCGATCCCCGGCTACATCTTCGTCTACTTCCTCAAGCAGAAGGTCATCGACTACGAAAGCTTCCTCGTTCGCCTCGAGAGCATTACTCTCCAGCACTTTTCCGGACTCTCCAACAAAGCCTAAGCGCCTCAAGCCAACCGAAATACGAAACACTTAAGACGCAATGAGCTCTAATTATACACCTTCAAACCAACAGGGAAACGCCTTCTTCAACGGTGCCCTTGCCATCGTTTTCACAGTCACCGTTTTCGCGATTTTGCCCTTCATGCAATACCTCGGAAAGTTCGCCAACCCAGGCGTGCAGGTCGCAACGGAAGATGCCTCCATCCAGCCTCCTCCTCCTCCTCCCGACGAAGAACCACCGCCACCAGAAGAGGACAAGAAGGTCGACGAACCCGAAATTGAAGAGCCGCCACCGCCAATGACACTTGCTCAGCTGGAAATGGCCCTCAACCCCGGTTCGGGTGATGCAACGGGTGACTTCGGTTTCAGCGACTACGATACCGGTATCGACGCCCTCGCCGGGATGCAGATCTTCTCCCTCGCCGACGTGGACAAGAAGCCAAGCGCCTTGGTAATGTCCAGCCCGCTCTACCCTTACTCCATGCAGCAGTCCAAGACCAAGGGCAGCGTTGTCGTCGAGTTCGTCCTCGACGCCGAAGGCAAGACCCACCGCGTTCGCGCCGTCAAGTCAACCCACCGGGAATTCGAAGAACCCGCGATCCAGTGCGTGCAACGCTCCACTTGGAATCCAGCTGCGAAGGACGGCAAACCCGTTGCCTGTAAGGTTCGCATCCCCATCCAGTTCTCCCCCTAGGACCGGACCCAAATCACTTTCAAAAAAGCGATCGCTCCCAGCGGTCGCTTTTTTTTGTGCCGGAAAGGCCCCTACGCGCTCCGAAAGGCTAAACCGCAACCCGCCCCTCCCATCCTCCTCAACCCAACACCAAATCCCCCACATGTCGCGGCAAAGCAAGGCAGCGACTGATCACCCAATCTTCCATCCTCCATTTTAGTCTTCTATCCCGCAGATCCTACAACTGTAGTCTTTACATTCCACCACAACTTCCTACACTCGTAGTCATAAATTCGAATACCACCTCAACCCCTCGAAAAAACATGAGCCAAATATACACCCAAGAACGAACCACCCCCGGCACCAACCTCAGCGCCTTCGGGCTGGGAGTCCTCGGAGCGGCCGCCATCTTCGCCCTGCTCCCAGTCTTGATGAAGCTTCCCAACCCCTTCCAACCGCCCGCCGTAACAACACCGGAACCAACAAGCATCGAAATTCCTAATTTCGATATCGACGAGCCCCCTGAAGTCCCCATCGAAGACAAGACCATCGAAAAGCCGATAATCGAAGAAACGCCACCACTAGTGACCCTCGACCAAATGGCCATGTTGCTCAACCCCAGCGACAACGGAACAGGAGTCGCGGTCGACACCGGCACTTCCTTCCTCGACGATGGAGCAACGAACATACGAGAATTCCTCACTGGCGAACTCGACCAACAACCCCGAGCTATCGTCGCAACCAAGCCAATCTATCCCTACTCCATGCAACAATCGAAGACCAAAGGAGAGGTCTTAGTCGAATTCGTGATCGACGAAACAGGCCGCGTCATCCGCCCCCGCGTCCTCAAGTCCACCCACCGCGAATTCGAACAAGCCGCTCTCGAAGCCGTCATCAAATCGAAGTGGCAACCCGGCCGCAAAGACGGCGAGGACGTGCGCACCCTTGTGCACCTGCCCGTGCAGTTCAAACCTTAGACCAAGAACAAAGACAGCGACGCCCCAAAGGCCGCCACCGCAAAGGGGCGGCCTTTCCCCGTTCAGCGATACAATCATTTCTGATACGCCAAAATCAGAAAAGCCGCCTATCCGTTATTGGCACTAACGACCCCTCTTCATTCTAGCGCCCCAAACCACCCCGCAACCTGGAACCCGATACCCGGAACCCAAACGACCTCCATGAGCCAATACACCCTACACATCAACGGACAAGAACGCAGCGTAGACGTCTCGGACGACACCCCCCTTCTGTGGGTTCTCCGCGATCACCTCGGACTCGTAGGCACCAAATTCGGCTGCGGCAAAGGCCTCTGCGGCGCCTGCACCGTACACCTCAACGGAGCCGCCGTCCGCTCCTGCCAGCTTCCCGTTGGTGCGGCAACCAGCGGAAAGATCACGACCATCGAAGGCCTCGCCCGAGACGAAAAGCTCACCCCCGTGCAGGAAGCTTGGGTCGAACACGATGTTCCACAATGTGGATACTGCCAGGCCGGCCAAATCATGACCGCCACCGCCCTGCTCGCCAACAACCGCAAGCCCAGCGACTCCGACATCGATGCCGCCATGTCCGGCAACCTCTGCCGCTGCGCCACCTACACTCGCATCCGCCAAGCCATCCACACCGCCGCCGCCAAAGCCTAATCCAAACTCCAAGAGATTAGCACCGTCCCCCGCAACCAGCCCCCTAAAAAACACATCCATGACCCAATCCAGCACCCTTTCTAGCATCGCCCGCCGAGACTTCGTCAAAGCCAGCGCCCTCGCCGGCGGCGGACTCCTGCTCAGCGCCTTTTTTCCCACCAGCAAAGCCACCGCTGCCCCCACGGGATCCTCCGTTTTCGCTCCTAATTTCTACATCAAGATCACTTGCGACGGACTCGTCACCATTATCTCCAAGAACCCCGAGATCGGCCAAGGAATCAAGACCTCCCTCCCCATGATCATTGCGGAGGAGCTTGAGGTACCCTGGGAAAGCGTAAGCATCGAACAAGCCGGACTCGTCCTCGGACTCAAAGGCTGGCAAGGCGCCGGCGGCAGCGGAGCTACCCCCGGCCACTACACCGATTTTCGGAAAGTTGGAGCCGTGGGCCGCACCATGCTTGAGCAAGCAGCCGCCCAAAAATGGGGCGTGCCCGTCGAACAGTGCCAAGCCGACCAAGGTTTCGTCAAGCACACCGCCTCCAAGAAGAAACTCGCCTACAAAGACCTCGTCGACACCGCCGCCAAGCTCGAGGTCCCAGACCCCGACTCCGTCACCCTAAAGGATCCCAAAACCTTCAAGCTGCTCGGTCGCCGCATCACCGGCGTAGACAACCAAGCTCTCGTCACCGGAAAACCGCTCTTCGGCATCGACCAGCAGCAGGAAGGCCTGCTGCACGCTACCTTCGTGCGCTGTCCCGTATTCGGCGGAAAGCCGCGTACCGCTAATCTGGATACCATCAAACGCATGCCCGGAATCCTGGACGCCTTTATCGTAGAAGGCACCGATGACTCCTTCGGCCTCCGCCCCGGCATCGCCATCGTAGCCAAAGACACCTGGACCGCCTTCAAGGCTCAGCAAAGCCTGCAGGTTCTCTGGGACAAGCAAGACGCCACCGAACACAATTCCCTGCTCTACCAAGAAACCGCCGCCAAGCTGGCCAGCGAGGACGGCAAGCAGATCCGCTCCGACGGCGATGTAGCAGGAGTTCTTTCCTCCGCCTCCGAGGTCGTCGAAGCCACCTACGAGTATCCGTTCCTTTCACACACCAATCTCGAGCCCCAGAACACCACCGCCCTCTACCAAGACGGCGTCATGAAAATCTGGAGCCCAACCCAAAACGCCATCAACGGGCACGGACTCGTCAAGGAACTCTTCCAGCTAGAGGACGACAAGGTAAAGATCGACATCACTCGCATCGGAGGCGGTTTCGGTCGGCGCCTCATGTCCGACTTCATCTGTGAGGCCGCCGCCATCGCTCACAAGCTCGAAGGCACGCCCGTCAAGGTCACTTGGACCCGCGAGCAAGACATGCAGCACGACTACTATCGAGCCGCCGGCTGGCACCACTTCAAAGGCGCCGTCGATAGCGACGGGAAAATCGCAGCCTGGTCGGACCACTTCGTCACCTTCGGCCTCAACTCCGAGGAGGAAACCGGCCGCGGAGCGGGAATCTCCAACGACGAATTCCCGATTCGCTTCATCGACAACGCCCACCTCAGCCAAACCATTCTCAGCACCAACGTCCCGATGGGGTGGTGGCGCGCCCCCGGCAGCTGCGCCATCGCATTCGCCACCCAAGGCTTCATCGACGAGCTCGCCGTCAAAGCCGGTCGCGACCCACTGCAATTCCGCCTCGACCTCCTCGGCCCCGACCGCGAAGTCCACCCCGGCAATCCCCGCGGCCCCGTCTACGATTCCGGACGCATGAAAAACGTCCTCCGGCTCGCCGCCCAAAAAGCGGATTGGGGCAAGAAGCTCCCCCAAGGCAGCGGGCAAGGCATCGCCTTCCACTTCAGCCACCGGGGCTACGTCGCGGTGGTCGCCGAAGTGACCATCGCGCCCAACGGATCGCTCACCGTCGACAAGCTCGTCGCCGGCGTGGACGTCGGCCCCATCATCAACCTCTCCGGAGCGGAGAACCAAGTCCAAGGCTCCATGATCGACGCGTTGAACACCGCCTGGCAGCAAGAGATCACCATCGAAGGCGGACGCGTGCGCCAAACCAACTTCGACGACAACCCCATGCTCCGCATGGCCCAGTCCCCCAAGGTGGAAGTCCACTTCGACCAAAGTGACAATCACCCAACCGGGCTCGGCGAGCCCGCCTTCCCGCCCACCACGCCCGCCATCGCCAACGCCATCTACGCCGCCACCGGCAAACGCGTCCGCACCCTCCCCCTCAGCAAAACCGACCTCAGCTGGAGCTAGCGGGAATGAACCGCTAAGGGCCATCTGCGAAACTTGGGAATGGACGCTTCACCAGTGTCGTCGCTATCGCTCATCGACTCGCACCCGAGTGATTCTCATCCCTCTCTTCTTCTTTCCAAACAAAAAAAAAGTTCCCGCCCCTCGCTGGGGTGGAAGCCAATATGAAAGTGGCGGAGAGTACCTAGGAACGTACCGAGCCCGGATGGCGACACCTCAACGAGCAACGAGAGTACCGAGCGAAGCGACAAAAACATAACAGTGACGACACTTGAGGAGCGAAGCAACGAAACAATAGGAGGCATCCCTCGAACCGAGCTGCTTTTGCCTGAGGCAAAAGTGGCGGAGAGAGAGGGATTCGAACCCCCGGAACCTTTCGGCTCAATGGTTTTCAAGACCACCGCATTCGACCACTCTGCCATCTCTCCGGTCTGAAAGCAGCCACGCAATTGCCGCTGCTTGATTCTGTCAACCTTGGTTTGAGATTTCCGAGTGATCTCATGCTCCGCATGACGCTTCGCAAGTGTCGGCTTTCGCCTCGGTACGACCACTCTGCTATCTCTCCAACAGTCGAAGGCAAAACGCATAGTTGGCAGACATCTTCTGTCAACGACACATTTCAAAAGATGCCTCCAACCGTTTTCCTAGCGTAAACCAAGGTATCATACGAGTGGATGTGAAAATGGTTCTCCACCTGAACCCCCAAGACAAAAAACGCTTCACTTCAGAGGCTTATGACCGTTGGCTGTTCCCTGAGGATAATAACAGCCAACCCTCTTAAATAAATCCCTTTGCCAGCTCTCATGAAGATTAAGAAAGCTTTGATCACACTCGCGGACCCGAAACAGCGCAGCCTCCCTCTCCAAACGCTCGTCGACCAATCCGGAAAGAAGCGATCCGCTCTAGAGATTATATTGGAAGAAACGATTGCTGCGGGTATCGAGGAAATAGGAATCGTAGCCTGCCCAAACGCGGAGGATAGTTATACGGAAGCAGCCGGTCCTTACGCCAACCGTATCCAATTTATTATACAGGAACGACCAAATGGGTATGCCCAAGCAATTCAACTCGGCGAGGCGTTCGTCGGGGGCGAAGCATTCCTGCACTTAGTGGGTGATCACCTCTGCGTATCCCAAGATGGATACAACTGCGCGAAACAAGTAATCGATGTCGCTGAACAGAACAATGCTTCCGTTTCAGGGGTCCAATCCACCAAGGAAAGCCAAATCGCCTCGTTTGGCTCCGTGGGTGGACGCCTAGTGGACCGCAACGAGCGAATCTACCAAGTAGACCGAGTCATCGAAAAACCAACTCCTACCGAAGCCGAGCTCGAACTCCTCGTTCCCGGCCTCCGCTCTGGTTCTTATCTTTGCTTTTTCGGGATCCACGTCCTCAAGCCTTCCATTTTCGGGATCTTGAAGGAAACGACTGCAAGCGACTCACCCAACAGCAGGAGCTTGTCAAAGGCTCTCAACGAACTTTCGAAGAGGGAGAAATTGCTAGCTCTCGAAGTCTCCGGACAACGCTACGATATCGGTTCGGACTACGGCCTGCTTTTCGCTCAGCTCGCTCTTTCTTTCAGCGGCAAGGATCGAGATCAGGTGGTCACCGGAATCCTAGAAATGCTCGCAAGCCCACGTAGCTAAAGCGTTCCCCTGCCCAAGATATGAACGCTAAAAGTCCCTTTATTCTCGCGATCAATTCAACGGAACCGGAATTGAGAAATCGTTCACTGCGCAGTCTTTGCAAAGACCTGTCCATTGACGAGCTG
This sequence comes from Opitutaceae bacterium, assembly GCA_050297195.1. Classification (GTDB taxonomy): domain Bacteria; phylum Verrucomicrobiota; class Verrucomicrobiia; order Opitutales; family Opitutaceae; genus Pelagicoccus. Next base: position 3,894 of record JBNKSG010000050.1, on the reverse strand, counting down.
CTAGACGAAGCCAGCACCCTAGAGACCTACCGACACGGTGAAACCAGCCTCTACAAGCGGGTGAGGGCCCTTTTCTTTCTGCAGGCTATTCATCGTTACCACCTCCCCGCCCGTTCCGGTTTTCCCGATCAAAAGCGACTCAGCCCCGTTGCCCATGAGCACCTTCTGGAGCGACGCTTCGAAGAGGCGATCCAAACCCTCCTTTCTGAGATGCGGGCCCACGGAGCTAACGACGCGCTATCGAGCACCCTCGCGCACGCTTACCACTGCCTCGCCTTCCAAACCTTGGCCGACCAAGTTCGCCAAACCGTGCGCTCAACCCCTGGAAACACATGGATTTTTCGCATGGGGCATCATCTCGACCACCCGCTACGCATCCGTCGCGAACTTCTCTCCAAGGCCGGCACCAACCAAGTGTATCCTATTATCAAGGAGCAAACGGCAGTCCGCATGGACCTTACCCACTGCGCCTGGAGCGATATCTTTTTCCTCGGCATGGACTTTCCGGAGGGAGCTCGCGTCCTCAACGTCTCGGTCGACCTAGGCGTGCATGGAAGGGACAAGCAAATAAAGCCCCCCATCGAAGCTTACCTGCGCGTCATCGAAGAGCCCGTCCTGCGCCTCTGCAGCGTCGACCTCGAGGCCACCACCGAGCTTACCATGGTCGACGACGTTTTTGACTTCGCTCGGGATTACCTCGGACTGCTGAAAGCAGCCGTCATCTCATCTGGCATCGTTCCTCCCGGCCTCGAAGGGTCTGGGCAAAGTATCGCAAACCTCTTCGAAACCTTGATTGGACCGGGACGCGGGCTCGAAATCGTCAGCAACGTAAACCGAATCCCCAAGGGCTCCCGACTTGCCGTTTCCACCAATCTCCTCGGAGCTCTCATCGCGGTGTGCATGAGGGCCAGCGGCCAGACTTCGGATCTGGAGGGTCCCCTCACTGAAAAGGAGCGACGCATCGTAGCAGCCCGAGCTATCCTCGGAGAATGGCTGGGAGGCTCCGGAGGCGGCTGGCAGGACTCCGGCGGGATCTGGCCTGGCATCAAATTGATCGAAGGAGAAGAGTCGAAAGCCGGCGACGCTGAGTTTGGCACGAGCCGAGGACGTTTATTGCCTCGGCACACCCTTCTCGATCAAAACAAGATCGGGGCAGAGGCACGACAAAAACTCCAGGAGAGCCTTGTGCTCGTCCACGGTGGAATGGCCCAAAACGTAGGCCCCATCTTGGAAATGGTCACCGAAAAATACCTGCTTCGAGAATCCAAGGAATGGAAGGCCCGTCAACAAGCGCTCGATACCATCGACGCTATCGTGGAGAACCTCAGAAACGGCGAGATCAAGGAACTCGGCAAACGGCTGACCGAGAATTTCTTCGGACCGCTCCACGACATTATTCCTTGGGTTAGCAACATCTACACCGAGACCTTGATCGCGGACGTACGCGAAGCCTTTGGTGAAGACTTTTGGGGGTTCTGGATGCTGGGCGGAATGTCAGGCGGAGGCATGGGATTTATCTTCTCACCCGAAAAGAAATCTGACGGACAACGCTTTTTATCGCGGGTAATGCAGGAACGGAAACGGGAATTCGAACACTCCCTCCCCTTCGCCATGGATCCCGTCGTCTACGATTTTCGCATCAATGAAAACGGATCGACCGGCACTCTCCTCGAAGAGGACCATGCTCTCCTCCCCGAAGACTTTTACCAACTCACCATCCCCCAAGCACTCCGTACCAACGCCAAGGAGATGACAGATGTGCAACGCGCCGACCTGAAACAATTCGCCAAAGCCATAAAAGCGAAGCCAAGCGACGCGTTTTCCGCAGAAAACCTTATCGACCGCCTCCTCCCGGAGGTGCAGGAGGCTTCATCCGAACAAAAAGACCTCAAGGGGCTGCTCAAGGAAAACGGATTCGATCCGAACCAGCACGAGCAAATTCGGACCGATGTCATATCCGGACGCATCGGCTTAGCCATGAACCGACTCTCTGCCTCGACCTCCATTGCGGATGTCACCGCCTCCGAGATTTTCGATGCAGACTCCAGACAAGACTCAGCTCTCGAAGTGCTCGGGAAGCAGGCCATGCGAAACGGAGAGGTCGCAGTGGTTACCTTCGCGGCGGGGGTCGGCAGCCGCTGGACGCAAGGAGCAGGCGTCGTAAAATCCCTGCACCCCTTTTACTCGTTCCAAAACAAGCACCGGAACTTCATCGACATCCACCTCGCGAAAACGCGGACCAGCGAACAAGCATCAGGCAGCACGGTTCCTCACATCTTCACGACCTCCTACCTCACCCACGGCCCCATCGAGGCGTACGTGAAACGGGCCTACGCCAATAAGCTGGACCAATCCGTTTACCTATCGGCAGGTAAATCGATCGGACTGCGAATGGTTCCGACCGCGCGGGACCTTCGCTTCGCATGGGAAGAGATCGCCCAGCAAAAGCTAGACGAACAAAAGCAAAAGGTGCTCGAGAGCACACGAGCCGCCCTCCTCAACTGGGCAAAGACCGCCGGCGAAGGGGCAGACTACACCGACAACCTTCCCTCCCAATGCCTGCATCCCGTCGGCCACTGGTACGAAATCCCGAATCTGATCAAAAACGGCACCCTCGCCCGAATCTTAGAGCGACAGCCGAATATCAATTACCTGCTCGCCCACAACATAGACACCTTGGGAGCATCCATCGACCCACTTCTCCTCGGCTGGCATATCCAATCCGGCCAGACCCTATCCTTCGAGGTCATGTCGAAAAGAGTCGACGACCACGGAGGTGGACTAGCCAAGGTCGACGGACGCATCCGACTCGTCGAGGGCCTCGCGCTGCCGAGCGAACAGGACGAATTTAAGCTCACTTACTACAATACCAACACCAGCTGGATAAACGTCGATGCTCTGCTCAACTACTTCGAGCTCGACCGGAAAAGTATCCACGTAACAGATACGGTTGAAAAGGCGATCCGAAAAGTAGCGCTGCGGCTCCCCACTTACCTAACGCTCAAAGATGTCAAGAAACGCTGGGGCCAAGGACAAGAAGACATATTTCCAGTGAGCCAATTCGAGAAGCTCTGGGGTGATATGACGAGCCTGCCAGATCTGCAAAGCAGCTTCGCAATCGTCCCGCGTCACCGTGGCCAACAACTGAAAGACCAAGCGCAGCTCGACAGTTGGGTGCAAGACCAGTCCGCCGCCCATATCGACTCCCTCTGCAGCTGGGCATAACCAGCCAAGCCAGCTTAGATGCTCTTTCTGAAATAGTCGATGGGATGAGCCAAGCCCTCCGACAACGAGACTTTCGGCTCCCAGTCGAGGTGTTTCTTGGCCAACGTAATGTCCGGCTGCCTTTGCTTTGGATCATCCGCGGGCAAAGCCTTGTGGATGATTTTCGATTTCGACCCCGTTAGCTTCAACACCTCTTCCGCAAGCTCCAACATCGTAAACTCGCCTGGATTTCCAATATTGATAGGTCCAGTCACCGCGTCCTGATTCATCAGTCGCACAAAGCCTTCGATCAAATCGCTGTAATAGCAAAAGGAGCGTGTCTGCAGTCCCTCGCCAAAGATCGTCAAATCTTCGCCACGAAGAGCCTGTACGATAAAATTCGATACAACTCGACCATAATTCGCCAACATCCTTGGACCGTAAGTGTTGAAGATGCGAACGATCCGGATATCCACTCCGTTTTGACCGGTGGCAATCAAAAAATAAGGTCTCCGCACAACGCTTGCCCTCATCATAGCACGAACGAATTCCAATCGGATTCACATTCCCCCCAGTAAGCTTCCCGCTGAGGATGCTCGACCGGATCACCATAAACTTCGGATGTTGAAGCCTAGAAAACATGAGCGTTTACCCGCTTGGCCAAGCCAAGGCAATTGATCGCCCCCATCG
>JBNKSG010000049.1:0-20934 GCA_050297195.1 Opitutaceae bacterium | reverse complement strand
GTGGGCAGACCGTCGTTGTCGTCGTCGTCGTCGAGGGCGTCGATGAGGTTCATGATCGACTTCGCTTCGCTGGCGTCGCTGATGGGAGTCATCATGGTGGGCAGGTAGGCGAGCTCGGAGCTTTCGACGGCGATTCCTGCGTCGGAGAGGGCTTGGCTGACGGAGTCGTACTCGGTAATAGGAGCGAGCACTTCGAAGCCTTCTTCTTCCGACTTGATGTCTTCGGCGCCGGCTTCGAGGGCGACTTCCATGAGCGTTTCCTCGTCGGTCTGGTCCTTGGCGATGAGGAACTGGCCGCAGCGGTTGAAGTTGAAGGCAACCGCGTTGGCCCCGGCGAGGTTGCCGCCGCGCTTGGTGAAGGTGGAGCGGATCTCGGAGGCGGCGCGGTTCTTGTTGTCGGTGGTGACTTCCACGATGACTGCTACGCCATGCGGAGCGTAGCCTTCGTAGACGAATTCTTCGTAGACGACGCCAGGAAGTTCGCCGGTGCCCTTTTTGATGGCACGCTCGATGTTGTCGGAGGGCATGTTTTCCGCGCGGGCCTTGAGCAGCACGGTGCGGAGCTTGGGGTTCATGTCGGCGTCGCCGCCGCCGTTTTTCGCGGCCAAGGTGATGTCCTTGGAGATACGGCTGAAGACTTTGCCCCGCTTTGCGTCAGCGGCGCCCTTCTTGTGCTTGATGGTAGACCATTTACTATGTCCAGACATGGGTTTTTAAGTCCTGAGTTTTTGGGTGCTGGGTGGAAAGGGGAGAACTAGTTCTTCTTGCGGCGCTTCTTCTTGGCGTCGCCTCCTTCGAGAACTTTTTTGAGGGCGGGAGGAAGGATGACTTCGAACTCTTCGCCTCCGCGTCTGACGAGCCATTGTTGGCCGATGGTGAAAACGTTGCTCACGGTCCAGTAGAGAACGAGACCGGAAGAGAAGGTGTAGGTGAAGGGGAAGAAGATGAAGGGCATGAACTTCATCATCTTAGCCTGGGCGTTGTCCACCGATGGGGTGGGCATGGTCCACATTTGGTAAGCGAGGGAGGCGACCCAAACGAAGGGGAGAATGTTGAGGGCGAAGTCTCCGAGGAAGGGCACGTTGGGGATGATAGCGACGGTGTCTGGCTTGGACAAGTCGGAGATCCAGAGGAAGTCGGCGAAGCGGAGCTCGGCGGCGCTACGCAGCATGTAGAAGAGGGCGAAGAAGATGGGGATCTGCATGACCATGGGCAAGCAGCCGGCCACGGGGTTGATCTTGTTGAGCTTGTAGAGCTCCATCATCATTTGCTGCTGCTTCTGGGTGTCGTCGGGGAACTTCTCCTTGAGGGCCTTCATGGGCTCGGAGATCTTGGACATCTTCTTCATCGACTTCATGCTCATGAGGGTGATGGGAAGCAGGGAGCCGCGTACGATGATGGTGAGCAGGATAATCGCGACGCCCCAGTTGCCGACGATGCCGTGTACCCAGTTCATAATCTGGAGCAGGATCTTGGAAATGAAGCCGAAGAAGCCGAATTGCATGGCTTGCTCCTGACCCTGCTTGAGCTTGGCGATGCGCTTGTGCTCCTTGGGGCCCGCGTAGAAGTCGAAGGTCTTGGTTACGCTTCCATCCGCTGGCAGGTTGATGCCTTCGAGTTTGACGTCAGCGGTGATGCCGGTCTTTGGGGCGCCATCCTTGCCACCGGGGAAGTCGACGGGACGTGCGATGTAACCGGCTGCTGGTTCGCTAGGGGTGAGGATGGTGATGAAGAATTGGTTTTTGATGGATGCCCAGACGATGCTGTCGCTCACTTGCTCCATATCCTTCGGATCCTTGCGGAAGCCGGGGAGGCCGCCGCCCATGAAGTCGCTTTGCTTCGTGAACTCGATGTCGTCGCCGTTGGAGTAGCCGAAGGTCTGCAGCAGGCTGTCCTGCTTGCCGGAGGGAGCGGCGGTGCCGATGTTGAGCAGCATTTCTCCGAGAGGGAGGAGACCGTCGGAGAGGTTGCGGACAGTGAGCTCGTGGGTGACGGTATAGGGTGCGGGTCCGCTGGTATCCTGGGAAATGGTGTAGGTGCGGGTGATTTCGAGCTGGTCCTTGAAGACGCCTCGGTAGGTGACGCTATCCCGGCTGGCGGAAGGGATTTGTTCGAATGCGATGGTGCGGGCGTCTCCCAAGTAGGTGGTGAGGTTGAGGGCCGGCGCGTAGCGCAGGTGGTTCATGACGTAGGGCTCGTCGCTATCGAGGGACTTCTTCTGGTCCTTGAGGACGATTTCGCGCACGGCGCCGCCGTAGTTGGTGAAGCGGAATTCCGCTAGGTCGTTCTCGAGGGTGACGATCTCCTCGCCGGTCTTCTCGTCGTTGACTTCGATCTGGGCGTGGCCGTTTGGCACGACAGTAGTCGGAGCGGGGGCTCCGTTGACAGGGGCGGCAACGGGTTCGCTTGCGGAGCCCTCAGCAGTGGCAGCTGGGGCGGATTGCGTAGCGGTTTCGGCCGCTTCGCTGGCGGCCTGTTCCTCGAGGAGGCGTTGCTGCTGGGCCTGTTGGCCGTTTTTGAACATGAGGATCGTTCCTGCGATCAGCAGGGATACCCCAATAATAGTGTTCTTCTTGTCCATCGATGTGCTGGGAAAATTTGGATTTCTGACGGGCTTGCGTCAGAGGAAAGGGCTCATAAAAGGCTCGGCTTGAGAGCTAGCAAGCTATTCCTCGCCTTGGGAACGCTCCTCCGGCGCTTCGTTCCGCTTGAGGAGCTTCTTGTATTTGAGGGCGTGCAGGAATCGCTGCTCCAATTCTTCGTAGCTCGCTCTGCCTGCAGGTTGGCGAAGGCTGAGCACGATATCCGCTTCGGGGCGAAGCTCGTGCTGGTGGAGGCGGAACAGCTCTCGGAAGCGTCGCTTGATCTTGTTGCGGGTGACGGAGTTGCCTACGCGTCGGGCCGCGGAGATACCGATACGCGGACACAAAACATCCGTGCCTTCGTCAGCACGGATGCGGGAAAATAGGGCGAAATATTGGCAGCGGTAAGGCTTGCCAATACTGCGTATTTGGAGGAAGTCGGCATTGCGACGCAAACGGCTAACAGGGCGGAGTTTAAATCTCCTGACCATGGTCAAGCCGGTTGGGCACGAAGACGCCGAGCTTACGCGACGGAAAGACGGGCGCGGCCCTTCTTACGACGGGCAGTGATGACTGCGCGGCCACCGCGGGTGGACATACGGGCGCGGAAGCCGATCTTGCGTACTCTCTTGAGGCGATGTGGTCTGAATGTAGGTCTCATGACGTGAAAATTGGAAAAAGAGCGAGAAAATGGTCGTCGCCCCGTGGCGCTGTCAAGCTCGTATGCCCCAAAATTGCCTCGCTTTTCCAGAAATAAGGAAGTCACCCGGGTATTGATTTCAACTTTGATCATTCAAAGTTGCGATTGACAGGCCCTCAAAGAAATGGGCACTTATCTGTCATCCAAATTGCCAACACTATGAAGCCGTCTTTATTCCGCGCCATTTTCCTTTTAACCGTTCTCCTCTTTAGCTCGAGCAGCTACGCGAAGCTGCGCGTGGTGGCGAGCACTTCGCAGATCGCCGACATCGTTCGAAATGTGGGCGGAGCGGAGGTGGACCTGACGGCGCTGATGGGGCCGGGCGTCGACCCTCACCTCTACAAGGCCACGGCCCGTGATGTGATTTCCCTGCAGCGAGCCGACCTGATCCTCTACAACGGCCTTCATCTCGAGGGCCGTCTTGCGGAAACCTTCTCCAAGGTGAACAAGGCGGGCCGCACGGTGGTGGCGGTCGCGGAGGCGATCCCGGCGGATCGCTTGCTCGCGTCGGCCAATTACGAGGATGCCCACGATCCGCACGTTTGGTTCGACCCTTCCCTGTGGGCTTACGTGATCGAGTCCGTGAAGGAATCGCTCTTGAAGGCCGACCCTGCGAATGCGGAGCGTTTTTCGAAACGCGCTGCTATATATAGTGGCGAGGTCGAGGCGGTCTCAGCCTGGGCTCGGAAGCGCATCGAATCTATACCGGAAGAGCGTCGCGTGTTGGTGACGAGCCACGATGCTTACAACTACTTTGGCCGCGCTTTTGGATTCCAGGTGGTAGGGGTGCAAGGCGTCTCGACTGCGTCGGAAGCAGGGCTCGCCGACATCACCAAAACGGCGGACTTTATAAAGAAGCGGAAGATCCCAGCCATCTTTGTGGAAAGCAGCGTTTCGCCGGCGACTATCGAGCGAATCAGTAAGGACTCGGGCGCCGTTGTGGGAGGGGAGCTCTTTTCGGATGCCCTCGGGGCTCGTGGAGAAATGTACACGGGCGTCGACGGAAGCCAATACGACGTAGGAACCTACTTGGGCATGTTTAAGTACAATGTGGATACGATCGTGAAAGCTTTGGGCGAGTAGGGAGCCGTTCGCTGGAGGCGTCTCTGCGTTCTCCAATCACAATATGTCGGGACGGTATCCGTGCCATGGGTACGGTCTCGTTGTGTTCGCTACAGCCTGTATTTTTGAGGTGGATACGAACATGGGCCGATGGTTCGGGAGCGGCGAAGTCGCGTGCTTTCCGCTTTTGTGTCGGGAAACGAAAAGGACGACTCGAGTGAGTCGTCCTTCTGGCGCGAGAGTCTTTGCCTCAGTCGAGCCCGGCTTTCTTGCGAAGGAAGGCTCGGGTCGCTTTTCCGGATTCCGTCAGGTCGCTTTCTTTCCAGCCGCCTTTGGAGGATGCGCTCGGTATGAGGAAGGAGGAGGTTTCGTCTTTGCCGGCGATCGCCCATGTAATCCAGCTGATCTTACGTTCTTCAGCCCAATCTTGCCACTTTTGCCATGCTTCGTAGTCCATGGGCCCGTCGCCGGACGCTTCCATGCCGGCGGATTCGGAGATGAAAATGGGAGCCCCCTTGCTGAGGGCGTAGTCGCCTCGTTCCCGCAAGTAGTCGCCATGTGTCGCGGCGTAGTAGTGCAGCGTATACATGATATTGGAGACGCCTTCGATCTGGTTGTCGGCCACGATGTGGAGGTCCTGGTCCCAGTTTGGGTTTCCGACGAGGATTACGTTGTCGGGATCGATCTCGCGGATCACGGAGATAACCTCTTCAGCGTAGGCCTTTACGTCTTCCCAGGATTCATGGATTGGCTCGTTGTAGATTTCGTATATGACGTTTGGATACTTCCCGTACTTGGTCGCCATGTCGGCGAAGAAGGTTTTTGCGAGCTCGAGCTCGAGGTGGTGGCTGTGGAAGTCGATGATGACGTAGATCCCGTTTTCGATGGCTCCGTCGACGACCTTTGAAATGATCTCTACCGCCTTTTCGGGATGCTCGTTGTAGGTTCTGCGAGTCTGTTGGAAGTGTATGCCCATGGCGGCTCGTACGATGTCCACGCCCCAGTCTTCCTTCAGCCACTTGACGCTTTCCTTGTTGTAGTAGCGTGGCCACCAGTTGTGCCAGAAGTAGCTGACGCCTCTCAGCACGACGGGATCTCCCGTTTCGTTTACCAGCTGTGTCCCCTCGACGTGTAGGTGCGGAATCGTTGGGGGGGGAGAGACTTCGGTATGCTGGCAAGCTGCGCTCATGGTCAAGATCGCTAGGAGGAGGAGTTTGATCTGGAGTTTCATTTGATCGTTCGAATTTCGTTAAATGATTCGGGACCAACAAAGCGGTCAACTCCGCGAGGTCGAACCTCGCCTTAATTAGGCCAGCTCTTTCAGAAGAGTAACGCGGCAGCTTTTCCCGATCCAAGTCGGACCGAGCGGCATACAGGTCCACTTTGCGTGCTCATTTGTGTGAGTGAGAGAATGGGGTGGAATCGGGCTGGCTGGGACGCAGATTGCGTGTTTGTGACTTGGCATTCGGCTTTTTGCGCGGATCGTGCGCCCCATGAAGACATTTCCTGACGGATTCCTTTGGGGCACTGCCACTGCCGCTTATCAAATCGAAGGTGCGGTTGCGACGGACGGTCGCGGCCCGAGCACTTGGGATGCGTTTTCGCACACGCCCGGTCGTATCTTCAACGGCGACCATGGAGATCGGGCCTGTGATCATTATCATCGCTGGGAAGAGGATGTCGCTTTGATGAAGCAGATGGGCATTGGCTGCTATCGTTTTTCTATTTCGTGGTCGCGCGTGCTTCCGGCGGGAACGGGGGAGGTCAACGAGAAGGGAATCGAGTTCTATAACAAGCTGATCGACGCCTTGCTCGCCAATGGCATTCAGCCATGGGTAACGCTTTTTCACTGGGACCTGCCTTTGCCGCTGCAAGTCGAGGAAGACGGTTTGTTGAATCGTGGCATCGTGGATCGTTTCGTGGAATACTCTCGGCTCTGTTTTGAGCGGTTTGGGGATCGCGTGAAGCATTGGATTACGCTTAACGAGCCGATGTGCAGCTGTTCCTTGGGGCACGGTGTCGGGGCGCACGCTCCTGGACGGAAGTCGGAAACGGAGCCTTATATCGCGGGTCACAACTTGCTGCTTTCGCACGCCTACATCGTGGACCTTTATCGTAGGGAATTTCAGGATACGCAAAAGGGCGTGATCGGGATTACCAATAATTGCGACTGGCGGGAGCCGCTTACGGATTCGCCTGAAGATATCGAAGCGGCTCAGCGTGGTCTGGAGTTCTTTCTCGGCTGGTTCGCGGATCCGGTTTATTTCGGAAAATATCCGGATCGCATGTTGGCGAGCATTGGGGACAAGCTTCCTCAGTTCACGGCAGAAGAGTCTGCCCTCTTGAAAGGGTCGTCGGATTTCTTTGGGTTGAATCACTACACGACGATGCTCACTTCGGAACCCGATCCGGAGCATCAGGTCGAAGGTGTTATCGTGCGAGGCAACGGCGGTGTCTACGGCGACCAAAACGTGACGCTTTCGCGTGCGGATGAATGGGAGCAAACGGATATGGGCTGGAACATCGTGCCGTGGGGTTGTCGCAAGCTGCTTGAGTGGATTGCGGAGCGTTACGACAATCCGCCGATTTACATCACGGAAAATGGTTGCGCGATGCCGGGCGAAGACGATCGGGAAACCGCTCTCAATGATGCTCGACGCGTAGCCTTTCTCGAAGGCTACATCGGAGCTTGCCACGATGCGATCGCCAAGGGAGTGAACCTAAAAGGCTACATGTGTTGGAGCTTTATGGACAATTTCGAATGGGCGTATGGATACGGTAAGCGCTTTGGCTTGCACTGGGTCGATTACGAAACCGGAGAACGTCAGCCCAAGGCTTCCGCAAAGTGGTTCGCGGAGCTGACCAAGCAAAACGGTTTTTAATTTGCTGGGTTCGGGGCTAATGCCCCGTCCGCTTGTGGCGTCTGGTTTGGGGTGGATCGTCCGCTCCGCCGGGCGGTTAAGACGTGCGCGGAACGCGCGTCCCTCCTTGTTGGATACGTCGTCCGCTTGTATCGGGGATACCTTGTTTTTGTGTATAGGGATCGTTATGCGATGTTTTCCCCCTTTTGGGGGATGGTCTCTGTCGTTTTCATGGTGTACCTTGTTTTTCTTTGCTCTCAATATTTTACCCCTTTCGTTACCCCCCCCCCCTTTGTTTTTTGAGATCAGTTTGGATGCTTTTATTTAGTTGAAGCACCTATTTGAGACTGGTCTTGGATTGTTGAGGTAGTGCCTCGGTCTTGTGCTCTGAGAGCGTGTCGTGTCTTTGTGTGTATTTAATGAATACATACTGTTTTTAGGCTTTCTATTATGACTTTTTATTCAGGCAGAAGCGAGCGCGTTGTGATCTCGTTGCTATTTGGTTGTGCGTGCTCGGATTTGTCGAAGCTCGGTGCGAGTGCGTGTTGTTTCGGCGTTCGAAGAACAAGTGTTCGTTTTTAGACTCTTTGAGGTTCTTTTGTGAGGATCTCTTTTTGATGTGTATAGATAAATATAGGGAATGTATATGATAGAGAAACGTATTCGTATTTGTGAGTCTGTGTTATTCGGAGGGGGTGGCGCTTTGAAGATCTCGTCCATGCGGCAATTGGGGAAGTTGCTTTTTATTGGATGTTTGTTTGCAGGAGCTGCGAACGGGCAGGATAATATGGTGGTCTTTGAGACCGAAGCAGCGGGTCAAAATAAATCGGTCGAGCTCTGGGGCTTGGATACTGCTTGGCTTTGGGATATGAATGTTGCTCGAGGCGTTCAATTCATGGGGAAGCCTCAAGTCGATGTCATTCGCTTTTCATTCACGGGGGATACGCCTATCGTTAATGGTGATCTCAGCGGGACGGGTCTAACGGAATTCAATGATCGTATGGATGTTGTCGATACGTATACGGATTTTCATACCGCTCTGTATCTGAATACGGATACGGATACGCTGAATAGCTACTATCAGGGTTCTAGCGGTGTTGATCCAAGGACGTGGTCGGAGCTGATTGCAGTCACAACGCAAAAATGCGAGGACGCGGGGCGTGTTGTTCTGTCGGTCGCTCCCTTTAATGAACCTGATGGTACTAGCTGGCAAGGGAACGCGACTCGATTGGGCGATGTTTGCTGGTGGCTTCGTTGGAGTGGACTTTATGGAGCCTTTAGCTACTCCGTTCCAGACGCGGAATTCATCAACCTGTATGGCGCGAGTACGTTGAATAATAGCAACGCCAATACCTGGTATAACACCCTAAATGGATGGGGCTACCTGGAAGAAGGTAATACGCATCAATTGGCTGGGAGCTTTGATGACTATGCCGCCTTCTACCAAAACGTAGAGGCAAACTCGGATATCGGAACAAATGACGAGCTTCACAACGTGATGGAAGCAATGGTGGGAGCTGAGTATGGCATGGATGTTGGCATCTGGTGGGGGACTGCGGAAAGGGCTCGAGGCGAGTTCGTAGTTGCCAGTGACGGTGATCGTTTAGCTTATGTGGAAAATCGAAACAATTGGACTGCTGCTTCTGTTTATCGTGCTCCTAATGGCGAGGTGAAGGCGTTTGTGGGTGAATCCGAACGCCAGGCCATGGAAACCTCTTTTCGTTTTCTCTCGAAGGATCGTCCAGTCTTCTATGATGGTCACGGTCCGCAGCGTTCGTTTGATGTGAATACGACGGGAGACACGAGCTATTGGACCGCGAACCACCACAACGCGGAGCGAGTTATCAATGTGACTTGGGGTGAAGATGTGCAGCCTGCGATTGATGGCCGATATTATCTGGTCAGTCGTAGTAGCAACAAGGTCATGGAGGTGGTTTCGTCCGGTACGGCTGACGGCGATAACGTTCAACAGAATTCCTATAGTGGCGCCTTGAACCAGCAATGGGATGTGGTTCCGATGTCGCTGACCTCGGGAGGGGACTATAGTTACTATTCTGTAGTGGCGGCCCACTCAGGGAAAGCGGCTGAGATCCCTGTGTGGAATTTCGAGGACGGAGGCAATGTACAGCAGTCGGCGTTGGCGGGAAGCAATGCTGGCTCAAACCAGCAATGGGTTCTTGAATACGTAGAGGATGGTTGGTTCTCCCTCCGAAATCGTTGGAGTGGAAGATATCTCGATGTGAGTGGCGGATCTACTCAAGATGGGGCCAACCTTCTTGTCTGGCCCGGAAATGGACAATACAACCAGCAATGGCGCATGGTGCCTGTGGGGGCTGATCCTACTGATTCGGTTGCTCCAGCTACTCCCGCGAATGTCGTAGCTACCGCAAACGATGTATCAGTAAGTCTTGTTTGGACAGCAGGCTCTGAGAGCGACTTGGATGGGTATACGATTATGCGATCTGACGCGGCGGGCGGTCCCTACGAGATTATTGCTCGTGGTGTAACTGCGAATACATACACTGATAATTTGGCCAATCAGGCTCGAGCATATTATTATGTGGTTTCGTCAGTAGACCAGTCGCTCAATCGTTCGGGAGAATCGGTCGAAGTGTCTGCTTCTCCTTCGGGACAAGCGGCTATGGTCGCTCGCTACGCTTTCAACGGTAATGTGGATGATGCGACGTTGAACGATAATGACGGCGAAGTCGGAAGCTCATACCAGTTCGCGTCTGGAGGAGTGGACGGTCAAACCTGTTTGGTATTGAATCAAGGATACGCAACAGTGCCTTCTGAAGTGGTTAACCATGATCAGCTCACTGTAGCGTCTTGGGTGTATTGGAATGGTGGATCCTCGTGGCAGCGGATTTTCGATTTCGGCAACGGGACCGATGAGTACTTGTTCCTGACGCCTAGCAGTGGTTCTGGAACCTTGCGATTTGCCATGAAGGATGGTGGACCAGAGCAGTTGGTTAATGCTTCGTCATTGCCTATCGGCCAGTGGGCTCACGTTGCTGTGGTACTCGGGAGTGGAACGGCTCAGTTGTACGTCGATGGTGTTCTGGCGGCATCAACAAACACTACGATTAAGCCGTCTGACTTCAACCCTCTACAGAATTACATTGGCAGGAGTCAGTATGTTCAAGACTCGCTATTCAATGGCGCTGTCGATGAATTGCGTATCTATAACTATGCCCTTAGTTCCGCGGAAGTTGCGAACCTAGCGTTGGCAACAGTCGTGGACCCACTTTAGGGGGCTAAGCAAGCTTCTCCAGTGCTGAAACTCGGTTTGAAAAGCGGAGTTCAGGTACTGTGTGTCAATTAGTCAAAGCCTGGGATTCCTGCTAAGGGGTTCCAGGTTTTGTTTGGCGTATATCAAAGCGGTTTGGTGAGGCTGATCGCTCCTCGGGTATCGTCGAGGGAGTAGCCGGTGGCATGGTCTTCGGGGTAGAATTTCTTGAGGGCTTCGCTTACGTCGGCGTCGATTTCTGTGCCGTGGCAGGTGAGGCAGATCTGTTCGACGGGTTGAGCTTTCATGAGCCGGAATTCGTGTTCGCTTAGCTCTGCGTAAACGAGGGAGTCGCTGCCGTCGTTGTGGGCTTGTCGCTCGGCGAGGGCTTGAAGGGCGGCGGTTTCCCAAGCGTCCGGAGTGGCGTTGGGGTTGCGTGGTTTGAGGCTGACGCGTTTCACTTCCCAGCCGCTTTCGGCGGCGAGGTTTTGAGCGATAATCGGAGCCTTTATAGAACAGACTTCGACGGCCATGGTGGGGCCTCCCTCTTGCAGGGCGTGTTTGAGCTCGGGTTTTAGAGTTCCCGCGAATTGCTTCACGATCGCGATCGCCTCTTGTCTGAGGTCCTCAGTTTCGGGAAGCGCCAGCAGGCTACTTCCGATCGTGGCGAAAGCTGCCAGTAAAAGGGTGTTTTTGTGAATCATCGTTTAGGTTGCGAAGGGGTGGCGGAGAGGATTGCTAGCGGAAGGATGAGGCGAGTCGCTTTCGTGGTCGCGAGAGGCAGGTAAATTTCATCGTACTTATACGATACAAGAAGGTCGCCGCAAGGCGACTTGAGTTTGGCGGGACGGTTAGAAGCATGGCTAGATTTTAATATTAGTAAATACTAATAAATCTTCGGCGGCGGGACGGATCCTTTGACGTGGAGTATAGATCGTATAATTACGATGAATCATGACGTCCGCTAAGACCGACCTTTTTACGAACAAGCAAGTCGAGCTTTCGCGCTTTGCTCGTTCCCTCGGCCATCCTGCTCGCATCGCGATCGTAAGTCTTTTGCAAGATCACGAAAAGCTGAGCTGTAGTCAGATCGTGGAGGAGATTCCGTTGGCTCAGGCGACGGTTTCGCAGCACTTGAAGGCCTTGCGGGATGCGGGGCTTGTTTCAGGGACCGCTTGCGGGACCCAGGTTTGCTACGCCTTGGTTCCCGACCAGGTTCGGGACTTCTGTGGAGAGTTTAGGAAGATGCTAGGACAAGCCTAGGTCGATGTATCGCAAGTTTAACTACAAGTACGAATGGAAAAAGAGCTATGAAAGAATCACGAAAAATCGTTGTAGTGGGAGGCGTGGCGGCGGGGGCGTCCTTCGCCGCTCGCTGCCGCCGCTTGGACGAGGAAGCGGAAATCACGCTGATCGAGAGAGGTCCAGATGTGTCCTTTGCCAATTGCGGCTTGCCGTACTACATCGGTGGTGAGATCGCCAGTCGCGAGTCTCTCGCGGTGCAGACGCCGCAAAGCCTGCAGGCGTTGCTCAGGCTTAACGTGAAAACGCGGAGCGAGGCGAGAGCGATCGACACGGAGGCTAAGACTGTCGAGGTCGTCAATCTAGCGGACGGTTCCCAAGAAAAGATTGCCTACGATGCGCTCATGCTCGCGCCCGGTGCCAAGCCGTTGAGGCCGCCTTTGAAAGGCATCGACGCCCCGCGTATCCATACTTTGAGGAACTTGCAGGATATGGATCGTATCCAGGAATCGGCGATAACGGCTCGTCGCGCGGTGGTGGTGGGCGCTGGTTTCATCGGGCTGGAGATGGCGGAGCAATTGCATCGGATCGGCCTGCAGGTGAGCATCGTGGAAATGATGACTCAGGTTCTCCCTCAATTGGATCCGGAGATGTCGCGACTGATGGAGAGCGAGCTTCAGGAAAATGGGATCGAGGTGGTCTTGGGCGATGGAATCGCCTCCTTCGAGAGCGGGGAAGGCAGCGTGGCTTGCTCCTTGCAGTCCGGACGCAAGCTGGAGGCGGATCTTGTCGTTTTGTCCATTGGAGTGCGGCCAGAAACCGAATTGGCGAAGGAAGCAGGAATCAAGCTAGGGAACCGCGGTCATATTCTGGTGGATACGTTTCAGCGTACTTCCGCGCCAGACGTTTACGCTGCAGGGGACGCCGTGGAAACGATCGACCGGACTACCAGGGAGGCGAGTTCGGTGCCCTTGGGCGGACCTGCCAATCGGCAGGGTCGGGTGGCGGCTGACCACCTCATCCTAGGCGAAAAGGCACGTGCGTATCCAGGATCCTTGGGCACGGCCATCGTGCGAGTCTTCAGCGTGGCGGCAGGTTTGACCGGCTGGACGGAGCGTCGTTTGCAGCAGGCAGGCAAGCCTTACGAGGTTTCGATGGTGAACGACAACCATCACGCTGGTTATTATCCGGGGGCGCGTCCCTTGACCTTGAAGGTTCTATGGGATCCGCAGACCTTGGAAGTCTTGGGCGCTCAGGCGACCGGTTTCGAGGGGATCGACAAGCGACTGGACGTATTGGCCACCGCTATCGTGGGAAAGCTGACAGTGGAGGACCTTTGCCATCTGGAGCTCTCCTACGCCCCGCCTTTCGGCAGCGCCAAGGATGTGGTGAACTTGGCCGGCTTCTCTGCGGTGAATCGCTTGGATGGACTGGTAGAGGTCGTGCATGAGCTTCCCGACCCCAAGAAGGTACAGATCGTGGACGTGCGGCCGGGTCCGCTCTTCCAGGCTCATCCCTTGGCGGACGCCATCAATATTCCTTTTCCCACCTTGCGGGAGAGCTTGGGCAAGCTCGATAAGGAGAGTCCGGTGGTGACCGTTTGCGCCTTTGGCAAGATGAGCTATTTCGCGGCGAGAATCCTGAAGCAAAAGGGCTTTCAGGTGAAGAGCTTCTCGGGCGGGATCAAAGGTCATATCGATCCGAGGACGCCCGCGAAGCTGCCAACCTGACGAAGCTCAGCGGGACTGTAAGCATTGAAGCTCGAGCTTGGGGGGAGGAGGAGGAATGTAGGACTCTCCTCGGCTCGGGCTTTTTCGGGTCGCGACGTTGTTATTATTGTGGCTGTTGGCTTTGGCCGCGAGCTCAGCCGTGCGGTCGGCGATGCCTTGCCCTTGATGCAGGGCAAGGTCGCGGTGAGAGGGAGTGATTAGAACTCAGCGGTGACGCGGGCCCAGAGGTTGCGGCCGGGTTCGTTGATGCGGGTGGTTTGGGTGTAGCCCGCTATCATTGACCCGGCGCGGCTGATGTGCTCGGCGTAGGTTTCGTCGAGCACGTTGTCGATGCCGGCGGCGAGGGTCCAGTATTCATTCACTCGGTACGATCCGTGGATCGAGAGAACGGCGAAGCTCTCCGAGGGGCCGATGTCTTGGCCGACGATGTTGCCTTGGTTGATGGCGACGCGATCTTGATCGGCGACGAATCGGGCGAGCCAGCCGAAGGACCAGTCGTTGCGGCGACGTCCGCCTTCGAGGGTGAGCTCGAGGGGCGAGATCTGGGCGAGGGCGAGGTGGTCGGTATCGTTGGTCCCGTGCGTGTAGGCGAGGGATCCGCTGCTATACCATCCGCGGTCGTTTTGGTAGCTGAGTTTGGCTTCGCCGCCCCAGGTGGTGGCGTCGATGTTGCGGGTGATGGTGGCCATGCGCGTCATCATTCCCATCGGCTTGGCATAGTTGCTTTCTATGAGAATGAAGTCTTGGTGCTCGGCGAGGAAGGTCGATACGTTCAGCTCGAAATCGCCCCAGCTGGATACCGTGCCGATGTCGAGTTGGGTGACTTTTTCTGAATCTGTATCGAAAGCGCTGAGACTTGTTGCGCTCTCCTTGTTGAAGAACTCCCAGTAGTCCGGGAAACGTTCCGAATGGCCGATTCCGACTTGCAGGGTTGAATTCTTCGGGCCGAGTTCGCGCTCGTAGCGCAGGAAGCCGCTGGGGAGCGTCTCGCTGCGGCGAGCGTTGGCGGTAGGGTTGGCGGCAGTGCCCGACATGCCGACCGCGACTCGGGCGCGCTGGTCTGTCGCTTCCCATGAATCGAGCCGGGCTCCGAGCGTAAGTTTCCCGTTTTCGCTGGCGTTGTATTCAAATTCTCCGAACAGGCCGACTTGATCGAAGTTCGCTGTTTTGTCCCGAGCTAAGGATGTATAGTTCTGGGCGATGGCTCCCATGCCTTTGCGCACGCTGTGCTCGTTGGATTGGGTGTCGATCCCGATGGTGGAGTCGATTGCGTTCCAGCGATCGAGCTCGAGCTTGAGCGAGCCTCCGTAGGTGAGGCGATCGGGGTTCGATACCATGGGCATAGGCATCATCATGCTGGGCGTGAAGTCGCGCAGGGTGAAGTTGTCCATGACGTGATCGACGTAGTTGTAGTAGACCTGGGCGTCGATGTTGCGGAGGGATCCGTCGAGTTGGTCGGCTCGGTAGCGCAGCGAGTAGGCGTGGCGGTCGAAGGAAACTCCATCCATGGCGCGGTCTGCATAGCCCGCTTGTCCGTCGCTTTGCGTGAGGGTGAGCTCCAATCCGGAGCTGTCGTTGGGAGTCCAGCCGAGGGCGAGCTGGGTGTTCCAGCGTTCGTATGAACTGTTGGATACGTTTCCGTCGCCATCTGCGAAGTCGCCGGATTCCGACCATGAACCTTGGAAGCGGGCGTAGGCGGAGGCGTTGCCGACAAGGGCTTCCGTGGAGAGGTCGCGGCGGTCGAAGCTGGCGAGGTTCGAGTAGACCTTGAACTCGCTACCGGCTTCTAGCAAGCGAGGCGCGCTGCGTTCGAAGAGAACCACTCCCGCGCTCGTGCCTGGTCCGTAGAGGACGCTTTGTGGTCCTTTGAGCACGGTGACTTGGTCGAAGGAAGACGGGAAAACGTAGGCTGTGGGCGGATCCATGCGATTGCCGCAGCCGCCGAGGGCGCAGGCTCCGTCGAGCAGAACGGGGAGGCGGGAGCCCGCCATGCCGCGGAAGGTGGGGTCTCCGTCGGTGCCGCCTTTGCGGATGACGGAGAATCCCGCGATGTGCTTGAGGGCGTCCGCCCCGTCGTTGGCGGGGAGGGGTTGGATGGCGATGGACGGGTCGATGGATATCTGTCCGGGGCGCAGGGAATCCGCCGAGGTGACGACGAGTGGGGCGAGGTCGACCGTTTCCGTGGTTTGGTCTTCGGCGGCGAAGGCGTTTGAGAGGAGCAGTGGAGTGGACAGGGTGAGTGCGAGTTTATGTTTTAAATTCATTTCGAGAGATCGTTTTTGCATGAGGGCACGCAGATCCAGTCTTTGGATACATGCGGGCACAGGCATGCCTTGAGTGGTGTGAGTGAACCGAGTCCCCGCCGTTGGCGCGTTTCCGGAGGAACGCGACGAGCGGGAGATGCGACTACGCTGTCCGCGGAGGCGGTGGGTCGGCGCTCAGGGTGACCTCTATCAAGGTTCGCACCGGCCTGAGGCCGTGCGAGGGAGGGATGATGGGCTTCGAAAGTTGCCAATCGGCATCGAAGGTGGCGTTTACGAGCGGCTTTTGCTCCTCGAGTGAAAGGGCGAGGCTATCGTTCACGTCGTCCAGCATTTGCTGGGAAATGACGCAAATGCTGCAAAGCTCTTCGCCGGAGAGGGTCAGCTCCAATGCGGTCGCGGCCGGAAGGCTTTGGCTGTAGGCGTTGTACATGCGAAACCAGGCATAGCCTTGCAGGGCCACTGTGTGGAAGCCACTTGCGAAGAGGACAGCGCAAAGGCAGAGCAAGGCTCCAACGCTTTTGAGCAAGCGTTTGAGGGAGGGGAGTCTGCCTGTGTTGCGAAACCGCATCTATTATGATCTTTTCCAGCGTGGCTGTCGGGGTGTCAAGCTACAGATGCGGGGGGGCATCAAGGGTGTGTCTTAAAGTGTCGCCTATCTGGGAACGCCAAGGCCCAGCTTGGCAAATCGATCTCCTGCAGCCGGGCCGAGCTGGGGCTCGCGTTCCCGGTTATCGGTCAAGCTCAATGCGCTGAGGCGACACTTTAAAACACATCCGAAGCGGCGGCGAGGAGCGCTTTCAAGTTGCCGGAAAGCTCCTTCTCGGGCTTAAGGTAACGTTCCCTTTTTGCCCATACGGGCAAGCCTCAGACGCAACGTTGAGAAAAGGCTAACATGAATTATCCCAGATTTCGATTGATCGGTTTATTGAGCGCGCTGGCGCTGCCCGCAGCGCTTTTCGCCCACCTCGATCCAACGCCGTGGCGGATCGTCGATGTGAGCAGCGAAAATCTAATTACGGGCGAAACCGCCGAGATGGCCATTGACGGAAATCCCGAGACCCAGTGGCACACCCAATGGCACAACGCGCGAGGGATCGACCCCGCCCAGCCCCCACATTTCATTACGATCGACTTCACGGAGCCGCATCCGGTCAGCGCCATCCGGTATCGTTCCCGGGCGCACGGCGAAGGCGGCACGGCCCAGCAGTACTTAATGGAGCTAAGTCCGGATGGCCAAACCTGGCAGAAGGTTTCGGAGGGCAGCTTCACCTACAGAAGCTGGATCAATGTTCATGCCGTTGCTACCTTGGACCACCCGGTCACGGCGCGCTACCTTCGCTTCACCGTTTTCTCCCTCGAACCTAACGAGAGGTCCCGCGAGCCCGGCCTGATTGTCGGAGAAATCGATGTAGCCACGCCGGATTCCCCGTTCGTTCCCACGACCCTGATTCCCGTAACCCAAAGCCGCGAATGGTGCTTTGGGGGATACGACTGGCGCAACCGGCACCGGAACCTGCTGGCCTACGCTGCCGCCCACCACCCGCAGCTCGTTTTTCTGGGAGACTCGATCACCCATCGCTGGGGAGCGGAGCCATGCATCCCGACCCTACACGTTGGAACCTCGGTGTGGAACACCTACTACGGCGATCGGAACGCCATCGACCTGGGCTTCGGCTGGGACCGGTTGGAAAACATGCTCTGGCGCTTGCAGCACGGCGAGCTCAAGGATACGGATCCCAAGCTAATCGTTCTCATGGCGGGAACGAACAACCTAGAGGTCAACACCGCCGAAGAGATCGCCCTAGGCATAGTCCGCCTTTGCGATGAGATCCACCTCCAAAAGCCCAAGGCCCAGATCCTCCTGCTAGCCATTTTCCCCCGCGGCTGCGATGCCCCAACCCACGAGCAATTGCAAAAGACCAACAAGCTCATCAGCCAGCTGGACCAACGGGACTACATAACGTTCAAGGACATCGGCTCTGCCTTCCTGGACGAAAACGGCCAGGTCACCCCATCCATCATGCCCGATTTGCTGCATCCGAACGAAGAAGGATACCGGCTCTGGGCCCAGGCCATCGAGAACGAAGTATCAGAGGCCCTAGGCGATTCGCCAAAGAAAGAGGCCGCAACTGCGGAGCCCAAATCGTGATTCGTTAGCAACCTCGAGCTCTCGCCTCGCCGCCGCTAGCTCTCCCTAGCCCAGAGGGCGACGACGACGGACGGAATTTAGAAGCGTCGCCGCCCGAAGCCTCAGCCACAAAGCGAAGCCAATCGCGACGCCAACCAAACGATGTGGAGCCGGTCGAGCGACCGGCTAATTTGCCACAGCGGTCACGGAACACGTAGTCGCGGAGTTCGGCTCAGAAGCAGGTCCCCCATCGACCAATACTAAGCAGCCGAGGAACGGCACATATCTGGAGTGATAGATTCGTTTGCGGCAACGCCTATAGCCATGAATCGCTGCTCAGGAGGCGGCTTTGATACAGACAAAAGCCGTATCCTAACCATATCTTGACAGTACGACAAATGGTCTTATGCTTAGACCACAACAACGAAAAGCTATGGATAAACTAAGCAAAGTAACAATGAACTTCCGGCAGGATTCGCTCAAAAAACTCGGCACGATCCAGACCCAATTCCGGCGTTCGAATAAGACCGATGCTAACGCGTTTGCGATAGACATCGCGAACTACCTCGCCGAGCAGGTCGAAAAAGGAGGAAAGATCATCCTCAAGGACAAGGATGGCAAGGAGAGGGAAATCGTCATCCCTCATTAAACGCTCAAACCCTTCGCGCCTGCCAGAATCTAGACGCTCGGTTTCTGGCAGGCGACAACACCCGTTCGAGAACGCCAAGGAACCAACTCTATGAACGATCAACCCGAATACCCAACCGAAGAACTCGATTTCTCCGGCCAAGAGAACCCGCAAGAGCAGCCTTCCCAGATCGCTGAACAAGAGCCACTCAACCCAGAGCTGATTCTCAAATTTGCGAAGCAGATACTAGCCGGCGCCGCCGTCGTGGCGATCATCTGCATTATCCTAGCCCTTTTTGGCCCGCACTGGGTACTCGATTGCCCCACTCCGCCGGATACAAAATTCCAAGAGTACATTCTCAGTACGGGAGAAACCATTCTCGACATCGTGACCACCGTGATCCCTCCGATCGTGACTTTGGTCCTCGGCTTCTATTTCGGCAAAAAGACATCGGACGGATGAGGCCGTCAGGTCTAGCCAGCCAGTTCAACACTGGCGCCCGAATAGCGAAGGCCCTCACCCACTCCAATTTAGAAACAACCCCGAATCCTTTCGCGTGGCTAGCCTTCTCTCCCGTCGCGCTCTAGCCGAGTCCTGCCCAAACCATGCCTGAGCTGAAACTTCGAATCAAATTCCAGCCTCTCGCGGATTCACAATGCTTTCGCCGCACGGTCACGAACGTCGCAACCGGCGAAGAAGTGGAATCCTCCGATATCCGGCTATCAGGCCGACTCTTTCCCAACTTCAGCCAAACCCAGGGCAAGGATCTTCACCAGCTACCCGCACCTGATTTCAAAAAGGCGGGTCACGAAGTCTTCGAAATCGCCCTCGGGCCTGAAGGAGCCCGTTCGATAAAGGATGCCCGGAAACGAAGAGAATCAGTTTCCATCTCTGTCTTCGAAAGCCCAGATCACCCTCTGGTCTCTAGCTTTCCATGGGAGCTGATGCATGACGGCGACTATTTCCTCTCCGCCCACCCTAAGTTCCAGATTGAACGACGCCCAGAGGACATCCACCCCGTCGCGGGCTACAAGAAAGACACTCCCTTGCGAATGCTGGTATTCTGGGCCGCGCCAGACCAAGCGGATCGACTGGAGATCGAGATCGAGCAGAGCCGAATCGGCTATGCGCTCGCCCCGCACAAGCTATCTGGGCGCGTTTTCGAGACGGAAATCATACGCTGCACTCGGAGCAAATTGAGCCAAGCCCTCGCCGACGCAAACTACGATATCCTCTACTTCACCGGGCACGGGACCATCAATGACGGCGAAGGAGAGATGCTTCTGGAAAAGGAAGATGGCTCGAAGGACCCACTGCGACCTCGCAGAGCTGATCGCATCCATGGAGGCCCCGCCTTCCCTCCTCTTTCTCAATTGCTGCCTAAGCGGCAATAATCTCGGCACCATGGGCTCCGAACTGCAGGGCCGGTTTATGGATCTGGCTCGCTCCGCCATGGGAGAAGGCGTTCCCTACGCAATCGCGACCTTGACGAGCGTTTTAGACCAAGGAGCACGGCTATTCATGGAAGCCTGCTTCGATCAACTTTTCAAGGGACCAAATCTTAACGTACCGGCGGCAGTGAGAGCTTGGAGACGGAGCCTAAAGGAGAGCTCGATACAGGACCTTGAACAAACATTCTACCAATATCTTTTCCTCAGCGCCTTGGGCCAAGGCGAGACGGTGGAGCTGAACGAGCTTCCACCTTCGGTCAGAGCGGCGCCAGTCTATACAGCCTCAGAGGAGCATCCGGATCTCGATCCACTTAGCTCGGTTTCCCGCAACGCATTGCTCTCAGACGTCGAAGAGCAGATGCGAATGGGTAGACGCATCGTCGGAATCTTCGGATTCGGTGGGGCGGGTAAAACCTTCTCATCCGCCCAATTGGAACGCCATTTGGGAAAGCACTACGATGAACGTTGTCGGGTGGACCGCTGCTACTGGATTTCCTTGCGCGACAATATTACGGGTCAAACAGCATTGGCCGCAGCATTGAGAGCGGCAGGCCACAGCGACCTAGCGAATGCGCTCAACCGCACGGACCAAGAAACGGATTGCCGTAGCTTCGGTCGGGCCCTTCGCGAAAGAGAAAACGGAACCACGCTGCTAACGATCGACAATTGCGAGTCCTGGCTTGATGTGGACGGAAACTTTCTGCCGGAGCACCGGCCTATCCGAGATTGGTTGATCGGCTTTCTGCAGGAGACTGGATGGCGCGTATTACTGACGTCCCGCACGCCATTCAGCTTCGATCGCAATGGACGAGCGCTGCTGCCCATCACCTGGTGCAGGATACCGCCCATGAGCTCGATGGAGCGCAGCGCTCTCATTCGCTTTCACCTAGAATCGAGTGGGCTGGATTTCGACAAATTCTCTTCGGAAGAACTGCACATTCTGTTCAATCAGGCCTCGTTCAATCCTTGGGAGCTGCACCAACTCTTTGACCGGATCAAGAAAGGTCAGAGCCTCACGGAAATATGGCGAATCATCCAAGCGAACGCCGGGGACTAC
>JBNKSG010000048.1:0-20940 GCA_050297195.1 Opitutaceae bacterium | reverse complement strand
AATACAGTTTCCACTTAACCATGAGTACGTAAACGAAACGAATTTCACTCTCCCAAAGCAAGGCCATAAGCATCAATCCCCAAGCTCATCGATCAGTATCTAAGCTCTCGATACCAGCATCAATCGAGCAAACCAACCCAAGCCATTCCCCCAAAGCCCGTTCGTCGCCCCACCCGATATCCAATTCACGCAGAATTCGTTATCATACTTGGACTCGCATCAAACCCTGGATAACAACAACACAGCACCCAAGCACCTTCCGCCGACGCATTCGCTAGCTCGACTTACAAACTACTACCCCTAAGAAAAGGCCGACTCCACAGGAGTCGGCCTTTTTCATTTAAAGCACTTTCCATAGACACAAGTCTTTGTGGGTACCGAGGACGAAGGACGACACTCGAGCGTAGCGAAGACACGTGCCTACCACGCGATTCTCTACGTCGATCCAACCAAAAAAAACTCTAGAATCTGTATCCAAAAACTACGGTCGCGGGCCTCGGCGACCGAAGCCTCCAGGATTCTGCTTCATAAACTCGAGCTGACGCCGGTCGCGTTCTCGCTCTGCCATTTGCCTCTCCGCATAAGCTGCCAACTGCTCGTCGTTCAAGCTCTCTGCCGCCGCCTGCAAAATCATTTCGTCCCGCGCCGATCTCTCATGAAAATAGGAATCGATGTCCGCCGCATCGACACTAGACATATCCAGTCCTCGCATCCGAGACAAGTCCACCGTGTATTCAAACGATTTAGACACGTCTCGAATAGCTCCAACCAACGCCTCGCTCTGGCCATCAGTCAACGGCGTCGACGAAAAGCTCAAACTCGTAGCCAAGCCCTCCACCTCATTACGATAAGGCAGCGTTTCAGAATAGTCCTCTAAAGCCGCTGCGGCATCCTCGCCCAAAAGCGAGCCGATTTGTTCCTTGAGAGCCTTCTTCTGGATCTCGCGAGCCGCTTCCGCCTCCAAGCGAGCTTCATCGGAATCCGCCCCAAAGCTACGCATCCGCATTTCCCAGTTCACCACGCCCTGCTCAGCCATCAAAGTTCGCAGCGTATCCAAATCCTCAGGACTAAAATCAAGCGTCCTGAAAAAGTTGGCATATCGCGAGTCCACGCGATTCATCTGTCGCTCGATCATGTCTACCCGCATCTGCGGATCTTCGAAAGCCGCTACCATCTGCTTCATGCGCTCGGCTCGGCGAGCCTGCCGATCATCCGCAGGAGGTGGCGGCGGTGGTAGCGGAGCCTCTGTCTCAATCGCTACCACATCGACAGAAGGAGGAGGCGGGACCCCAGCCTCTTCCTCAGTGGGCTCGCTGGCGCCAGACGCTTTCGCCTCAGCCACCCCAGCAGGCGACTCCACAGTACGAGCCGCTTTCAAACGGTTCACTTCAGTTTGCAGAAAGCCCGCATAAGCAACAGCTCCCGCAAGCAAAACAGAAAGAGCAATCGTCGACGTTTTCATAAGGCGTAACCGATCGAGAGTACGCACTGGGACCGCAGAAAGATGCAATGCTGCTCACGATTTTTGACCAGAACTTAGCCCACCAAAAAAAGTCACAACCCAAATGGATAACTTAAGTGTGTGTGTCCGGAAGGGAGCCTTGGCTACCCTTGTTACCCTTGCCCCCTATTGCCTCGCCGCCAACCTAGCGAAGCGTACCGAATACATCGCCGCAGCGATGAAAAGGAAAGCGACGCCGAAAAGGACAATGTCTTCGAGCTGAGCGCCTTCGAAGCCCTCGAGCACCAAGACATGGCCGCCGGCTACTCCTTCGAGTAACCAAACATCCCCCAAAACAGAGGGAAACCCTACCCAATAACGCCTTGCCAAAGTACAAGGCCCATTCGATCCTCGCCGCTATTCTTCCCAACAGCTCAGGAATGAACGGCGAAACAAGAGAAAGACCCAACCCACAGCACATCGGCATCATCATGGATGGAAACGGCCGCTGGGCCAAACAGCGTGGGCACTCCCGACCCCGCGGACACAAGGAAGGCGCCAAGGCCACCCGCGCCATCATCGACGCCTGCCAAGACATCGGCATCCGCTACCTCACCCTCTACGCCTTCTCCGCGGAAAACTGGAACCGCCCCAACTTCGAAGTCCGCGCCCTCATGGAGCTGCTCGAGCTCTTCCTCGCCCGCGAGACCAAGACCCTCATCAAGAGACGCGTCTGCCTCCACGCCATCGGCCGCATCGACGAGCTCCCCGGCAGCGCCCGAAAGGCCCTCCAAAAAGCCATCGACGCAACCAAGGACTTCGACGACTGGCACCTCACCCTCGCCCTCAACTACTCCTCCCGCAACGAAGTGCTCGACGCCGCCAAGTCCTTCGCCCAAGCCATCGCCTCCGGGGAGGTTTCCCCAGACACCACCGATTGGGAGGATTTCTCCAAGCACCTCTACACTGCGGACCTTCCCGACCCGGACCTCATCATCCGCACCTCCGGCGAGACCCGCATCAGCAACTTCCTACTCATGCAATCCGCCTACGCGGAGTTCTACTTTACCGAAACGCTCTGGCCCGACTTCGACAAGGAGCAGCTACAGCAAGCCCTTGCCTGCTACCGCAACCGCGAACGCCGCTTCGGTAAAACCGGCGAACAAATTGCCGCCTCCCCGACCTCCGCCTAATCACCTTCAGCCTAGCAACGTGGCCAAACGTATTTTCAGCACAATCTTCCTCTGGGGCATCATCATCGGCGCCGTCAGTTACACGCCCGAGGCCGCCGTCTGGCTCATCGCCATCGTCAGCTTCGGCACCCAGTGGGAACTCTACGGACTCATGGAAAAAATGGGCCGCCGCCCCTTCAAGTCGCTCGGCTCCTCCCTCGGCACCTTCATGATCCTCGGCCCCTTCTACATCGAGAAAGCCTTCGACCACTCCGTCCCCGGCCTCCAAGCCAGCATCATCGCCGTCACCATCGTCGCCATCTGCCTGCGCATCCTCGTCCACCGCGAAGTGGAGCAACGCATCGAAACCCTCGGCTCCACCCTCGTCGGCCTCATCTACATCCCCTTCATGCTCACCTTCATGGCCCGAATGCTCACCATCACCCCCGACATGAGCGAGGGCCTCATGCTCATCCTCTGGCTCATCGCCACCGCCAAGTTCTGCGACGTCGGCGCCCTCATATTCGGCAAAGCCTTCGGCCGCCACAAGATGTCCCCCAACACCAGCCCGGGCAAAACCTGGGAAGGCGCCATCGGCGGCTGCCTCACCTCCGTCGGCATCGGCTTCGCCTTCGCCTACTTCGCAGGCGACCTTTTCCCCGACTTCTTCGCCCCACACTGGGCCGCCTTCATCGCCCTCCCCATAGGAGCCCTCTCCATCGTCTCCGATCTCGTGGAGAGCATGATGAAACGCGCCGCCAAGGAGAAGGACTCCGGCGCCTTCATCCCCGGCATCGGCGGCGCCTTCGACCTTTCCGACTCCCTCATCCTCACCTCCCCCACCGCCTTCCTCCTCTTCGGCCTGCTCCAATAATCGCCTCGCTCTCCATTGAAGATTGCAGATCAAAAATTGAAAATCCGCTAATCGGCCGCGCAAATTTCAATCTGCAATTTGCACTCTTAAATTTTCAATTTCCCTCATGAACATAGTCCTCCTCGGAGCCACCGGATCCATCGGCGAGAGCACCCTCAAAGTCATCCGCAAGCACAGCGATCGACTCAAGCTCGTCGGAATCGCCGCCAACCAGAACATCGAAAAGCTGGCCCAGATCGCCTACGAGTTCAACGTGCCGCACGTCGGCGTCTTCGACGAATCCGCCTACGCCACCGCCAAAGCCGGCACCGCCTTTCCCGTTACCACCAAGCTCCACTGCGGCCTCGCCGGACTCGAGGAGCTCGCAGCCCTACCCGAAGCCGACACCACGCTCGTCGCCGTGGTCGGCACCCACGGCCTCCTACCCGCCCTCCGCGCCATCGAAGCCGGCAAGACCCTCGCCGTCGCCTCCAAGGAGATCCTCGTCCTCGCCGGCAAGTTCATCATGGAAGCCGCCGCCCAATCCGGCTCCCTCATCCTCCCGGTCGACTCCGAGCACAACGCCATCTTCCAATGCCTCGATCCCAACCCAAGTCTTAGTCCAGCCCCAACACCCAACAAAAAGTTCGTCGACAAGCTCATCCTCACCGCCTCCGGCGGCAGCTTCCGCGACCTCCCCGTCGAGCAACTCGCCCACGTCACCCTCGAGCAAGCCCTCCAGCACCCCAACTGGGACATGGGCCCCAAGGTCACCATCGACGCCGCCACCATGGCCAACAAAGGCCTCGAGATGATCGAAGCCCGCTGGCTCTTCGGCATGCAAGCCGATCAAGTCCAAGCCGTTATCCACCCGCAAAGCATCGTGCACTCCATGGTCCAGTACGTCGACGGCTCCGTGCTCGCCCAGCTCTGTCCGCCCGATATGACCTTTGCCATCCAGCACTGCCTCCTCTACCCGGACCGCGGCGAGGGAGTCGTCAAACCACTGGACTTCAGCCAAGCCATGCAGCTCGACTTCCATGCGCCCGACCTCCAGCGCTACCCCTGCCTCGCCCTCGCCCGTCGCGCCATGGAAGCCTGCGGCGTCGCCACCGGAGTCTTCAACGCTGCAAACGAAGTCGCAGTCGAAGCGTTTGTCTCGGGGAAGATAAGGTTTGTCGAAATTCCGACGATCATTGAGAAAACGCTCGAATCAATCGATAATACAGAACCAAGCTCGCTCGAGGAAGTCCTCCACTACGACCAAGTAGCCCGGCAACACGCGGACGACTTCGTCCAGAAAACGTCAACCAAGTAGCAGAAGTCGAAAGACTCTCGCCTAACACTCTCAAATTACCCGGCCTCGGAAACCCGATATCCGGAACCCAAAAGAATGAACTTTTCTGAACTCCTAAACCAAGGCTGGGGCCTCCTCATGGTCGCCCTCTTCTTCGGCGGCTCCATCTTCGTACACGAACTCGGCCACTTCCTCGCCGCCAAATGGCGCGGCCTGCACATCGAACGCTTCTCCATCGGCTTCGGCCCCAAGATCGTTTCCTGGAAACGCGGCGGCGTCGAATACCGCCTCTCCTGGCTCCCCCTCGGCGGCTACGTCGCCCTCCCCCAGCTCGCCGACATGCGCGGCATCGAAGGCGACTCCTCCATCGACTCCGACGCCATGCCCCCCATCGGCTACCGCGACAAAGTCATCGTCGCCGTCGCCGGAGCCGTCTTCAACATCATCTTCGCCTTCCTCCTCGCCACCATCCTCTTCTTCACCGGCCGCCCCACCTCCGAAGACCGTGCCTCCGTCGAGGTCGGCTACCTCAGCGACACCCTGACCACCGCCAGTGGCGAAGAAGTCCCCGCCCCCGCCAAAGCAGCAGGCATGCAGGTCGGCGACCTCATTCGCTACATCGACGGCACGGCCGTGGACGATTGGGGAGATATCCACACCGCTATCGCTCTCAGCACCGGAAAAACGGCCGAGGGAAACCGCGAGATCGAATTCATCGTCGAACGCGACGGCCAAGAGCTCACCCTCCCCGTCCACCCCATCATCTCCGAAGGCATGAAGCTGCGCCAAGTAGGCCTCCTCCCTGGCTTCACCGTCAAAGTCGGTGCCGTCTTCCCAAACTCCCCCATCGAAAAGGCCGGCATCGCAGCCGGCGACACCCTGCTCGCCCTCGACGGACACCCCGTACGCAGCATCGCCTTCTACACCAACTACCTCAAAGAAAAAGGCACCACCCCCCTCACCATCACCTTCGAGCACGACGGCGCCGAAAAGTCCGCCCCAATCACTGCCGAGGAAGTCGTGGTCGACACCGATGGCCGCAAAGCCATCCTCAGCGGCATCGCCGCCTTCGATACCAACCGCAGCCTGCTCCACCAAACGCCGATCGAGCAGCTCAAGGAAGTGGCCCTCACCACCTACACCAACCTGCGGGCCCTCGTGAATCGAAACTCAGACATCAGCATCTCCCACATGAGCGGCCCCGTCGGCATCATCCGCGTCATCAAAAGCGCCGCCCAATACGACATGCTCAACACCCTCTGGATCGTCATCTTCATCAACGTCAGCCTCGCCTTCTTCAACATGCTGCCCATCCCCGTGCTCGACGGAGGACACATCGCCTTCGCCACCATCAACAAGCTACGCCGCAAGCCCATTAACCCCAACGTCATCGCTTCCCTGCAAGGCAGCTTCATGATCCTCCTCTTCGGCATGATGATGTACGTCACCTTCTTCGACGTCAGCCGCTGGATCTCCGACGCATCCGAAAGCGCCGAGATAAAAGCCAAGGCCGTCACTCCCGTATTCGGAAAATCTGACAACGCTCCGCAAACGCCCGTAAACTAATTAGCCCCAGGCAGACCACCTACCGCCTAACCATCTACCGCCTAAACCGCTAAGAAATGAGTCCATACTGCGTCTCCCGTTTCGCCACGCAGCGTCGCGTCAGCCGTGAAGTCCAAGTCGGATCCGTAGGAGTCGGCGGGGACAACCCGATCCGTATCCAGTCGATGACGACGACGCTTACCCAAGACGTCGATGCCACCGTCAAGCAATCCATCGCCCTCGCCGAATCCGGCTGCGAGATCGTTCGCGTCACCGCCCCCAACAAAGCCGCCGCCAAGGCCCTCAAGGACATCCGCGCCAACTTCACCGCCGCCGGCTTCGGGCACATCCCCCTCGTCGCCGACATCCACTTCCTACCCAACGCGGCCATGGAAGCCATCGAGCACGTCGAGAAAGTTCGGGTCAACCCCGGCAACTACGCGGACAACAAGAAGTTCGCCGTCCTCGAGTATACAAATACTGAATACGAGTCCGAGCTCCAGCGCCTCCACGACTCCTTTTCCCCGCTCGTCAAGCGAGCCAAGCAGCTCGGCCGCGCCCTGCGCATCGGCACCAACCACGGCTCCCTCTCAGACCGCATCATGAACCGCTACGGGGACACCCCCCTCGGCATGGTCGAGTCCGCCCTCGAGTTTCTCCGCATCGCCCAGTCGCACGGCTTCTACGACATGATCCTCTCCATGAAGGCGAGCAATCCCAAGGTCATGATCGAAGCCTATCGCCTCCTCGTCACACACATGGACAAGGAAAACATGCGCTACCCGCTTCACCTCGGCGTCACCGAAGCAGGCGACGGCGAAGACGGCCGCATCAAGTCCGCCATCGGCATCGGTAGCCTCCTCATGGACGGCCTCGGCGACACCATCCGCGTCTCCCTTACCGAAGACCCCGTCTACGAAATCCCCGTCGCCCAAGCCCTCTCCCAAAAGATCATGGAGCAATGGCGGCCAGAACGGAGCGACCTCGGTCGCGAGCCCCAGGCCCCAGATTCCATCGATCCCTTCCACTTCCAACGACGCGAGATAGCGACCGTGCAACTCGGAAAGTTCGCCAAGCTCGGAGCAGAAGAACCTCCCACCGTCATCACCCCCGTTACGCATCCAATCTCCGAATACGTAACCATCGCCGCCGAAGCCAAGACCTCCCGCCCCGCCCTCGGCGACTCCAAACTGGAAGGCCTCCTGCTCAAAGCCGATACCATTGACGACCTCGAAAAGCTCACCGAACTCTGCGAAGCCATCAAAGGCGCCGCCGAATTCGTCGTCGTCGAGCTCAACCCCAAGCTACCGCTCGACGAAATCTCCCTCGCCCTCCCTCCCCAGCAACAGCGCCTCGCCGTGCTACGCGACTTCGGCGACGAAGATGACGACGACTACAAGCAATTCGTCCAGCTCTGCGCCCAGAACAAGGTTCGCCCCATCATCGGCCTCTCACCCAGCGCCAGCGACGAGATCCTCTCCCAACCAGCCGAAGACAGCATCATCACCCTGCACTCCGGCATCTCGCCGTCAGCGCCCAACCACCGCATCGGCTACTACCGCCAGCTCGCAGATCGCCTCAAAAGCTGCCAAAACAAGTCTCCCCTCTGGATACGCAATCCCAAGCCCGCCGCATCCAAGACAGCCAATTCCTCCCCCTTCCTCGACAAGCTGCTCCACGCCTCCATCCTCACCGGATCCCTTCTCTGCGACGGTATCGGCGACATGATCAGCATCGAGTCCGACGACGACCTCGTCCGCTCCACCCGCCTCGCCTACAACGTCCTGCAAGGAGCCGGCTCCCGCATCACCAAGACCGAATTCGTAGCCTGCCCCAGCTGCGGCCGCACCCTCTTCGACCTGCAAACCACCACCCAGCGCATCCGCGAAAAGACCGGGCACCTCAAAGGCGTCAAAATCGCCATCATGGGCTGCATCGTAAACGGACCCGGCGAGATGGCAGACGCAGATTTTGGATACGTCGGCGGAGCCCCCGCCAAGATCAATCTCTACGTCGGCAAAACCTGCGTGAAGTACAACATCCCGCAAGCCGAAGCCGACGACCGCCTCATCGACCTCATCAAAGAGCACGGCAAATGGGTCGATCCCAAACCCGTCATGTCCTAGCCGCCCCCCGTAGCGCGGAGCTTCAGCCCGCGACCGCGCTGCAAGATAACCAAGACCAACAGACCCCGTATCCCTAAAACCGATACATCAGTCCTGCACGTATCACAGGAAAGAGTTCAAACTCGCTCAGCTCGTCATTGAGTTGCTGCTCTTCCGCTCTCAAATCATCCTGAAAGGCGGGCTGGTCCGCGATCGCGCCTGTCGCCTCCAAGCGAGCGATCGCCGAACCCGACTGCATCACCCCCGCATTGATATAAGCGCCCCAACCCCTCGCCTGAGGCCGCTTGGAAAAACCGATCCCCAAGTAAGGAGCGGCCGACTTTTCCCAGCCCACGTTCCCCACGATCGAGCCAACCAGGGCCGCCGGATACTCCATCCCATCCAGCTCGTAAGTGGTACCATCCTGCGGACTCCCCACCACTCGCACCGCATTATCCGTAAAGACCGCCCCTGCTAAGATGTGGAAGCTTCCCCCCTTCGGATGCCACTGCACCGTCGCGAACCCGTTCGACAGATCCACGCTGCCCAAGTAATCAACTCCACCCGTCGAATAATCCTGATCCTCGTTCAGCGAGCCATATCCAACCGTAAAGGCGAACTGCTTGGAGGCCGACATCCAAAGCGACGCCCCCGCCCCCGTAGTACCCAATTCCACCCCCATCGCAAAGTTCGGCCTCTTTGCCTCATCCTCGGCAAAAACGGTCAAAGAAACTCCCAGAGAAAGAACGGCAACAAGTATTGATTTCATGAGTACGTAGATAGGATAAAATGATCGAGCCCTACCCACCGTCCCTCCAGCCGCTTCCTTGACCGTTGCCGCAACTCTCGGAACCATCGTTCAACGGCCCACCCGTAATACCCCCCAAGGCCCTCCAACAACGGACAACACAAGCCCTAGTCAGGTCCCGCAGGCCCCACCAAGCAGATACCTAAAGGCCCTACGTCCACACGCCACCACCACAAAAAGGTGTCCCAAAAAACAGACATCCCATCGAAAAATCAATCGCCTGCCACCCACCCTCTTGCCTAGATTCGATCCCTCCTCTCCTATGACTTCCCCCACTCCCACTAGCTTGTATATCGGCGTCGACGGCGGCGGGACCCATACCCGAGCCATCGCAACCAATGCCTCCGGCAAAATCCTCGGCAGCGGCGCCTCCTCCGGATCCAACCCCAACAACATCGGCTTTGCCAAAGCCGCCAACAACATCCTCGACGCCATCGAAGGCACCGGAGTTTCCCTCACCGAACACACCTCCATCTGCATGGGCATCGCCGGACTTGCCACCGAAGAGCAGCGCCAGGAACTCCGTTTCCAGCTCACCGAAGCCCTGCCCCTCTTGGAAAAAGCCAAGCTCCACCTCACCCACGACCTAGAGATCGCCCACCACGCCGCCTTCCAAGGCAAACCCGGCATCATCCTCATAGCAGGCACCGGGTCCGCCTGCTTCGCCAAAGACAAAGACGGAAAAACCTATCGCGCCAGCGGACGCGACTTCCACTACGAAGATCCAGGAAGTGGATACGCCATCGGCAAGCGAGCCATCGACAGCAAACTCCTGCTCGCCGCCGGCTCCCGCCCATCCATCGCCGCCCTCGCCCCACGCGTCATCGAGCTAGCCGCCGGCGGCGACCTCAAGGCCCTCGACGTGCTACGCCTCGAATCCGAGCACCTCGCCAAACTCGCCAAGCTCGTCTACCACGACTTCCAAGCGACCGAAGCTTTTCCCACCCTCGCCCTCTCCGGCAGCATCCTCACCGTCGAATCGCTCTATCGCCACTCCGTACTCTTCGAGCTCCAATCCGCCCTCCCCGGCGTCAAGATCGTCAACACCACGACCTCGCCCGCCCAAGCCGCCGCCGAGCTCGCCCAAAAGTAGCGTGGAGCTTTCCTGTCCGCCGTAGCCTTGCGAAGGAGGAAGCCCGCGTCACCCCCCCCAAAAAAAAACAAAAGAGCCGCCTCGTTTCCGAGACGGCTCCCTCCTCTGTTTCTTTTCCCTCCTGCCAAGCGACTGAATCGCCCGACAAAAATCTATACGTTTAACAACTAGTCCCGATTGCCTCCCAGCATGGAAAGCAGGTAGATTAGGTAGCCCAGCGACGAAACGAACGCAGCGACATAGGTCCACGCAGCCGCATCCAGCGTCTTGTTCACGCCTACGATTTCGTCCTCCCCTAGGATGCCCAGCGAAACCAGCTCCTGCTTGGCCCGACGGCTCGCGTCAAACTCCACTGGCAACGTCACCAAATGGAACGCCGTCATCACCAAGTAACACGCCACCCCGATCTTCAAAAAGAGCCCGCCCATGGCCGCCCCAAAAAGGAAAAACGGCCCAAACATGATGAACGGCATCAAACTGGCCGCCACGTTCGTAACCGGGATCATCGCCATACGGGCCTTCAGCATAGAGTAGCCCACCTTGTGCTGCACCGCGTGCCCCGCTTCATGGGCCGCCACACCAAGAGCCGCAAGACTGGTGCCATTGTAGTTGTGCTCGCTCAAGGCCAAGCGCTTGTTCATGGGATCGTAGTGGTCGGTCAACTCGCCACGCACCTGCACGATCTCCACGTCGTAAATACCCGCCTTCTGCATCACCGCAGCCGCTGCCTCCCGACCCGTGATGTTTCCCCGCGACGGGACCTGCACATACTTGCCGTAAGCTGAGCGGACCTTGTTCTGCGCCCAGAAAGCCAGAATGAAGGTCGGTATAATGAGAATGAGAAATGCAAACATTTGAATTCTTTCGTTGTGTTAGGGGTTCAATGATAGCAACGAGCGTTCCAAGTTCCCGAATGCGGAAGCTAAAACCCATCGAGCAAGTGTTACTCTTGCTCACCTGCAATGCCTTACATGTGCGAAATATTTTTCGTGAAAAAATCACCCCCTAGGGGGAAGCGACAGGGCGTCCCGAGGTGAGACACGAAGCGGGACGAAATTCCCCTCAGCAAGCGGAAGCTCGATAATGCAGGCTAGAACCCTAGATTATACCCCGACACCCGTGGCATAAGTTTTCTTGTTCGAGCAGACTCAGCTACTACCGTTTTGAATTTAAGACAATGAGGGCTTCATGAAGAACATAAATTGGTCAAAGAAACTCGTGTTGGGCATCCAACACGTCTTCGCAATGTTTGGGGCGACGGTTCTCATGCCAGCTCTAACGGGAATGGACCCGAGCGTAGCCCTCCTCGCAGCAGGGATCGGAACCTTTGTTTTCCACGGAGTGACTGGCGGATCGGTCCCGGTCTTTCTCGGTTCGAGTTTTGCCTTCATCGGCGCCATAAAGGCGGTGGCCGGCGAAGATGGCAGCGGTTTGTCAAACGCCCTAGGGGGCGTGATCTGCGCCGGGCTGGTCTACGTCGTCATGTCGCTGGTGGTCAAGCTGGGCGGCGTGAAGCTTATGAAACGCCTATTTCCCGCTGTGGTAACGGGACCGGTGATCATGGTGATCGGCCTCTCCCTAGCCCCCATCGGAGTGGACATGGCGTCGTCCGACTGGCTGCTGGCGCTGGTAGCGATCCTGACCATCGTTGCCGTTTCCTGCTTCATGAAGGGCTTCTTCCAGCTGGTGCCGATCCTGATCGGCATATTGGTCAGCTACGCGGTCGCGGCGGCCTTGGGTCGAGTGGACTTCTCTGCCCTGCAGGGTTCAGGCGGCGTATTCATCAGCGGCAATAGCTTCGTTTTTCCGACCTTCGAATGGGGAGCCATCCTAGCGATCACACCGGTCGCCATCGTCTCCTTGATGGAGCACATCGGCGATATCACCACCAACGGAGCCGTAGTCGGGAAGGACTTTTTCAAGAAACCGGGCTTGCACCGCACCTTGTTGGGAGACGGCTTAGCGACCATGTTCTCCGGCCTGATCGGCGGTCCTCCCAACACGACTTACTCCGAAAATACCGGAGTCCTAGCGGTGACCAAAAACTACGACCCAGCGGTAATCCGCATCGCAGCGGGCTTTGCCATTCTACTCGGCGTCTTCAGTCCCGTCGGAGCCTTCCTGCGCACGATTCCGGTCGCGGTGATGGGAGGCGTTAGCTTCATCCTATTTGGCATGATCGCATCGGTCGGCATCCGCACCATCTCCAACGCCCAGCTGAATTTCAACCGCAGCCGCAACCTCATCATCGTCGCCCTCATTCTCGTCTGCGGGCTTGGCGGAGTCGAGTTCACGCTCGGCACCATCTCGATCGATGGCGTAGGTCTCGCCGCACTGGTCGGCATGCTTGCAAATCTACTCCTGCACCTAATCCTGCCGGACGACCCGAACAACGACTAATCGCGAGGACCCTAGCATGAAAAGATTTCCAACCCTGACCGTATCGAACCATCCGCTAATCCAGCACAAGCTCAGCTACATCCGCGACAAGACGACTTCAAAGAAGGTCTTCAAGGAACTGGTGGACGAGGTCGGCACCCTGCTGGCCTACGAAATAACCAAAACCCTGCCGGTCCGCGCCGTGCAAGTGGACACGCCTCTGGAGACCACGACCTGCCACGTAATCGATGGCGAAAACGTAGTCCTTGTCCCGCTCCTGCGCGCCGGACTGGGCCTAGTTGACGGCGTGCTCAACCTGATACCGAGCTGCGCCATCTGCCATATCGGCCTCTACCGCGACCACGATACCCACGAGCCAATAACCTACTACTTCAAGCCGATGCCCGAGCCGGAAGCCCGCATGTTCATCATGCTCGACCCGATGCTGGCTACCGGCGGCTCAGCGATCGCCTCCGCCGACCTGCTCAAGAAACACGGAGCCAAGAACATCAAGTTCATGTGCCTGGTGGCAGCCCCCGAAGGCGTGGAAGCATTCCAACACGCCCATCCAGACATCGAAATCTTCGCAGCCGCTCTCGACGACCGCCTAAACGACGACGCCTACATCCTGCCTGGCCTAGGCGATGCGGGCGACCGCTTGTTCGGCACGAAATAAGATCGTTAGGCGCGAAAACGATTCGTCGAAACAACCCCTTCTCGCCGCAACCTTACTGTTAGAAATAAGCGATTTCTGCAAGCGCAGAATTAAGGTTGCTTATGGTATTCGACTGTGATTCCTACTTCGTTTTCCAACGCGGCCCTCGCTGCGCGGGGTAAGCTAACCTGCAAACAATTCGTTCCGAATGAGAGACCTATTTAAGCTGAAGGAAAACAACTCGAGCATCAAAACGGAGGTGATCGGCGGCTTCACGACCTTCTTGACGATGGCGTACATCATCATCGTCAACCCGATGATCTTGAGCGAGGCGGGCATGGACAAGCCGGCCCTGATCACCGCCACTTGCCTCGCAGCCTGCATTGGCACGCTCTTGGCCGGCATTTGGGCAAAAGTCCCCTTCGCCATGGCGCCCGGCATGGGCCTCAACGCGTTTTTCACCTACACCCTCGTGATGGGGCAAGGCCTCAACTGGCAAACGGCCTTGGGAGTGGTCTTCGTATCCGGCGTCGCATTCTTGATTCTGACCTTGGTCGGCATTCGCGAAAAGGTCGTGACCGCGATTCCCCTATCCCTACGCATCGCCACCGCCGCCGGTATCGGACTGTTTATCACCTTCATCGGACTGAAAAACCTGGGACTGGTAGTAGACAACCCAGCCACCTTGGTCTCCATCGGAGCCCTGACTCGTCCGGTTCTCATCGGACTGGGCGCCCTCTTTCTGATCACGATTCTGGAGATCATGAAAGTGAAGGGCTCCATCCTGATCGGCATCTTCACCGCCACCGCCGCTGGCTTCCTCTTTGGCGACGTCCATCTAGATGCGGTTTGGTCCGCTCCCCCTAGCCTCGCTCCCCTAGCCTTTAAACTCGATATCATGGGAGCCCTGCAATGGGGATTGGCGGGAGCCATTTTCTCCTTCATGTTCGTCGACCTCTTCGACTCCATCGGCACCATCGTAGCCTGCTCCTACGAAGCGGGACACGTGGAAGAGGATGGCTCCATCAAGCGCATCGACCGGGTACTCGAAGCAGACGCGGTCGCCACCATCGTCGGTTCCTTAATCGGAACCAGCACCACCACGACCTATATCGAATCGGCCTCCGGCATCGCAGACGGAGCCCGCACCGGACTCGCCTCGATAGTGACCGGCATCCTCTTTTTGCTGGGACTCTTCTTCGCGCCGCTCATCGGCGCCGTACCCGCCTTCGCCACCGCTCCCGCCTTGATCATCGTGGGCGTATTCATGTTTCGGAACATCAAGCAAATCGATTTCTCGGAACTGAAGACCGCCGTGCCCGCGTTCCTCACCATGATCCTCATGCCCTTGACCTTCAGCATCGCGACAGGGCTCACCGTAGGATTCCTCTCGCACATCATCATCGCAGTCTTCTGCGGCGACTTGAAAAAGACCTCCCCCGTGATGTGGGGGGTCGGCCTGCTTTCCGCCGTCAACCTAGCCATCTCGGTGGCCCACTGATCCAGCTTCCAAAAGGAGGATAAACCATGTCCGAACAGGGACTCGAAAAAACGCTTCTTTCCGCAGAAGAAATCGCAAAAATCGTAGCCCGTCTGGGCCGCGAAATCACGGAGTGCTACAAAGATTCCGACAAGGAACTGATCGTCATCGGCTTGCTGCGCGGATCCTTCGTCTTCATGGCGGACCTCGTGCGCGAGATTAAGCACCCGATGGTCACCGACTTCATGACCATCTCCAGCTACGGAGACAGCACCATCAGCTCCGGCGACGTGAAGGTGGTCATGGACCTCGACGAATCCATCACCGACCGCGACGTACTCCTGGTCGAAGACATCATCGATACCGGCAACACCTTCAGCAAAGTCGTCCGCATGCTCGAAGGACGCAATCCGGCCTCGCTGCGAATCTGCACCCTGCTCAACAAGCCATCGCGACGAAAAGTCGAAGTGGACATCGACTTCTGCGGCACCGACATCGCAGACGAATTCGTCTGCGGCTACGGCTTGGACTACGCCCAGCAATTCCGAAACGTGCCCTACATCGGCATCTACGAAGGCCCCGTCGACTAAACCTAAAAGAAGGTGGCACGGCCGCTCCGCGGACGTCTTCGAACGCAACACAACCGAACCAAACACAGCCCTAGAATTTCTAAGCAAATAGAAACATGAAACGAACCCTCATAACAGCAACCGCCGCTCTACTAACCACCGCCGCCTTCGCAGGCGACCTAGTGCTGTGGCAAGACAACAGCCTCAGCCTCCTGGCTGGAGGCAATTACGAGCTCGATCCCAGCACGCAGCAAACCGTGACTTTCGAGCACGCCAGCGGCTGGTCGAAAGGAGACCTGTTCATCTTCGTCGACGGCATAAATTTCGACGGCGACCGCGACCTTCGTGGCAGCCAAGACAGCTACTACGGCGAGTTCGCCCCCCGCTTCAGTATCGGCAAGATCATGGACAAGGATCTCTCCGGAGCCATTATCAAAGACTTCTACATCGCCACCTGTTGGGAGTTCGGCGCCAGCAGCGACAACAACTACCTCATCGGTCCCGGCGTCGATCTCGCGATCCCCGGCTTCGACTACTTCCAGCTCAACACCTACCGCCGCTTCAACGACGGATCAGGCAAAACCGAATCCTACCAGATCACACCCGTCTGGAAAGTAACTGTTCCCGTAGGCAAAACCGAGTTCGTCTGCGACGGATTCATCGACTGGGTCATCGGCGAAGGAACCGACAATCTTCACATCTGCCCGCAGCTAAAGTTCGACGTCGGCACGCTGCTCGGCATGGAAAAGCAATCCCTGTACGCGGGAATTGAGTACGACTATTGGAAGAACAAGTACGGCGTCAAAGACGGCCTATTCGGCCTCGACTCCGACCAAAGCACCTTCAGCGGACTCATCAAGTTCCACTTCTAAAGAATCCCGTAGCGCGGAGCTTCCCCTGTCCGCCATAGCCTTGGCGAAGGAGGAAGCCCGCGACCGCAAAGAATGGATCTTGCAACGCGGTCGCGGGCTAAAGCTCCGCGCTACCTCATACAACCATTCAATCGCGATTCGCGCCTAATAATGAAAGGCGGAATAAATCGGCAGCCCCGCCAGCTTTTCCCTGCCCTTCAAGTCGTCCAGCTCCATCAGGAAAACCAGCTCTTCGATCGCTACCGAAAAGTGCTCCTGGATCAGCTTCAAAGCGGCACCCACCGTTCCACCGGTCGCCAGCACATCGTCGACCACTAGAATCCGCTGGCCTTCCTTGAAAGCGTCCCGACTGATCTCCAGCACGCTGGATCCGTACTCCAACTCGTATTCCTGCGCATGCGTTTCGTGCGGCAGCTTCCCTTCCTTGCGAATCAGCACCGTGCCCGCCCCAAGGGCATAGGCCAAAGCCGACGCCAAAACGAACCCGCGCGCTTCGATCCCGACAACCACGTCGATCGACTTCCCCGCGTAGCGTTCCTTAAGCTGATCGATCAAGGCCCCAAACGCCGGCCCATCAGCCAACAAGGGAGTGAAGTCGCGAAATATAATCCCCGGCTTAGGAAAATCTGGAGTCGTGCGAATGAAAGCTTCGATATTCATAACTAATCTCTTTGGACAAACGGCAATCCCTACAGCAGAGCACGAACCCGATAAAGCACGAACTCACCCGCGCCCCGCCCAAATTCAGGTGGGACGCGCAAACCGTCAGCGCCCAAGCTCATCCAACCTTCACGCCAGTCCGCTCCGGACCAGCAAGGCCAGAGGATCGGGTTCACGGCCCATGAAGTCCCTAAACAGCTTTGCCGGATCCTCGGAATTGCCCTTCGACAGGATACAGTCGCGGAACGCGCGACCGGCTTCCTCGCTGAAAATCCCCTCCTTCTCGAAACGCGTAAACGCATCCGCGTCCAGCACCTCCGCCCACTTGTACGAGTAGTAACCTGCCGCATAACCGACCGGGCTGGAAAACAAGTGACCGAAGCGGCGAGCAATGCTGCGCGGCGTAGTCTTG
Source organism: Opitutaceae bacterium (assembly GCA_050297195.1). Classification (GTDB taxonomy): domain Bacteria; phylum Verrucomicrobiota; class Verrucomicrobiia; order Opitutales; family Opitutaceae; genus Pelagicoccus. The sequence continues at coordinate 3,599 of JBNKSG010000048.1, read as the reverse complement.
AGATTCGCAACGTATCCGGCGAGCGATTCGCGGATCTTCGCATCCAAATCCCCCTCGTAGTAGTTTTCTGGATGCACGTGCATCTCGAGGTCCATCTTTCCGAGGCTTAGCTGACGCATCATGAAGGACGCGCTTTGGAAGTTTCGAGCGGCGACCATCTTGTCGAATAGGTCCTGAGGGATCGGCTCACCGGTTTCGTAGTGTCGCGCAAACTGGTCGAGGCTCTCGCGGTTCCAGCACCAGTTCTCCATGATCTGGGACGGCAGCTCCACGAAGTCCCAGGCGACATTCACGCCATTGAGGGACTTGATATCGACCCGCCCGAGCAAGTGGTGCAAGAGGTGGCCGAACTCGTGAAAAACGGTCTCGACTTCGTAATGCAGCAACAAGGCGGGCTTACCGTCAACGGGCTCTGTCATGTTGCCCGTGATCAACCCCACGTGCGGCGAACGACTTCCATCCGCTTGCGGAGCGCCTGTATCCAAATAGTTCATCCATGCTCCGCCTCGCTTTTCTTCCCGAGGATGCCAGTCCGCGTAGAAATGGCCGAGCAGCTCGCCGCCCGCATCGTATAGGTCGTAGAGCTTCACGTCCGGATGCCAGCTATTTTCGGGCCCCTTGTGATCTTGTATCCGCAATCCGAATATGCGTTCGGCGATGCGAAACATGCCGTTGAGAACGCCGTCGATGGGGAAGTAAGGACGCAGGACCTCGTCGTCGAAATCGTACTTGGAGAGGCGGAGCTTCTCGGACCAATAGCTGATATCCCATGGCTCGAGACGATCTTTGGGCTGGCCGGTTTGCGCGGCGACGAACTCTTCCAGTTCGTCGAACTCGGCCGCGAACGCGTCCTTGCACTTCCGGAAAAGGTCGTCCGTGAAGGCGAGAGCATTGTCGCCGGACTTCGCCATGCGGCGCTGCAGGACCTGATCGGCGAAGTTCTTCTTGCCGAGCAACTCCGCCTTTTCTTGGCGGAGCTTGAGAATTTCCCGGATCAGCTCGCTGTTGTCCCACTTGTCCTTGAGGCCGATCAACGCCGCTTCTTCGTAAATGGTCTTACGCAGCGCGGCATCGTCCGCGTATTTGAGGACAGGCATGAAGGAGGGAGCTTGTAGCGTAAATCTCCATACAGGCTTTTCATCCGTGCCGTGCCCCTTGCTCTTGGCGCTTTGGCGGGCCGCTGCTTTGGCGGAATCGGGCAGCCCGGCAAGGCGGCTTTCGTCGTCGATCAGAAGCTCGTAGGCGTTGGTGGAGTCGAGCACGTTGTCCGAGTAGCTCTTGGTCTTCTGGGCCAGCTCTTGGTTGAGGGCTTCCAGTCGAGTCTTCTTCTCTTGCGGCAAGTCCGCGCCGGCTTGCTTGAAGTCGGCCAAGGTTTCCTCGAAGTAGCGCTTTTCCACGCCGGCGAGCTCGGCCGCTTCGGGCTTTTCCGCAAAGCTCTTCAAGGCAGCCCATAGCTTTGCGTTGAGCGGAATGCGGGACGAGTATTCGGTGACCTTGGGCAGCATGGCCCGGTGGGCCTCGCGCAGGGCTTCGCTGTCCTTGACGGAGGTGAGATGGTCCACGCGCCCCCAGGCCCGGCTCAAGGTTTCGCCGGCCGCTTCCAGGGCGAGAAAGGTATTTTCAAACGTCGCCTCTTCGGGCGTGACCTTGCAGATAGCATCGATCTCGGCTTGGCCTTCCGCCAAGGCCGCCTCGATGTCGGCGGCGATTTTGTCGGGGGTGAGAGTCGACCAGTCGACTAACTTGGCAGGGCTATGAAAAGGGTGCGTCTTTGAATTCATGTGCCGAGCACGCTAGGGGCCGCCTTCGGCGTTTCAACCGCGAAGCGCTAATTTGTGGGAAGCGACCTTGTGTCGCGATTGGCAGTCCCCCAATCTCCGAGCCATCGCCTCCCATGCCTTTCCTCAAGCGTATCCACTGCCCGCAGCCCGAGGACGACTCTTCGTTTCCTTTCTCGCTTCCGTTTGTCCCAAGCCTGCAGGAGCGGGATCTGAACGCCAAGGTGCTTTTCCTCGTGGGCGAGAACGGGAGCGGAAAATCCAGCTTGCTGGAATCGGTCGCCATCGCTTCGAAGCGGATCAGCGTAGGCGACTCCTCCCTCGATCAAGACCCCACCCTCGCCGAAATTCGTCCACTGGCAAAGCAGCTCCGCCTCGGCTGGAGTCGGCGCACGGGCAAAGGCTTTTTCCTGCGGGCCGAAGATTTCTTCAACTTCATCCGCCGCAACAAGGAGCTGGAGGAAACCTTCGACGGCTACATCGAGCAGTTCAAGGATGACGCACGGGTTCGTGGATACATGGAAGGCAACAAGCGAGCCATCAACGCCCGCTACGGCCGCGACCTCAATGACTTCTCGCACGGCGAGGGCTTTCTGGAATTTGCCAAGTCGCGTATCCATCCGGGCGGGCTCTACCTGATCGACGAACCGGAAGCGGCCCTCTCGCCCCAGCGCCAGCTGGCCTTCGCGCTCTTCGTCTACGAGATGGCCCAGCAAAACTGCCAGTTTATCATCGCGAGCCACTCCCCCATCATCCTCAGCGTGCCGGATGCCGAAATCTGGAAGTTCGACGAATACGGGCTGGAGTCGACCTGCTACACGGAGCTCGAGCACGTCAGCTTCACCAAGAGCTTTCTGCAAGCCCCCGAGCGCTATTGGCAGCAGCTTACCCGCGAGGGCTAAGAGCGGAAAACTCGATGCTTTGGCAAGGCCTCCCCCGAAAGGGGGAGCACCAAACAAGACGCTCCCATTCAACGACTAATCACCTTTTTCTATGGCATACTCAGTTCATACCAACCATCTTGCCGAGCGAAAGATTGACCACCGAAGTTTAGAACCCTACACCTCTCAGCTTCCCCTGATTCTGACCCTAAAACACCTAATATAATGCTATTCCTCGAAGTATTCCTCTTCATCACCGCTGTCGTCGGTGTCATCACCCTCGGCATCTGGAAAAGCCGAACCCCCGATCACGAAGGATCCGCTAACGCAAGCGACTACTTCCTCGCCGGCCGTGGCCTCACTTGGTGGCTGGTAGGCTTTTCGCTCATCGCCGCTAACATCTCCACCGAGCAGTTCGTGGGCATGTCCGGCTCCGCAGCCAACTGGCTCGGGATGGCGATCGCTTCCTACGAGTGGATGGCTGCCCTCACCCTCGTAGTAGTCGCCTTCTGGTTCCTGCCTCGATTCTTGAAAGCGGGCCTCTACACGATTCCCGAATTTCTCCAGTACCGCTTCGGCGGAGTCGCCCGCCTCGCCATGGCGATCCCCGCGATCGTGACCATGGTCTTCGTCGCGACCTCCTCCGTTATCTTCTCCGGAGCGAAGTTCGTTTCCGAATACTATAACGACGTTCCTGTCATCAACAGCCTCACTGCCATGTGCTGGCTGATCGCCGCATTCGCCGCGGTCTACGTCTTTGTCGGCGGCCTGAAAGCCTGCGCCTGGACCGACCTGATCTGGGGCGTAGCCCTCGTGCTCGGCGGTGTGATCGTCATGGTATTCGCCTTCAACCTGCTGGCGGAAAAGCCAGCCGAAGAGCTCATTCTCACCAAGGTCCAAAACTCGGAGGCCACCGTGCAGGACCTCGAGGGAGCCGGAG
>JBNKSG010000047.1:0-21091 GCA_050297195.1 Opitutaceae bacterium | reverse complement strand
GACTGAAGGCCATGCTGTTGGAGAGCTTGAGGACCTTGGCAGTCAGGGATGCGTCGCTCTTTACTAGCTCCACGATGTCTTTGGTGACCGTGTTCCGATCCTTGAGCAGCTTGGTGAGCTTGGCGAAGATTTGAGGGGAAGGTGGCAGCTTTTGCGCTGCGGCTTTGAGTTCCAGTTTAGAAATATTGTAGGCCATTAATTGCGGTCGGTTCGGTTAATTGCGTCCTACCAATCGGCACCTGGAAATGTCGCTGTAGAGCCATTCGCGTTAATAGGGTTTAAAACCTTCAAGGCCTGGCTAAGGCATTAGGCGAAAGGACTTTAGGAGGCCGAAGCCGGATGGTTTTTGATCCTGCAATTAATGCCGCGTTAGCCCTGGGGCATATCGCCCTGCGGCCTAGGGAGTTTTCCTTCAATTCAGCTTGTTCTTCATGCAAGGTACTCGATCAGGCAGGAGAATACCTGAGCTTGCGGACCGTGTCGGTTGAGCTGTATTAGCACGGCGAGTTCCGATGGAAACGTATCTCCCTTTGGGTAGCGCTCACTCTCTATTTCACGGACGGTTCCAGCTGCCGCCAACGTGTATCACGTTAATGACTACGGCAGTTCGATCGTAACCGAATAATCCTTCTTGAAGAAACTGCCGCCAGGTTCCTTGTCGGATCCGTAGCTGAGTACGGTGACGGAGTCTGCGGTCACGATGTACTTGAACGGCTCGCCCATGTGGTCCTGCAACGTCTCTTCTGGAAGCCCGAGTTCGGATAGCGCTGCTGGTGCCCTGCCATTTGTTTCTATGAATGCGTCAATCTGCTGCTCGATCTCCTGGAGTCGATCGAGCGACAACTGCTTCGGGCTTTTGAGATCTCCGAAAAAGACAAGCAGGAATACAATTGCGAGGGCGGCGATCGCGATCGCCGCGAAAAATTTGGTGTTTTTAGGAAGGGAAGCCATGAATGAAGAGAGAAAGCCAAGAAAGTAAGCCGCGTTCGCGCTCAGAGCGCGAGTGAATTTGGGATGCTTTTGCCCACTACCGAGGAGTGAACGCGACGACGCGTCACTACAAAGTAGTCCTAGCCCACGAAATGAGATCCTGCAGTGTTTTGTTAACCGCAGAGGACGCTGAGAACGCGGAGTTAGGTGGAAAATCCTGCAGCGATATTTTGCCACGAAGAGGCACGAAGAATCCTGCAGCGCGAAGCCTTCGTTATAACGAAGGTCCTTCAGCGGTTTGGTTTTTGTGCCTTCTTGTGGCCAATACAAAACGTCCTCGCCGACGTCAGCCGGATCCTTGCGGTGCAGGCGAACCAGCGAGGCACGCCTTGGCTTATTCCTTGGGGAGCGGGAGCTCGAACTCCTTAAGGATCGCTTCGATTTTTCCGGTAATGTCTGCTTGTGGATTGCCGGGATGGAGGCCGACGTGACGAACGGTGCCGTCAGGGGCTATGATCACGGCGGAGGGGATGCCGCGTATTCCGTAGTCTTCGTTGAACACTTTTTGTTTACTGAACGCCACATCCCATGTCATGTCGTGCTCCTCGATAAACTGGCTCGTGAGTTCGTATTCGAGTTCTGGATTTCCACTGGTATTCGCTTTCCCCGAGGAGAGGTTCGAAATGCGGCCTTGGAGGCTGGTCACGCCAAGGATGGTGACTGGGCAGCCTTCGAAGTGTGTTACGTGTTCCCGCATTTGAGGGAAGGAGGATATGCAGGGGCCACACCAAGTCGCCCAAAAATCGAGTACCACAACTTGTCCTTTCAAGTCTGAAAGTTTGCTTAAGCCGTCCTGTGTAGACCACTCGAAGTCGAGCTCAGGGGCCGGGGATCCTGTCAATTGGGAAAGTGTGGCGAGGCGTGCGTCTTCCTTGGCCTTCGCCTCCGCCTTGCCTTCGGGGCTCATCAGGTAAAGAGCGTGCTCGGCCTGCCTAGCGGCTCTGGTGGAGGGATACTTGCTTTCGATTTCAGAAAGTTGCTTCTTTCCTGTTTCCTCGTCGTTAAGGACATGGGCGTACAGGGACGCACGGAAGTACGCTATTTGCGCGGCTTGTTCCGGGACGTCTGCGTACTTTTCGATGAGGGCTTCGAAATCCTCCAGTTCAGCGGCTAAGGTTTCCTCGGACGGTTGACTGGAGTTCAGCTTGGTCTTTATCCGGTTGACGAGCTCCTCAAGTTCGAGATCCGCAGGGTGCGGCTCCGCTGCGTTGGATTGGATGAGTACGAGAAATGCGAATACAAGCGTGACGAGTTTTTTCATATGAACGTTGTTGGGTTTTAGTGAAAGGGGGTGGGGCGAGTCGTGGGAAGCTGATTTCGAATGGGATCAAAGTCAAAAGGTTCATTTCGATCTTTTCTGAAATCCCAAGGTTAAGGCCGCGTCTTTTCTTGGGAGCCGCAAATGACACACATCTACGCAGATGATGCTCTAATTAGGGGGAGCAGGTCAGTGAAGTTGGACCGCTGCGAATTCCTCAGGCTAGATCGCTTTAGCTCAGTGGTTTCATGGCTAGAATCTTCTTGCCCTCCCGGGATACGGAGCGGCGGACTCCTGGCGATAGCGGTTCGATCAGGTCTGGTCGCAGCACGAGCTTTACCTCGGCGGCGAGCTCCGGATACGTTTCCACCATGGCGGCCATGAACTGGAAGGCTTTCCAGCGCACGGACGATTGCTTGTCCGGGTCCAGCCACTGCTGCATCGCCATGTCGAAAACGCGGCCTTCCTGCTCGTCGTTTAAGCGCATTTTGGATACGATCTTCATCAGCTCCCGCCAGTGGCCGTCCGGTTTCCCGGGCATGGCTGCGATGAGCCGGTCGAGTGAACTGCGTACCCGTTTGTCGTCCTTTTCCATGCAGTTGCCCAACAGCCATGCGGCCCGCCAGGAATAGCGTTCCCGCTCCGCTACCGCTAAGTCGATCGCCTCTGGAAAATCCTCCGGATGATCCTTCAGGTATGCTTCCATTTCGCGTGCATAAGCGTTGACCAGTATGTCTTCGAGCGGGGTGTTCATGGTAGAGATCTACGAGTATGATAAATCAGTCGCGACTTTCTTGAAGCGATGATTTACACGGATGACTTTCTGTATTCATAGCGGGCCTCCGTTGTGTTTTCGCTGCTCACAGCAGGTAGTTGCGGGCGTCGGTGATTACACCCCTGAGGCAGCCTTGGGAAAAAGGGGAAACCAATCCGGCCGAATCGAGGAGTCCTGTGAAGGGGAGCTCGCCGCCTCTGCGGCAAAGCTGGACATAGTCGGAGAACGCGAACTCTGGGGCGGTCCGTGACTTGCTCCAAAACTGCAGGGCGCCGGTCAGGGCGAGCGTGTAGTCGATGTAGTAAAAGGGACTGTTGAATATGTGTTGCTTCATCTGCCACAGCCGTCCTTCGCCGAGTGCTGGAAGGTCTCCATATTGATACCAAGGTAGGTACGTCCGTTCGATCTCCAGCCACATGGCATTTCGCTCTTCTGGCGATGCCTTAGGATTCTCGTAGACCTGATGTTGGAAGAGATCGACCGATACCCCATACGGAATAAATAGAATCGATGACGTCAGGTGGATTCTGCGCAGTTCCTCCGCTGCATCTTCGCCATAAAACAAGTTCATCCATGGCCAGGAGAGAAATTCCAGTCCCATCGAATGGACCTCGCAGGCTTCCGAGGTCGGCCATACCATTTCGCTCATGGGTAGCTTGCGACTCGACCAAGCTTGAAAAGCATGTCCCATCTCGTGGGTGAAGACATCCACATCCGCTCGCGTCCCATTGAAGTTGGCGAAGATAAAGGGGAAGCCGAGGAGGGGAAACGAATTACAAAACCCGCCGCCGCTTTTGCCTTTGCGCGACTTCAGATCTAGCATGCCCCGCTCCAGCATTTCTTCGAAAAAGCCATCGAGCCCATGTCCCATCCCTTTGAACATCTCTTGTGCTCGTTCGAGCATCCAGTCATGGCCGCCCAGCGGCTTCGGATCGCCGTCAGGATTGTGGATAGAGCCGTCCCAGTGCATCAGCGAATCGACGCCTAGCTTCCGCGCCTGAGCTTCGGCCAATTGCTTGCAGAGTGGAACGACCTCGAGCTTCACTTCTTCTCGAAATGTGGATACTTCCTCTGGTCCGTATCCGATTCGCACCATGCGTTTGTAGCCGAGCTCCACGAAATTGTTGTAACCCAGCTTGCCTGCCATCGCGTCTCTCAGCTTGACCTGCTCGTTGTAGATCCGATCCAGTTCTGCCCCGTTGCTGGCATACCAGGCCGCGTTCGCTTCGTGGGCTCGTTTCCGCGTTGCTCGATCTGGGTCCTCGAAATGCGTCGCGATTTCGGAGAGCGTGAGTGATTCGCCATTGAATTCCAGCTGAGCTTTCGCCGTGAGAGACGTGTATTCGGAACTCAACTTCGACTCCTTGGTTAGGTCCTCCTCGATCTTCGGGTCGAAGGTACAGATTTCGCACTGCCATTTGTCGAAGAGTTGCTTCGAAGTCGCCTTCTCAAGGTCTGCTCGGTAGGGGGAGGCAAGCAGCTTTCGCTTCATCCGAGTTTCAAGATCGAAATACTTCGGCCAGATGGAGTCCAAGCGATCCTGTCCCGCCTTATTCTGCTCATTCTCTGCATCCTGAGAAAAACGGGTATAGGTGAGGGTGCTCCACTCTGCGAGCTCCTGGAGCAGATGATCCCAGTCTTTGACAGCAGCAAGGCATGCTTCCGAGTCAGCGGCAGACTCTACCTGCTCGAACAGAACCTCATAGCGTTCTGTGACCCGCTCGAGGTCTGGTTCTGCTACGGTGTAGTCAGCGAAGATTGGGGTTTCCATGGGTATTGATTATGCTCTGATTCGAAGCGGGTCCAGTCCTTGTTCTGGTGGAGGGCGGGAATCGTACGCCATGCATTCCGTCGCGGTGTAAGAAATGGGCTAGTCTCAAATCGGAGCCTAGCCGTTTCGACTCCATTTTGTTGTATTGTATTGGAGAAATAAATACGGTTTTCGGTGGGCTGAGTGTAACCTTCTGCCATGTCAAAAAAAAGGTCTTCGCATGTTAAGACCTCTGAACTGACCCTTGGGTGGATTTCTTACGGTTTGGACCGCCTTCGCTGAATGCTCGAAGCAGTTCGTAAGTGGTATTGGACATTCCGGATTGACCTCCTTGTCTCTCTCCTCTTTGGAGAAATCACAGTACGGATTAATTTTTTTAGACAAAAGATCTCACAACATGCTTTCACTTCTCATTTCAGCTCTGGTCTCTGCCGCAATAGCGGGCGCCTTGATCGCTTCGCAGGCAGGTACCGGAATGACGGTCTTCCTCAGTATCGCCGGATTTGCTGGCACGTTTTACCTGGTCGGATTCCTGGTCCGGAAAAAGATGTCCAAGGTCCAAGGCGTTCTTCAGGAGAGCATGCAAGCCGCTCAAAGGCGCATGAAGCGGAAGGTGCAGCAGTTCCAGAACAAGCCTGGCGGAAACGTTAAGCAGCTGCAACGCCAGCTCGAAATGGATCAAAAGGCCATGTTCAAGGAGGGGCTAGAGCTCACCAAGCGACTCGAGCCCTTCCGGAAGTGGTCCTTGCTCACGGGACGCCAGATTGCGACCATGCGCCTGCAGTTCCACTACCAGCTCAAGGAGTTCGAGCAGGTAGACGAGATCCTTGCCACCTGCGGTTTCTTGAGGGGCCCGATGATGATGGACCCCATGGCGGCGGCCATGAGGATGGCGCGTTGCTACAAGAACGATGACTTGGAAGGCGCAAAAAAGGTCTACAAGCGCCGGATCAGGTGGTCACGGGGCGATAACGGCACTTTGCTGTACGGCTTGATGTCGTGGATTTACGTTAAGGCGGGCGAGCCTGATGAAGCCCGTCGGGTCTTGTTGAAGGCCAAGGAGGCTACAAGCGTCGAAACCTTCAGCCGGAACTGGGAACACCTATCCAACGACCGTGTGAAGAGCTTCTCCAATGCAGGCCTAGGGGAAGAGTGGTACAGCCTCTACCTCGATACCCCGCCCGCACCAAAGCAGCAACGGATGCGCGGCAATGGCCGCGGTCCGCGCGGTTTCTAGCGCGCTTTGCGAAACGGTTCAAACGAACAGGCGCTCGAAGACTTCAGCGCCCCAACGGGGGGAGCCTTCGAGTACACGCCGTAACTGGGGTGGAGTCGTCGAGCCCGTATCCAAGGATACCGGAGAGAGTCGAGACGCTCGGGCAGTTAGCGCGTGAGCTCGCGTGCGCTTTTCACGTTGTCACAGAAGAGCAGGGACATCGGCTTTACCAGGCCCCTGACCAAGCCGACCTGCCGTTGGTCCCTTTCGGTATCCTTGACCTGGCCTCGCAGGAAGCTGAAGTCGCAAATGGCTGAATGGTGAAGCACTGATTCCGTTTGTTCTGGTAGCGTCGTACCGTTAATGTGCTCCTTTGGTGTGTCTCTTCAGTCGTATCGAATTAGTTCCAAAGGAATCCGGTCGGACCGCGATAGTGCCGTCCTCTGCTAAACCATATTTCGTTGGAACGCCTTCAATCCTGAGGGTGTCCCCCGCCACGGAGAATATTGCATGGAACCTAATCCCTTCAGAATTGGGCATCTCGAAATCGTACACATCCATTTCTGGGTAACGAGCGCCGGCTCTCGTTTTGTATTTGCACATGACTTGTCCCTCCGGCGGCACGGACCAGAGCACCGTTCCGTCCGGTTCAAATGTGTATTCGAGGTAATGACCATCGATCGTTTCTGACTTCCAGAAACCGACGATATCGGGAACTCTCTTCACCTCCGAGCGCTTGAAAGAATAAAGGGTATCCATGAATGCCTCTGCGTAGGTAGGTCTTTGTTCGCTTTCGACGATTGCTTGGAAGATGTAGTACTCCTTTCCCGAGGAAAGAATACACTGATCGATCGAAGTACGCCTACCGGTCCCTTCATGAAACCCTTCGCCTACAATGTAGTGAGCCTGTAGGCCATCGATAATCATGGTTTCCTCGTCGATCACATACACGTCCTCCAGCTTCGCTGTTTGTAGCAACCGATTCCTTGAGAAATCTGGAAGCTCATCGGTCGGGATGGGATACTCGGACACTGAGCGGCCAACGATTACAAATGGAGAACCCTTCTCTTTCAATGGGAACAAGCCATGAAGAGTGAGAACAATATTGTTTTGGATTCGTGTCGCTAACTTTAGGTCGCCTAACTCTTCTATGGTGAACGCCAATCCCTCCGAAACGCTAATCGGATTGTCCGCTGAAATACGGCACGATAGAAGCGAATTCGATATTTCCTGGTATTCCGAGCTTGGTCTGGAGCTCGGTATGATGGCCGTTACCATTACGGCACCTTGAGGATTATCAAACATCAGAATCCATCTGTGCCGGGACGCTCCCTGAATCCTTTGTTCGGCCTCAAGCAAGGTACCTTGCGAATTAGCTAGCGACACCTCTTTCTTTGAAAGAAATCGCATGCCGAACTCCGCCATGCCGGAAGGTGTATAAATTTCCATTAACTCATTGACGTTGGCTCCCTCTAATTCCGACACGGTAATCGTAGCCCCTGACGATTTCGAGATGTACCCGGGAAAGTACGACGACAACGAAAACCCCGCCGGTGCCTTCATCTGAACAGAGGTTCCGGGAATTCTATCGCTCGCAATGAGGCCACGGTTCACAGCGCAAAACAGCAGGAAAATGGAGAGTAGCTTTATAACACGCATAGAACAAGGGTAGCTAGACAAAGTTGACCGTTCGGCAGGGGCTGTCGTTGTGAAAAAGAATAGGCCGCCCGTCATCGACACCTTTCCCTGTCGCCCGCCGCCAAATCGATCGCTTCCGGGGAGCAGGGGGCGAAAGAAAAAGGGATCAAACGTCAAAACGCAAGCCGACTATATTTGCGTTCCCCGATTGGTCAAGATGGCCTGTGCGGGCAAACGTCCGGAGGACCAGGTCGCACATTTCTCCGCTTAGTCGATGACTTCGATGGTGGCGGCCAGTGTCAGGTCCTTGTCGGCTGACGAGGTGCCGACGAGGAGCTCGACCGGTCCCGTTTCCACGACCCACGCATGGCTGTCGACGTCCCAATAGGCGAGGTCGGCGGCATCTAGGGCTAGGTTCGCGGTTCGCGTTTCTCCTGCGGAAACGGTGATGCGCTGGAAGCCTCGCAGCTGTTTGGCGGGACGTTCGACTTTGGATTCCGGGTAGCGTACGTAGAGCTGCACGACTTCGTCGCCATCGCGTTCGCCTGTATTGGAAACGTTGACACGGATATTCGTTTTCCCGTCTTTGCGAAGCGTCTCCTCCGCTAGGAGATTGGAAAGCTCGAATGTCGTATAGCTGAGTCCGTAGCCGAAAGGATATTGCGGCTCGTGAGCGGAATACATGTAGGTGCGGCCATTCCTGATATTGTAGTCCATCATCGGTGGCAATTGGTCGATCGATTTGGGCCAGGTTTGAATGGTTTTTCCTCCAGGGTTGTATTCGCCGAACAGTACATCAGCGAGGGCATTGCCCTGCTCTTGGCTTGCGTGGGTGAGCTGAACAATCGCGGGCGCGTTTTCAGCGGCCCAGGGCATGGCATAGGGAAAGTTCGCCACCAATACTACGATGGTGTTTGGGTTTGCCTCGTAGACTTTGCGGATGAAAGCCTCCTGGTCGGGCTGCAGGACGATTTCCTTGCGGTCGATGCCTTCTTTGCCTTCGGATGGCGATGTCACCACCTGCCAACCGCCGTTGCTTTCCGGGTGGTTGCCGACGCAGACGATGGCGACATCCCGTTCCGCGGCGAGTTCAAGGGCGGTGTCGCTCGTATCGGCGACCCAGTTGACGTGGAACTTCGGGGGAATGCGCGGGTTTCCGGAACTCGCGTAGGCGGCAATGCCGTCGCGAGGAGGTATGCTGTAGGGTGGAGTGCCGGAATACCAGTCAAGCAAGACAGTGTTAGCCCGTGGACCCACGACTGCCATTGAACCGATTTCGGTAGGGTCGAGCGGAAGGATGCCGTTTTCGTTTCGAAGCAGGACGATCGACTTCCGCGTCACTTCGCGAACGAATTCTCGAGTCTCGGCCCGATCCCAAGGTTCAGCGCCGGGTTCGTGTCCGATTTTCGAATACGGAGAAAGTTCAGGCGGATCAAGCAGGCCGAGTTCAATGAAAAGACGGATACGCCCTCGAATGACCTTATCGATATCCGATTCGACGATGAGTGCTCGTTCGAGCGCGGGTTTGATGCCTTCGGTTGTATCGAGAAAGAGGTTAATGCCTGCCTTGATACAAGCTGCCGAGGCTTCCGCTTTATCGGAAAACGTCTCGTGCTGATCGACGAGATGCGACATGCCTCCACCGTCCGAGCAGATCGTGCCGTTAAGTCCCCATTCTCCCATGACAATTTCCTTGAGCATAGGATGGATGTGGGCGGGAGTTCCATTGATCGCGTTGTAGGCAGCCATCATGGAGTTGGCTCCGCCCTCCTTGATCGCCATTTCAAAGGGTTTGGCGTAATACTCTCGCCATAGCCGCTCGTCGAAATCCGAGGAGGTATGGAAACGCCCGTCTTCGTTGCTGTTGGCGAGGAAATGCTTCAGAAGGCTGGTGGCCTTGGCGTAGCGAGGGTGATCGCCGCGAAGTCCACGGGAGAAGGCGGCGGCGAGCTTTCCGGTCAGGAAGGGATCTTCGCCATAGACTTCTTCGGTGCGGCCCCATCGAGGATCGCGAGCGAGGTCAGCGTTGGGGGCCATGACGACAAGGCCTGATCGCTGGTATTTTTCGCTTTGAAAAAGATAGCGAACCTCTTCGGCCTGATTTGCCGCGACGCGTTCGATGAGCTCCGGGTCCCATGTGGCCGCGAGTCCGTAGGCTTGCGGGAATTGCGTGGTAGGGGTGGGATTGCGTTTGCCCCAATCGCTCGGTCCACCTTGAGCCACGCCGTGATAGCCCTCCGAGGTGCGTGTGTAGGTGACGCCAAGCCTCGGTATCCCCGTTTCAAAGGACATGATACCGATCTTCTCGTCGATGGTCATTCGCGCGATTAGATCGTCGATGCGCGCTTCCTTGGGAAGGTCCGGATCGTTGAAGGGGTAGCTCTCCTGCGCGTGAAGCGTTGAGGCGCAAGCGAGAAATACCAGAGCTGCGTGCAAGGGGGCTTTGGCGAACATGGGGGTAAGCGGAAGAATTGTTGGGGAATGGTTTTTTATGGGGAGGGCGATTCGCCTCTCGTCGCATTCAACGAATAGATGCGTAGCGAGCCACTTCAGATAGTCGTCAATGAATTGGGGTTATGCAGCGTAGGTAGTGGAATCCCAACATAGAAAGCTGGGGTAGGCTACTTATTTCTACTCTGGATTTCGAATCCGGTCTTCTCCTCCACCTTGTCCGTCGCGAAGCGAACTGTTTCCTCGAGGAATAAGAAATTGATCAATAGCAAGGAAGTCGCAAACATGGCTACGGAGCCAATGGCAATCCACTGTATCCACTTTATGAGGGCAGGAGAGATCTTGATCTTTTTCCCGTTCGATTCCGTGGACGGTTTGAGTAAACTCCCAAAAAACAACTGCAACACAAGACTCAGCAGTGAAAGCACTAGCTCGAAAAGCGCTGCGATGCCAGTGATGAAGGGAAGGAGCAGAAGTTCGGCGATGGCGATTATGAGGTCTTCCATGGTGAACAGGTGACAACTGCTTCTAAGTTATCTCTGCTATCTCTAAGTCTCTATTGTGGGTTCAACAGTAGATTGAATCGTTTCTTGTCCGCGGTGCTTAGCCAAGTTTGAGCTTCTATAGCGGCCCACAGTCGAGCAGGAGTGATGTGTTTAGATACCGAGGAGCTGGGATCTAGTACCTCGGAAGCAAGGTGTTCCAATGACTTGTTTTCGTTGTTGTAGTTATTGATCAATTGGAAGTATTGCATGTCAGCTTCGAGATCGAAGTGACCGTTCCAAGGAACGTATTGAAGAAACCACCACAAGATTGCGTTTTGGCCCTTGGGGTCGGTTGTGCGTTCGATGAGGTCACGCAGGAACTGTGGATCGGACTTGCTCGTGGACCAGACAAAATGTCGAATGCCGGACTCGCGTATGATCTGGTCATCGATTGAATCTACGAGTTCCCAAGAGAATTCGGGGTCGATGGCAGCTAGACGCGAACTAATTGCCACTATGGAGCGGTCTGTTATGGAGTCGCGATCAATGCTCTTGATCAGATCCAGAGAACGATCGATAAGCGAATGGGAGCCCCACTCGTGGATAATTTTCGGAAAGGCAGCTGCAAAGACGTCTTCGGATTCGTGCGCAACCAAATGTTCGATACACTCTTTTGGCTGATAGCGCGCCCACCCTCCGTAAACGTTCACCCGCGCGTCATTACGTTCCTCGTCGGTTGCGATTTGATTGAGTCGTTCCAAGGCTTCTGAAGGTTGGTAGTACCCCCACATGTCCCATTTGTTTTTCTGCCATTGTTCTCGCTTGAATTCGTCTTCGATGCGTGTCTCGAACTCGTCGATCTTTGAGGTTTCACCCTCGTAAAACAGCTTTCGCATAATGGTTTTGGCGGAACAGTCGATACAATCGATCTCATCGGAAAGTTGATTGTAGAATTGGAAGGCTTTATCGATGTCGGTTTCTGCTGTGCCGTATACAAGCATCTCCGCCTTGAAGGCTCTGTCCTGTCCAAAATTGGAGAGCGTAAGAAAGAATTCCCAAGCCTCGTCGGGTGAGTTGCTTACCCAAGCGAGCATGGCGGCGCTAGCGTACTCTTGCCTATTCTCGGTTGCTAGGCTGAGGGCGTAGTTGACGGCGAATTCTCCGTCGTAGCGGGCCAGTTCTACGACAACTATGTAAAGCAGCTTTTCTCGATAGGGGCTGTGCGGGAGCCCTTCTACAAGGGCTCTAAATGTATCCACGCTTTCTTCGTCCAAATCTGCCCGGATCCTTCCGATTTTCTCCATCTCTCTCGCTTGGATGGCGAGCTTCATGGATGCGGTGTCAGTGACTCGTTCGGTGGCAGCGGCTTCATCGCTATCGGATGCGTTAAGTGTGCCCAAGGCTAAGATTGAGAAGCCTACGAGGATGCTTCGAATTCGTTGATGCGAACGATTCATATTGAGTTGGGTTCAGTGCTGGGCTTTAAGGATGCGCCGAAATTGAATCACTGCAAGTGAGCAGCGCTACAATGCTCGCGATGAAAGGGAAGGAGCAGCAGTTCGGCGAAGGCGATTATGAGGCCTTCCATGGTTAGCGGGATGCCAAAGATTCAAGAGCTGACCTTCTTGGGGTTTCCCTCTTCCGCTCACGTTACTGGTTGAAAGTAAATACCGCATCCGAGCTGTATGAAGATGCAAAAGCGACATCGGGTTCAAAGTTCAGGGGCATTTCGTCGAGCACTCGATTCCCGCATCGAACAATCAGAGTGTCGGGTGCACTCCAGTCGAAGCTTATCTCTATGGTGGCGGATGCATTGAGCGGTACGATACTCGCTTCGCCCTCCTCATTGTTGGCGAATGGCGAGCAATAGATCCAATTTTCTCCTTCGGGTCCAAATTCGAAAACCTCTCCGCAGTTTCCTCTTTGGGAATCGTTTTTGATCAGAAAGTAGACGAATGATCTTTTATCGGGATGTCTGTTTGCTCTGAGCATAGTCAGCTCAAAACTCAGAGTTTTGGATCCTTTTCCGAGCGTGTATTTACTTCGGCTCTGTCCTCTCGAGTCGGCTCTGAGTATTGCTGGTTTCTTGGGGATTGGACCCGTATCCAGGCTCTCGAGCTTATTCACCAGCTCTGCTTCTTTTCCTGATTCCTTGGCGAGGGCCAGGAGCGCTTTTCGGTTGTCGGAATCTCCAGGATCGATCTCGAAAATCTGTTTCCGTAGGTTTAGAATGTTCCTGTGGTCGGGATACCTGTACCTCATCGTCATTGCCCGGTAGTGGTAGGCCGTATTTGCTGGTTTTTTGGAGAGTCCTATTTCAATGATATCTATTGCGCTCCTTATCCAATAGCACTCGAAATACAGGAGGTCTCCTAGCTCAAAGTAGTGTCTCGGGTTTTCGGGATCGGAAGCGATCAAGAGTTCTAGACGATCAATGCGCTCTTCTAGGTTTGTTTCTAGAGGCAAAAGAGCAGGGGTGCTGGGATAGCTTGGGGTCGCTCTGAACTCTGGCCATGCGAACATCCACGGGATGTCGTAAAAAGTAGGGTAGAATTCCGTCAACTCTGAGTTTGCCTGAGCGTAAGCCCACGATTTTGTAATGTCGAACTGCCAGCAACCCGTAGCGTCCCTGCGCAAATATAGAGCCATTACAAGAGGATCCTCAAAACGTATGGCAGCTAAGTCCCCCTGTTGGTAGATCTGGTGAGGCCCGCTGAATTCTTCCGCTGCCCTCTTCTGAAAACTCGGTCCTTTCGGGTATTCAAGCCGCATGTATTGACTGCCTTCGGTGAGCAAGCCTAGGAATGGATCGTTGTAACCGAGTTTTAGCGACGTGACGTAGCGTTCGAAAACGGTTTCAATCGTACTCGCTTTGTCGAATCTGCTTCGCTCTTCCTCTGTTAGCAGCTTTATCCGGTTCTTCTTCGCGCTTACGGATTCCTTGAAGCCCAGCACCCTCTGGACATCGCCACCTGAAACGAAGTCGTTGAAAGCGTTGTCCAAGGAGTCTTCGATAACAGGCCATACTTCCTTGGCCTCTTTCCCTTGGAGGACTTGCATAAAGCTGAGTATGATACTGCTGAAACAATCGCCAAAGTAGGCATCCGCGTAGTAATCCTTCCAAGATCCTTCGACTTGCACGATGAACTCGTTCGGAAAGAGCGGTTCTATCTCGTAGGTCGCTTCAATCTTCAAGGCGCCGTTCGATGTATCGAAGAGGAAGAGGATTCCTTTGCCACCAAATGCCTCCCCCAGACGCCATTCCTGGAAGAGGGTAGCCGCGTAGTCGTCCATGCTGAGGTATTCAGGGATTGCTGACGTGATCGCCATTGCGAACTCAACTCCCGTGTGCTTGCTCGCTCGTTCCAATTCCGCCCTTGCGACTCCGTCGATCCCGCTAATGGAGGAGGTGTTTAGGTAAAGGACTTCGTAATTGTCGGGAAGGTGGTCAGTGGGGTCGCTGAAGGCGACGACAGCGAAGAACGCAAACAAGATTGTGATGGTGAATTGAGTCTTTGGCAGCATGGATCTACTCCTCTTTATTTCGCTTTTCGAAGAAGCCTTTGACTGCGTCGAGGGCTTTGGTGGTTTTGTCTTTGACGGTGGATTCTTCGATCCCGGTCTTCTCGGCGACTTGTTTTATGAATACGGGAATGGAGTCTTGCCAGATCTGCTGGGCGTTGAGGCTAGAGGCTCCGTAAAACTGGTCCTCGGAGAAGTTTAGTTGGAAGCTAAACTCCCAGTCCTTATGGTTCGCGTTGATATTATCGACCCACACCTGGGCGAAGGGCTTTAGAAGCTCGGGGGTGGCGATTATGAGAACTTCCATGATTTTTGGATGTCAAAGATTAAGGTCTGACCCCTTCGTGCCTTTCCACGGAGCCAACGGCGATCCGTTGTATCCACTTTATGAGGGTAGGGGGAATTTTTATCTTCTTCTCGTTCGGTTCCTTTGACTGTTTGAGAGCAACCCCAAAGACCAACTGCAATACAAGACTCAGCAGTGAAAGGGCTAGCTCGCAAAGCGCTGCAACACCAGCGATGAAGGGTAGGAGCAGAAGCTCGGCGATGGCGATTATGAGAACTTCCATGATTTTTGGATGTCAAAGATTAAGGTCTGACCCCTTCGTGCCTTTCTCCTTCCCAAATTATAGATTTGGGCTTAAAATGAGGGTGACTAAAATAATTGTGCAGAAAGAAGTCGTTCATCAGGAATGCTGATGGCTTTTGTTGGTGAGGGGTAACCTCTCCATACCAGAAGCCAGCTTTTTCTCGTCCGGTCTATCGCTCGAAGTCGGATTTGAATTTGTCTTTGAGTTTCTTGAGGGGCTTTGTTTTCAGGTTCTGGGTGCTTGTTATGTTGTATCCGGCTCCTGCTACAATCGCACCAAACGGGAGCCTGAGAAGGGTCCTGTCTTCTGTAGCTTGCAGTCGTATGGCCGGTATTTCGCCTGGCTTTCTGAACCATGCCAGCCAGCCGTTGGCCATGATGGGTTCGTAGGAGTCGAAGTCGTTGAGGGCGATGCGGGCGAACCCCCAGGCGGCCCGGTCGAAGGCCTGTTCGAGTCGTTTGTAGAGGAGGTCAGGCTTGCTCAGCGTTTCTTCGTCGATCTGTCCGTCTACCTCTCCGTAGAACTGGGACTTCCAGATGGGGTTTTCCGTGTCCTGGCCTTCGAATAGTTGCGCTACGATCATGGCGTGCAGTTTCGTGCCGTTCTGCTTAGATTGGATGATGGTAGCGTAGGGAGAGATTTTAAGGACGTGGTTTGGTGCAAAGGAGCCGGATGCCTCTCTGACTACGCCCTTTGCCGATCCCTCAAAGGCGGCAGTGATAGCGACGAGCGCCATCTCTTCGATGAGGTTTGCTTCGCTTAGTTGGATCTGACCCAAACGCTTTTTGCCAACTCCAGAGTTCAGCTCCGACGAGACGATGAGCCCGGGCAATCCCAATAGGGGTGCTGCTATATTCGTACCCTTTTGGTGTCCTGAGTAGATGAAACGGGATTCGTCGTCGGTATGAACACCCGTAGGCACCATGGTTAGCTTGTTAAGCCCCTTGGGCGTGACTTTCAGGGTAAACGCGTCCACAGCGCTCGGGAACGGACGAGCGTGATCCTGTGCGTGTGACACCGTCAAAAAGCTGGAATGAGCCAGTATGAGGAAAATAACAGAGAAGGCTTTGAAGTGTCGTAATGTCATGAGATTTGGATACTTTCTAGAAGAGGGTGTGGAAGAATTGGGAAGACTTGATTTGGATGCGTCATCGTTTTGCTTCGCTTGAATTTGCGTTTTGAACATTGACCCCTTTCTCGTTCCCCGAACGTGAGCGTGCTGCCGTCAAGGCCGACGACTTTGATCCCTAGCATGCGTTTGCCGAGGGTTTGCCCATTTCCGA
Source organism: Opitutaceae bacterium (assembly GCA_050297195.1). Classification (GTDB taxonomy): domain Bacteria; phylum Verrucomicrobiota; class Verrucomicrobiia; order Opitutales; family Opitutaceae; genus Pelagicoccus. The sequence continues at coordinate 5,112 of JBNKSG010000047.1, read as the reverse complement.
TCTTAGAGTTCATCGTGGCAAAGTAGGCCAAGTAGATGACGAGCCCATACAAGCGGCCGGTCTGCCCAATGGCCAGAAAGTGTTCGTAGAAGGTGAAACCGAGCGCCAGCCCAATGATGCCAAGCAGTATCGCGTCGATCGAGTAGGCGAATACCCGCCGCCAGAAGCCTGAATACTTGTAGTTTCGTTTGATCGCCTCTTCCTCTGGTGAGACATTTGGGGCATCTGCTGACCCTATTGGGGCTTTCCTCTTAATTCTAGTCAAACAGTAGGGGTAGCTCATCAAGTTTCAGAGTCGGGTTTGTCTTTTCGTTATTTGGGTTCAACCGTATGTTAATCATGTGTTCGATGTGACTGGCTTTAAATGCGTTGTTAATATTCTCTTTTTCTATCTCGGATCCTTTAGATGAAAAAAGCTCCTTGATGAATTGAACCGACTCTAAGTAGTGAGAATTGAGAACTTGGGGTTGAATCAAAACCTCATGAATGCGTTCGTTGATTACCTTTTTATCGCTCCAGTTTTCTGTTTTTGTAAATTTGAATGCGACAACTCTTGATAAATGAAATACCCCGTATGTGACAATTGAATACTCAACAGGACTGTCGCTAAAGCGTTTTAGTGATTCTCCTTTTTGCTTGAGGCAATAGTCGTAAATGAGATAAGAAAGATAGTGATTTGATATGTCAGAGTTGGGGAAAAGTTGGTTATACAGGGGGCTATCCCAAATTTTGTACTTTTGTGTTCTAGCGATTGTTGGTCGTTTCTTTACGATGGCTAGGTACGCTTGAGCTAGCTTTTCGTTGCTGATTACTGCTCTAGCTTCAGCTCGTGGGAGGTTTCCATACTCCCTTGGTTTTCTTTCGTACCGAAGTCCGAACTTTTCCATGAATGCTCTCTGGTAGTCTACCTGTACAGTGTCGTTTGATTTCAGATCACGCGAGTTTATTGAATTCTGATTGTTGGTTGTCAGTACAATCCGGTTTAGGAATTCTTTGTCTTGCGTTTTGAAGATTTTGACGAGAACTTCAGCTTCTGGTGACAGTTTTCCCTCTCGATAGAGTGTTGATAGTGTCATCGATGTTTGGCATCCGTTGACGATTTGAATGTTTTCTAGCTTTAGGTGAGTGGTGTCTGGATCCGGAACAACGTCGTAACGATCGCACACGATTGTGATGCCGTTATTATAAAACCAGAATCGATAGGCTTCATCTGTGTTTGATGCTGAATTAGCTATATCCGGATTTACCGATCCTTTTGAAATACCGTAGTATTTTCTAAGGTTTAGGTCGAATATCGAATCTTCATTGGATTTATCTATCATCGCAGCTAGGCTTTGTGCTTTCGCCGTACAGATGCATCCCTTTAACCCTTCCGATTGGTACTCAATGTAAGAAGGCTGATTTCTGTCATAAACTATGGGCAAGTCGTAGCTAATGCTTTTATTCTTTCGTTCATGTACATTTAACAGGGTGACCAATTTTCTAGGACCAATTGCCTCTGTTTTAAATTCAGAAAAAGTTCCGTTGTTGTATTTGCTAATTGTCTCGGATAGTTCTGCGAGAAATTCGTCAGACAGATTCTCGTCGTTTCCAAGTGTGACGAAGTACACATAGACTGATATGTTTGATGGTCCGAGGTTGTTGAGAATCGATCTTGCTTCCCTGATCTTCTCGACGAATCTCGGGTTACTCAGTTTCTCGTATTCAGATTTCGGTTTCGAGAAGACCCAGTCTAGACCATTGCGTAGTAGAGTCACTATGTTTGAGGAGAAACTCTCTGAGAACTTGGCCTGGATTATTGTGATTCTTGCAGATTGGTTGTTCGAATCTTCTTCGATCGTAATAGAATCGATTTGCTTATCGCTTCCACCGTCAACGATGTCCTCTGGTTGTAAATCATCATAGTCGGTTCCTTTTATTGTCGAAAAGGCGAACTTTGTGAAAGCAAGATCTTTGGGTTCTTGGGTTTGATTGCAGAGGTCTTCGACCCTTTCGGTGATTATGCTTTTTCGAAGTGGCATTTTTATATTTTGTAAATTCGGTCAAGGAAAGTGCGATGAAGTCCTAGGGGGGGCGTGGAAATACGAAAAAAGCGAGGGACTATTAGGCTGGTGTCAATAGGACTATATTTCGTCGAGTGGGATTTAATAGGGTCAGTCTGAGCTTATTGATGTTCGTTATCAAGATCTCCGAATCTGACTGAGTATCGTTGTATCCGTAATCTTGTGGTCTTCTGCGAGCAGCACGGCTTTCGATATGATTAACGACAACCCCCGATCCCCCTCGAATGGCAGATAAAGCTTATCCGTCGACTTATCTACGTTGCGGGCGGGGACGATGCAGAGGTATTGGTCGTTGGGGTCCATGAGGATGTTGGTTGAGCCAATGTGGATCTTGTATTCTCTGACGCTGCCTTGTACGCGGACGAACTTGCCGTCGATGCGGACCTTGTCGGCGATCTTGAGGCGTGGGAGGAGGCGCTCGAGTACGGCTTTGCGGGTTTTGGCGACTTCGTTGAGGTTGCCGAATGAGTAGCTGCTCCAGTAGTTGCGGTGAGCGTCGGTGGTACCGCGGTCTTGCCACTCGGGGTCGTTGCCCACGCTACAGACGCCCACGAAGAGGTCGACGTCGCGCATCATCTCGCTGAAGACGAGCTTGGGCACGTCGAGCTGGTTTATGACTTCGTCGGCTTCGTCGTAGAAGCGTACTTGGTCGGTGGAGACGTAGTTCCAGATGCCGGCGTCGGTCATCTCGTCTTCCATGTAGAGTTCTTCGATCCAGAACTCGCAGCGGATCTTGTGCGAGGGGAGATCGATTGAGGCTTTGGAGCCATCCATCCCGTGGTCGTAGGCGCCGAGCAGGGTGTACTTCCAGCCGCGTACTCCAGCGAGTGCGTTAAACTGGTGCTGCTTGATGAGGTGAGCCGCCATGCGATTGCTATAGACTCGGGTCTGAAGCTCGGCATCGGTGACGATGTAAACCTCGCGGTAGGCCTGCTTGCTGGGCTGCTGGATCTGCAGCTCTTCGAGGCGGAGGCGCCACTGCAGGACTTCGTCTTGGGAGACGAGGATGGGGTGCCAGAGTTTGACGGTGGTGGACTCGCTGGCGGCAAGGATCTCGTTTCCGGCGATGTCTTCCCATCGATCGTCGCGGTAGAGGGCGGATAGGCTAGTGCCGTCGATCTGCAGAATCCAGATGAGCTTGCGGGCGATGATGCTGACGAGGCCGTGGTTGAGGTAGTACTTCTCGAATGCTTCGTAGTTCCAGATCCGGTCCTCGATGTAGGAGCGGTCGATACGGTCGCGCTGAGCGGTGGAGTATTTCTGGATTTGCTTGGCGGTGTCCTTGAGCTTCTTGAGTTTGTCGCTGTGCTTCTTGCTTTGCTTAGTGAAGGCCGGAGCGGTCTTTTGCGGAGAGCCGTCGGGCTTGATCCACTGTAGTTGAGTTTTGCCTACGCCGGTGGCGGTGAGCACGAGCGTGTAGTCGTCGAAGCGGTCCTCACGCTTGCCGAGCGTGAGGCCGAAATCGGGCACGGCGAGTTCTTCCAGCTCGGAAGGAGTGATGCCCCGCTTGGCAGAGCCTTCTTCGATATACTTTTCGATGAGCTTGCGGGTATTGGCCTGACTGATCTTGAGCTTCAGGCGAGAGAGCTGGCTAACTCCTAGCAGCCCCTTTGAGTTGGCGAGGGAATAGAGGCAGGCATTTCCCACGCTCGCGCAAGCAGGGCCGACGCCTGGAATCTTTTTGAAAGAGCGTTCCGCGAGCACGGCTAGTGCTGTAAGTGTGGCTTCGTCGTGGAACTGGGAGAGGGTCCATGCGAGGCCTTTGAAGAGGACCGCATTTTTTTCGGACAGGAAGGAAAGGGTGGTGTGCGTGTATTCTCTGTGCTGCCAAACATGCGTTCGTTGTATTTCGATTTCGCGGGAAGCAGAGATTGTGCTGAACCAATCCTGGAGGATGGACTTATAGTGCGCGGTATTGAACTGGGCGAGGGCTTGCTTGCTGGCGGCAAGGAACTTCTTAGTGGGCTTTCCCGAAGATGCAGTGAGGCAAAGCTGGAAGAGCGCGTAGAAAGCGGACTGCTCCTCGGGCGGCAGCGAGTTTATGGAATCGTTGACTGCCTTTCCGATCACGTCGTCCTCGGGAAGTTGATAGGGCGGCGCGGACGTATCACCGCCTTTGGCTTCGTGGACGATGTTGTACAGCTTTTGTTTGGCTTTTTGCAGGTCGGAGCCCCAGTAGCTGGTGTCTTGCCCGAATTCGGGCCATTCGAGCACCGCCTGTATCCACGAATCAAATTCAGGTGAAAGTCCGACTCGTTTTACGTGCTTTTCGATTTGGATAATAGTGAAACCGATCGGCCATTGTCCGAAGTTTTGATAGAAACGCTTATCGCCTCCTGCTTTTCTGAATGCTTCCAGAAGTTCGATTAGCTGTCGCTCTTCGAAGTCGGTTTTGGTTCGGAGCAGACTGGAGAGGAGATTTTCGAGCACTCCTTCTAGAATACGGTCCGGGGCATCGCTCGAGTAGACGTTTCGCTTTTTTCGATTGGCTCGAATGAAGCAAATACGCTCAAGGCTATAAAAAATCAGGTCGATTTTCTCGGGGTGTGGCCAAGACTTGATTTCCGTATAGGTTGGGCACCCGCTCAGCTTTACCTTGCCGTAGAAGTATGTGTTTTCCTTTTGGGCCTCTTCGGCAAGTTTCGAAATGAGCGGATCGAAGGGGCTTTCGTCCGCTGTCGCTAACGCTATCGGGGCGGCGGTTTTTTTTGAAAAGAGCGCTTTGAATCGGTTTAGCATGGCAGCGAGAAAATCAGCCTCCGACGAGGGGAGTGAGCTTGAGGAAAGAGACTTTGGTGGAGTCGGTGAGTTGAACGGGCTCATCTAGTTCCTCGGCTTGTCGGTCGTTTATGAATACGAAGAATCCGTTTCGCTGGAAGGCGTTTAGGGCTATGTAAACTTGCTTCTCCGCGTCGACGTGGGCTCGCTTCTTCATCTTGAAACCGTTGAGGGTTTGCTCCGCTTCTGAAGGCTGGATGAGCCCGCGGAAGTAGTCGGTCGCCTTGTTGTTATAGGCATTGACCTCCTCGGTTACGCGGGCGGCGATGAT
>JBNKSG010000046.1:0-21123 GCA_050297195.1 Opitutaceae bacterium | reverse complement strand
GAAGCCGGGGGCGGATTTCATAGGAGCGGTCCGCGACGAAGGCATTCAGCGAGAGGTAGGCTTCCTCGTATTGTCCGGTGGCGAGGTAGGACTTCGCTTTCAGGACCTCCCACTCGGTGACCCAAGGGTCGAGGTCCTGGGCTGCCGTGACGTAGGCGATGGCCTCCTCGTACTTGCCGGTGTTGATGAGCGAGGCGGCGGTTTCTAGATTGGGAGCTTCGGTAATGACCGAGAGGGTGTTGACTGCCTTGGCTTTCCCCAGAAAGAGCAAGGAAAACGCTAAGGCCCAGAGGGCTTTGGCCGCGAACGAGGCGCGTTGGCGAATGGTTGTAGGGCGAATTCCGGTTGGCACGGGAACGTTTTGGGGGATTAGGCTGGCTTGATCGACACTGCTAGTGAAACGGCTTGGCTCGGGGTGGGATTGCGTCGGACGGGGGCGAGTTATTCGCGCAGCGGGCCTGACCTGTTACTAGTGACACTAAAGCTAGCGATGCGCCACCTTTTACGGGAAATCGGGAGTGGTTCCGCCTAGGCGAGGGGCTGATTTAGGAATTGCGGGAGAGCCGGTCGGAACGCTTTGTGGGAGCTCTTTCGATCAATGAAACCGTTGCCGCTTAGCTTTTACCTGCAGGTCCTCGTGTGCTCCGCGCTTTGGGGGAGCGCCTTTCCGGTGATAAAGCTGAGCTACGAATCGCTGGCGATCGAGGGATTTGGGGAGCGCATGGTATTTGCGGGGCTGCGTTTCATGTTGGCCGGCTTGCTCATCGTGCCTTTTTGCCGTGGGTCAGTTTTCAGGACCTTGAGGGCGGCGCCGGTCGGGCTGTTGCTTTGGGTGATCCTCGGGCAGACCGTTTTGCAGTATGTGTTTTTCTACTACGCGCTCAGCGTTTCGAGCGGAACCTTGGGGGCCCTGCTGGTAGGGGGAGGCAGCTTTTGGTGGATGTTGCTGGCTCCGGTGTTTTTGAAAACGCCTTTGCCCTCCGCGAAGCAGTGGGGGCTGATCGCGGCTTGCTCCGTTGGGATCGGGATCGCGGTCTACGCTCCCGGGGCGGGAAGCGGACAAGTGGGATTAGGGGCGGCGGCTTTTTTGTTGGCCTCGCTCTCGGGCGCGATGGGGGCGATCGGGCTCAAGAAGATGTCGGCGCACCACGGGAGCCGGACGATTACGTCGATTTCGCTGTTTGTGGGAGGCTTTGCGCTGCTGTTGCTAGGACTTGGCGGTTGGGACGGGTTTTGGCGGGATCTGGGTAGTGGAGCTATCTGGGTGCTGCTCTACCTCGCGTTCCTTTCGGCCACTGCGTTCACGCTCTGGAACCGTTTGATCGAACAATACAGCGTGAATGTGCTATCGGCGTACCGGTTCTTGATCCCGCTGTGCGGAGTGCTGGAGTCGGCGCTTTTCGTGCAGAGCGAGTCGATCGGGTTGGGAATCGTCCTCGGTGGGGTCCTGATTCTGGGGTCGCTCTACGCGATGAGCCGCCTGGAAAAGCGAGCGGCAGCGGACTAGGCGGCGGCTTTCTTTGAAAGCCAAGGGGAGAGCCCGCCTGCGAGGAAAAGCTGCATCGAGTGGTAGCAGATAAGCGGCAAGATGATGAGTCCGAGGGAGGTCGCCTGCTCTCCGCTGGAGTTGGAGGCGAAGATGAGCGAGGCCATGGGAACGCCGGCTGCGAGCGTTTTTTGGGAGCCGCAGAAGAAGGCGGCGATCCGTTCCGGAATTCGTCGCGAGGCGAGGGGGCTTGCCAGCCAGACGATTGAGGAGAAGAGGGTCAGGAAGAGAATCGAGAGCAGGAAGGCGATGGCCAGTTCTGAGGTTCCGACTTGCAGCCAGATTCCGCTGGAGAAGCTTCCGCAAAAGGCGGCGTAGACGATGAAGAGCACGAAGCTGTTGCTTAGCCGTTTGAAGGTTTGCTTGGAGCGTAGGGCCCATTCGCGGACGAAGGGGCGGATAGATTGTCCGATGAGGAGCGGAAGGAGGACGAGCAGGGAGAGCTTGCCGATGAGGGGCAGAAGCGGGAGGTCGGCTTCGATCGAGGCGCTGAGGAGAAAGGCGCAGAGCACGGGCGTGGCGAAGATGCCGAGCACGTTGGCTAGGGTGCTCGAAAAGAGGGCAGCGGAGCTGTCTCCGTCGCTGTTGGCCGTCATGACGATGGCGGAGGAGATGGTGGTGGGCAGGGCGGAGAGGTAGATGAATCCGGTTCGCAGGTCGGCTTGAATCCATGTTCCGAATACAAGGAGAACGCAGAACATGACGGCGGGCGCGAGGAGGAATATCGACGCTTGGCAGAAGCCGTGGAGGCGGAGTTTGGTGGCGCTTGCCACGATGTGTCGCGTTGGCAAGGAGAGGCCTTGCACGAGGAAAGTGAGGGCGACTGCAATCTTGGTGGTGATCTCGGCGCGCAGGGGACCGCCTTGGCTTCCCCATTCTGGGAAGAGGAAAGCGGCCGCGACAATGGCGAGCAAGGCGACGGTAAACCCTTGGCCTTGAGGCAATTTTATCAGTTTGCGGGAAGTGGTGGACACGATTTGCACCAGCATGGATGCGGGATCCGCCGTGTCTAACTTTTGTTTGCGCGGGAAGCAGCAAGGAGCTGATTTGAAGACGCGACCCGCTAGAAAAGGGCGGAAGGTGGAAATAAGTGGCGGAACTAGTGATTACAGCTGGTTTCCTCTTTCGAATTTCTTAGTTTTTTGGTCTCCGACTATGCCTCGAAAGTACCTTACCCGATCCCCATTCTCTGCGATTCGTTCGCTCGCGCATCGCTGCCTAGGCGGAGCTCTCAGCCTTTTGCTCGCTGAGGCGGCTCTGGCTCAGTCGTCCAACCCGTCCTTGGTCTTACCCGCTGGCGAAGAAGCTCTCTGGGAAAACGTTACGGAGGCTTACGATGCGGTTTATCGAGAGCCGACCGAGCCGGTTCCTGTATCCAAATTGATAATGCCATGGGAGGATACCAGGGCGGTAGCGCTTGCCATACCGCTGGGGGAACTGAAGGAAACCCCAGCGTTAGGACATTTGTTCAAGGACGCGTTGGCTGCCTTGCTGCCAAGAGTTGAAGTGGTGGCGTACTACCATCGCTTGGACCGTCGCGCGCTTGGAACCTTTTGGGGTGAGCTGGAGTCTGACTCGCGAATCTCGCCCTACTTGGATCGTTTAAGCCTGGAGACGAGCGAAGCGTTCTCCATTTGGATGAGGGATTTCGGTCCGCAGTTTGCGATCGGAATCGAAGGAAGCTTGATCCTGTTGGATCCAAGCGTGGGCGATCCGGGGGCGTCGAGGGGACTGCTTTTTGACGTCAAGACGACGGAGGACCCGATTCAGCAGCACTTCAAAATGGTCGAGGAGCTGGGCAACCTGAGAGGCTTGGAAGGGAGCGACCGCATCCCAGCCTTGATGGCGGGCATGCTTGAGGCAAAGTGGAACGTGGATACGAAATTGTCGCGACCACCGCTCTTCTTGCAGGGAGGAGACTTTCTCCCCGTTAGTCCGAAATCCGCGCTTGTATCCGAATCGACCTTACGCGCGAATGGCGGAACGTCTCAACGCTTTCGTAAAACGGTAGCGGACTATTATGGGGTCGAGGAAATCGTGTTTTTGGAAAATCTTCCTGGTAAGACGATCGAGCACCTAGACTTCGTTATCCAACCGATCCGGGAGAACGTGATCTTGATGGCTGAGCCACCACGTGGAATCGATGGAACTCGATCTTATCACCGGATGCTGGGTCGCGAGTTAAAGGGAAGCTTCACCAGAAACGAGTCAGCCATACGGAAGGCTTTTCCAGAGAGTGAAATTGTCAAAGTGCCGATGCTGCCACCGGCTCTGGACAGCGATCAGGATGTTAGGCGGGAACTTTTTCTGACCGCCTTGCAGGCTTTTGTAAGCCAAGAGCGGATTGCGATGCGATTCGATCCGGCTGCAGCGCTAGCGAATTGGGACGCGTTTGAAATCAATCCGAGAATCGAGACGAAACTGAATACAGAGGCCGGTATCTCAAGTTGGAGAAGCGAGGCCGGTCAGGAACGAGTCATCGAAAAGTACTTGGGGAAGCCATTTGTCGAATTGCTAGCAGCTCATGTGGAGCCGCAAATCAACTATCGTTCCTACGTCAATAGCCTCTACGTTAAGACCGCCGATGGAGGCGAAGTGGTGTTGATTCCAAAATTCCAGCCGCAGGATGAAAGCGAGAAAGCGTTGATGGCGGAATTGGAGTCAGAAGTTGCGGATGCGTATCGACTTGCCTGTCCCGAAGCTGAGCAAGTTTGGATCGACTGCACGGTCCTGACCGACTTCATGGGAATGATACATTGTTTCACGCTCACCATCCCCGATACCGATCTACGTTAATGGCCTCTTAGCTGTCGAAGTATGTTACGGGCGGGCGGATAGTTCGGGTCGAGCTCGATGGCTTTTTCGAGATGTGTCTTCGCATCCTGGATGCGCTTTGCGTAAACAAGGCAAATCGCTAGGTTGGTATGGACCATGGCGCTTGGTTGTAGCCTTATGGCTTCTTGGTACGAGGTGATCGCTTGGAAATAATCCTTTTCCATGAGATAGATATTACCCAAGTTCGCGTGGGCTTGGGCGTAGCTCGGATCGAGTTCGGTGGAGCGCAGGAAGGCTGCTTTTGACTTTTTGAAATTCTGCGATTGCGCGTAGATGTCACCAAGATCGAAATACGCTGCGGCACTTTCCGGCTGAATCTGGCAGATCTTTTGGTAGGTTTCGGCGGCTGACTGAAAATTCTGCAAGCCGGCGCAGGCCCGTGCGTATCCACGCAAGGCGGACAGGTTGTTAGGATTGCCTTCAAGGAACTGTCGAAAGCGTTGAGCCGCTTCTGCGTGTTTGTTTAGGGCGAGTTGAGCTTCGGCTAGGCCGAGCGTGGCAGCGGGGAATTTAGGTTGGGATGCGAGCGCTTCTTCGTACAAGGGAACGGCTTTCTCCGGTTCTCCGCTGAGCGCGTAAGCGTTCGCAAGGTTGTGGAGTCGGAGGGGGGTTGAACGGATCTCGACTGCTTTCTTGAGATGCTTGAGGGCGGCGTCCTTATGGTCTTTTGCCAAGAGCAGGGTGCCGAGGTTTGTCTGGGCTCTAGCGTTGTTGGGGGAATAGCGGAGAGAGCTTTCCCAAAGCTCGATATCGCTTTGATAAGTCTGGTTTCGCGCGTAGGTGGCAAACGCGAGCGCGACTGCGAGCGCCGGTAGGACCAGCAACGAAACGCGTTGGACGTAGCGAAAGAGCGTGCTGGCAAGTATCGCGATCAGGAATGCCAAGGGCAGGTAGAAACGGTGTTCGAAAATGGGATCGGTCAGCGGAAAGATACTGGAGCTGGGGGCGAGCAACAGGAACGGGGAGAGGGCGAGGAAGCCGAGTGGGCACTTTTGGGAGCATAGGTAGGTCGCTATTCCGAGGAGGGAGAGGATCAGTAACCCGCTGCTTAACCAGATCCAAACAGGTGGGACTTCGATGTCCCTCCCGTAGTCGAAGACCTGACCAACTGGCCAGATCGCGAGCCTGAGGTAGCGGGATATCGCCAAGGTTTGGAGTTTCAAGTAGTCAAACGATTCGGGTCCGATCGAGATGCTCGCAGTTCCCGCTCGATCACCGGTGCCGTAGCTAAGGAGAACGGTTGGGAGGATGGAGATGAACAAGAGGACGAAATACAGCGGGAGACCGAATCTCGCCCGCGAGCCTTGGGGGCGATCGCTCTTTGCTGGAAGGTAGATCCATGCCATAAGAGCCACAAGGAAGGGTGCTGTAACCATGGTTTCTTTACAGACGCTACCGATGAAGGCGGAGCAAAGGGAGAGCGTGAGCCAGAGGGCGTTTCGCTTGGAATCAATGCTTCGGGCGAATCCATAGAGCGTGAGCAGGATGAAGAAAGCGGTTAGCGATTCGGCCCGCTGTACAAGGTAGCTGACCGCCGTGGTACTGGTCGGGTGTACGGCCCACAGCAAACTGATAAAAAAGGATAGAAGGTGTTTGGGTCGGTCCGGATCTTTTGCGGATGCAAGGCTCAGTAGTTGTGTGGCCAGCGCGAATACGAGAAGTGAATTCCCGATGTGTATTAGCACATTGGTTACGCGGTAGGTAGTGTAGTTTTCTCCAGAAAAAGCGTAGTTGGCAGCGAAGCTAAGGTTCAGCAGCGGGCGGCCTGCAACGGTTTGAGCTCCATCTGAGGGTGGATTCAGTAGCGAGTTAAGGTGGTATGGCGGACGGATAGAGGGGTTGTCGCTAATCGATCCAAGGTCGTCAAAGGCAAGGGGTGCCTGGTAGCTATTGCTCCAAGCGGCGAGAATCGCGAGCGCGAGGAACAGACCAAGGAGGAGAGGGCTTTGCGTTCGTTTATTGAGCATGGGCCGAATTTGGGTGGGGCCAGAAGAGGACGGTTCTGTTAACAGAAAAGGCCCCTCCCTCGCAAGAGGAAGGGGCCTGAATTTTTCCAAAACTTAGAGTGTAGGGTATGTGGAGTATCGACTAGAAGGTCCAAGTCGAAGAGACGAAGATCTGGCGTGGATCGATGATGCGGTATCCGGATACGTTACCCGCGTAGTCGACCGCGATTGGGCGAAGCTCGCCGGAATCTTGTGCATTGCGGATGTTGAGCTGGAGCTTCCAATCGTAAGCGTCGTTCTTGACTGGGACCTTGTAGGATGCCCAGAGGTCGAGGTTCACGTTTCCATCATCGTTGTATGGATTCGTTGGATCTGGAGCGTTGAGGAAGGTTGGACGATCTGGGTCGGCAGCGTAACCGTAGTAGCCGATAGCGGATTCGCTTTCCCAGCGGAGGCTGCCGCCCACGCCGAATCCCTGGAAGCGGCCATCTGTGAAGAGGTAGTTGCTGATGATGTTGACGCGCCATTCGCGGAGGTTCGGAGAAGGGACGCCTTCCTGAGCCTTCGCGAGCGCAACTTGCGACTCAACTGCGTAGAGGAAGAAGTCGCTTACGTCCTTCCATGGTGCAGTTGGGTTGCCTGGGTCGAAGTCCCCTGTGTATCCATAGGCATTCCAGAAGGTGCTGATGTCCGTTTCACGAACACCGTTGTACAGGTAGGTGTTGGGATTGTTGTCGCCATCGTTGTTCGGATCATTCGCCGCAGTGAGAGGTGAGGTGAGTCCCTTCCAGAATGGAACGCGGAGGTCAGCCCATGCGTCGTACTGTGGAGCAACGTTCTGGGTTGTTGTCTCGTTTTGCGCGGCAGTTGCCTTGATGTTCCAGTTTTTGGTAGGGTTGTAGATCAATTGAATCTCCATTCCTTCAGCAACGGTGTCCTGCGTAGCTCCGAAGTTGAGTCCGCTCGGCCAGTCGTAACGAAGACCGGTGATCTCTTCAACGCGCGACTCTAGGGCAGCTTGTTGTGAGTCAGTAAGAGGAGGACGTGGAGAATCTCCTTCTGTTTGTCCGTAGTCCCAGTAGCCCAGTTCACGGTGAGCGATTTGCTCTGCCCATGGCTTGAGGTAACGGTGTTCGATACGTGTGAGGCGATCGATCAGTGTATTCGCTGCGCCAGTACGTTCGTCCTTGGCGGTATTGGTGAACCAGTTGACCTTTGCGGTGAACTTGTTGTCGAATGCAGTTACGCTGAATCCGTAGTCTTCGCCCTTGCCGGTAGGCTTAGGGAGAAGCTCTCCAAAAGTGTCGGTTTGGGCGCTGGAGGGTGGATTGAAGTTGGTCGATTCGTTGTAGTGCACGCGGAAGTCGCCACCGTCCCAACGGAATGGAACTGCTACTACGCCATAGCTCTTTGTTGAACCGCTGAGGGAGTCTTCGTTGCGGATGTCGTCGCCGTAGGACCAGCGGTTGTAGCTGGCTTCAGGCTTGACCCAACCCTTTTCGGTGAACTCTGAACGTCCGAGGCCTGCGGAACCAACGGTGTTCTTGAGGTCAACGGTGTCCTTTCTCCAACCGGCAGTCGTGATGATGCGGTTGTCGAGGAAGTAGCCTTGCCAGCCCAATGTTTCGGACTCGAGATCGCGGTGGTTGCGGCCGCTCGTTGCATCGTGGAGAACGGTTGCCCATTCTGCAGGAGCTTCTTCCCACTCGCGGTTTGGCCAGTTGTATGCCCAAACCATTCCGTCATTGGGGCCGCCGAAGTCTTGTACGACACCGTTGATGTCCTCGTAGTTGGGCTGTCCCCAGCTTGTGGGAGCGCCGGTGGTTACGGTAGCCATTGGGTCGCCTGGATTGGCGAGGAAGTAGTTGCGGCGAATACGGTCGCTGTTGCCATAGTAGCGCCAGTTTCCAGTTTCGCTCACATCGTTCCATGGTAGGAAGCGGCCATCGCCACCCACGTAGGTTCCGCGGAGGCGGAGACGCAGGTTCTTAGTCTTCTGCTGCGACCAGAGGCCGAGGAAGCTGTGCTTGCCGATGTGCTTCATCCAGTTGTCCTTCTCGGTGAAGTCCAGCTCGTACGCGATCTGAGCGCGGAGGTTGTCGTTGGTATTTTCGTTGGTCCATGTGTCAGGAAGGTAATCTTCGAGGTATGGAAGGCCGAAGTATGGATTCGGTTCGCCGTTTGGAAGCTTCGTGTTCGGATCGATATACAGTGTCGCTCCGGTTTGCTGCTGAACTGTATAATTCTGAATATCGCTGTACTCTTGGCGGAACCAGCCTACGGAAGCGTGAAGGTTTTCCAAGATTTGCTGTTCGAACTCGAGGTTGAAGGTATCGGCTTCCTTCGAACCGTAGTTCATCGCGAGCGTATTGTAAGAAGTCCAATCGTAGATCGACTGATCGGTCACTGGCGGTGCAACGAAGTTAGCTACGTCGTCATCCCAATTGTAGAAATCCGAACGCATCCACGACTGGCTGAGTATCTCCCAGTCCGCAGCTGTGCGGTCATCCTGAGCTGGAGCAGCTAGGGAATCTGGATACATGTTGGAGCGAACGTCGTACCATGCTTGCTTCTCGGTCGCGACGTATCCGTTCTGCCCTACAAGGATGACGGGGCGGCCGGTACGAGCATCGGAATCAACGATCCCTGGAGTGTAGAAGCGGCTGGTTTCATCGTAGAGCGAACGTCCACCAACGAAATCGCCATCAACGTATGTTGGGGATTGGTTGCTGGTTTCGAACGGACCGACAGTTCTTCCGCTGTCAAGTACTGTAACCATACGTGTCGTGGGATCGTAAGTGGGACGTCCCGCTTCGAGCCAAGGCGTCACGAAGTCACGAGGAGTGAGTGAGTTTGGGCGACGGTTTTTATTGTGGAAAGTTTCCCAGCTACCTCGAATGCTCGTCTTTTCGAATGGCTTGTACTTGATGGCTGCGTAGAAACGGCTGGTGTCGTCGTAGGAAGGCTTACGCTCGAACTTTTCGTTTTCGCTAAGTCCTGCAACGTAGATAGCGAGCTTGTCCTCGATAAGCGACTGGTTGTGGTTGAAGCTGCCACGGATGCTGCCTCGATCGTCGAAGCGAAGCACTATCTGCGTGCTATCTGTATTGAGAGCTGCGTTCGCAGTCGATTGGTTGACGATACCCGCTGGACTTCCTAGGCCGGACAAAATCGAGTTTGGACCGCGATTGATTTCCACCGAACGGGTGTTGTAGGCGTCGAATGGGATGGCGCCGAGGGTTGGGTAGAAGTTTTGAGTGGTTGTTGGGGAGCTCAGGCCACGGACACGGTTAGAGGATCCTGCGGACGCGCTTTCACCGGTGTTCGCAAAACTGTATCCAGCGCCGGCGTCCTTGACAGTGCCACGGTCAGCGAGGCTGCCTCCGGTTGCAGTGTAGTTGCCGAAACCTTCCGTGCTGGACTCGTAGAGGAAGACGTCGTTGAGGTCGGTGGCGGCGGTATCGACCATCTGCTGCACCGTCACGACTGTGATCGATGCAGCGAGGTCCGATACCTTGCTGTTGAGGCGGCTACCGGCGAGGGTTCTTTCGGAATAGTATCCGATGTCGTTTTCCGATGGTGTAACTTCGAACGGTGAGAGTTCGAATACGTCATCGTTTTCGTCGGTATCTTGCGAGTAACCAACATTGCAGGCTCCGAGCGCTAGCGAGAGCGCTAATGTCGATCGGAACCGGGGTATAGGGGTCTTATTCGTTTCTTTCATCTTTGTGTAGTAGGTTTGATGCAAAGCTTGAAACTGGGGTTTAACCGTTGCGGCTCTAGGGTGACGCATAGGTTAAAAAGGTGAGGTATAGGTCGTTTGGGAAAACGGGACCGATGAATGCCTCAGTCCGGTTGGCACGGACGTCTTGAGTCGGGGTGGAACGAGTCCGGGGTATTAAATTAAATATAAAAGGCAGCTTCTTGCTTTTTCCAACGAAGCAACGATCTGACAGTAAGAAACGGTGCGTCCACGATGGGGAGGTAGACGACACGGACGCCCAGTAAAGGGGCGATGAAGCGGGGAAACCTGTTTTATACTATAGCGCGAAAAAGGCGCATTTCAATCGATTGAAACGCGCCGTTGGATAAGGGTAGCTGGGGTTCGATACTACGAACTTTCCCTAGGGAGAGAATCTCGGGTCGAGCTTGATACGGGTCGCTTGGTCTCTCTGGGCAGCGAGCTTTCCGTTTTCGTAGGTCAGCTCTACGACTTGGATCGAGCTTCTTCGCGTTTCGTATCCATCTGCCAATGACTTGTCGGCTCGCCCCGGGTGGGTGAAATAGAAGAGATAGGCGCGATCTCCTTGGACCACGACGTCCGGATGCCCGCCCATGACCTGGTCGTCCTTGCCCGTTCCCGGCGATTCGAGCAAGTTCTCTCCAGCTTGGCGGGTCCAGTTTATTGCGTCGTCCGAACGGTATACTCCAAGTCCGGACCAGACGTCGGTCACCATCCAGTAGGCACCTTCCCACTGGAATACCTTAGGGCCTTCTCCCGACTTGTCGCCAACAGCCTTACCCTTATTTTCCCAATGGTAGAGGTCGGCGCTGTCTGCGTAGTAGATCGATTTTCCGTCACTTTCGTTGTTGTACCACAATCGCCAGTGTTGGTCGCCCAACTTGAAAACGCTGGCGTCGATGACTTTCTCGTTAACGAGTGGCAGGGTCGATTGGTAGGTCCAATTCTCCAGGTCACTGCTGGTTAGGTGAATAATGACTCGTGGATGTGCCCAATTGTCGAATACGCCTGGAACGAAGGTTAGGTACATGTGGTAGTCGCCTTTCGGTCCGCGAATGACTTCCGGCGCCCAATGCGTCGGGTCGTCGACCTGTAGCTCGGGCGGAAGGCCGTGCATGGAGGCTTGGCTGTAGCGTTCCCAGCTAGCTCCTTGGTCCTTTGATTCGGCGATTCCGATATGGGTGCCGTGCACCCACTCCACGCCAGAGAGTCCTGATTCTTTGGCTCGGCGATTCGTGTAGAACATCCACCAGCGCCCACGGTTTTCGTTCCAAACGACCACGGGATCCGCTGCTCCATCGAAAATCGGATCGCGGAAGAGGGGCTTTGCGGCGATCTTAGCGGGCGTTTCCGCTTGCGGTTGTCCGAAGTCGGGAAAGCCATCCTCGGTCCAGCTGAATGGCTTGACGCGGGCGTGGCGATTCCAGTCTCGCAGGGAATCGACGGTGAGGTCTTTGTAGTTACGGGCATGATACACTAGGATATCGTTTCCGTTTTCGTCCTTGGTAAAGCCGTTGTGTCCCGGGCCGTAGATGCCATTGTCTTCCGAGGTCTGAAAGACGGGGCCGGGAGATTTTGTCCATGAGTCTGGATCGAGCAGGTCCGCGTCTTCGTCGGCCCACAGCAGGCCAACTCGGTAGTTCCGATCGGTTGCGTTGACGGAGTAGGTCATGAAGATCTTGCCGTTCCGCTTCAGGAAGGCAGGGCCTTCGTTGACCTTGTACTTCATGAGCTCCCAGCTGAACTCGGCCTTCGTCAACATGGCGTAGGGGCCTTTCAGGGTCCAGGGATTCGCCATTTCGGAAATGTAGATGTTCGAGTTTACTCCCATCTCGCGGTCCATCTGAGCCCAGACGTAGTAGCGCTTGCCATTGTTTTCGAGGATGGTGGCGTCGAGGGAAAAGTCGTCCCAATCCGTCTTGATCTGGCCTTTCTCGACCCAATTTCCTTCGAGCGGATTCGCGGCTTCGCTTTCCAGGACGTACATGCGGATACGCCACTTTTCCTCGGCATCGCCCGCTGCGAAGTAGATGTACCACTTTCCGTCAAGGAAGTGCAGCTCGGGCGCCCAGATGTGGTTGCCCATCGGGCCCGTTTCGTGCGCTTCCCAAATGGTCTTGGGGTCGGCGGTGGACAGGCCTGCAATGGTTTTCGCCCGGCGCATCTCGATACGCAGGTACTGGGGAGCTGTGGCGATGAAGTAGTAGTAGCCGTCGTCGTGCTTGTGTATCCATGGGTCCGCGCGCTGTAGGACGAGGGGATTGGGATACTCTTCGGAAATGAGGTTAAGTGTGGCGGCCATTGCGAAAGCAGCGAACAGCAGGGAGCGAAGGTGGAGCATAAGCGATCGTTTGGACTTGGCGAGGTCGGTTGGGTACGGCGAGGTGTCGCGATCCTTAGGCGCTTAATAAGGAATGCTCCGCAGGAAGCTGCCTTTCCGACAATTGATCTAAAGAACTCAGAGTTGAGTCATGAAGTTGAAAACCTGATCCCAGCCGCCGGTTGGCACCTCGTGGGCGAAGTCTGGGTAGATGATCATTTCCTTTTCGGAGCTGATCTTGTTGTAGGCGGCGAATTGGGTGGACGGCGGGCAGATGGTATCCATCAAGCCGGTCTGCATCAGCACCTTGGCTGTGATGCGTGGGGCGAGGTGTTGGCAGTCTATGTATCCCAGCTTTTCGAAGACGGCGTCCTCTGTCTTGTGGGCTGGGTCGCGGCGGCGGAAGTAGTAGGAAAGTTCTTCGTAGGCATCTTTGGCCAGGTCCATTTCCCAGACGCGGCGGTAGTCGCAAAGGAATGGGAAAAAGACTGCGCAGCGTTTGATCAAGGGCGAGAGCGCCGCGCAGGCGAGGGCTAGTCCTCCGCCTTGGGAACCGCCGTAGCAGCCGATGCGGTCTGCGTCCACTTCCTCGAAGCTTGCGACCACGCGAGCGAGTTGCACGGTATCCAAAAAGTGTGACCGAAACAGGAGGTTCTTGGAATCTGGGTCTTCGAGTCCGCGAACGATATGTCCGCGGAGCGTCGTTCCGAGAGCTCCTCCTACGTCTTGCGAAAGGCCGCCTTGACCCCGGCTGTCCAGGGCGGCGACCGCGATGCCTTCACCCGTGTAGGAAAGCTTGTCGAACCACTCTCCCGACTCGGCGCTGTAGCCATGAAACATGAGAGCTGCGGGGCAGCTTTTTGCGCTCATGGGGCGAAGGTACTTCGCGTAGATTCGGGCTCCGCCAATGCTGGTAAAGGTCAGGTCGAAGCACTCGGCGCTCTTCGTGGAAATCGCGTTGTTTGGCACCAGCTTGGGCGCTGGATCGACGTCGTCGAGTTCCTTTAGGGAATGGTCCCAGTAGGTATCGAAATCTTGGGGACGCGGGTTGATCCCTTGGTAAACCTTGAGTTCTTCGAGTGGCTTATCGACGAGTGGCATAACGTTTTCGTATTGGATTTTTTATGGAGCGTCCCTGGACGTGAGTGAAACCGGACCGAACAATCCGTAAGGTCTTGTTTTCTAATCAGAGGCATCGAAAGCTTGGTAGTCAATGTTCGCGAAATCGATATCCTTGAAAATTCTCCAAGGAGCATTTATCGGGGATATCGTCGATTCAGGCGAGTTCAGGGGACGAAGCGAGAAGGCTATGGGCGGCTCGGAGGCGGGCGATCCGCTGGAATTCTGACTGTCAACAAAGCCTCGGCTGTATCCCGATGAGGGAGAGTGCGCTATTCTCATGAGCGTTACGGCTCATCGAAAGGGAGCCCCCCGGAGCCTGTCGCTTCCACAACCCTTTACCCAACGACCCAAGTAACCTCATATGGACAATCGATCACTGAATACAGGCGGCTTCACGCTACCTGGAGAAGCGGGCTACGAGACCCTTACCCTTGAACTGGCGAAAAAGTGGGGAGCGGACGTAATCCGCGACTCGGACGGAACGCAATTGTCCGCTGAGATCATCGAGTCCGACTACGATATCTATTCAACCCTTTGCTTGGTACGGGCCGATAACGAATGGGCGAAGGCGAACCGTTCCAAGCTGCAGCAGTGTTGCGTAATGAGCCGTCCGGTGACGGCGGCATCCGAATCGGTCACGGTGGATCTGCTCGATGGCTACTTCAAGGAGCAGCTCGTGATCAACGCGGACGACGACCCTAAGGAATGGTGGCAGGTGTTTGATCGTACCACGGGTGAAGAAGTGGCGCTGGAGAACTGGGATTTCGACGCGGCGACCGGCTCCGTTGCCATTCGCAACGCGGTTAAGTGGCATCGCTACACGGTCAATTTCTTCTGCTACCGCATCTGGGAAGAGATCTCGATGTACAACCACGTGACCAACGATTGGGGCGATAAGGAGCACTTGATGCCAATCGATCCGATCTATCCGGAGGCCCGCGACCAGATTCGTGCCTACTTGAAGCGTTGGTTGGAAGAGCATCCGCACACCAAGGTCGTCCGCTTGACTTCTATGTTCTACAATTTTTGGTGGTTCTGGGGGGATCCGGAAAAGCAGAGGTTTATCGTCAACGACTGGGGATCCTACGAATTCTCGGTATCGACGGGAGCAATACGACAATTCGAGAAGGAGAAGGGCTACCGCCCCAAGAGCGAAGATTTCGTGAACGCGGGGCTCTACAACAATTCCTACAAGGTACCTTCCGCGCTTTACCGTGACTGGATGGACTTCGTGAACGCTTTCGTGGTGGACTTTGGCAAGGAGTGCATCGACATGATACACGATGCGGGCAAGTTGGCTTTCGTTTTCTACAACGACCACTGGATCGGCATCGAACCGTACAACGAGCGATTCAAGGACTTCGGCTTCGACGGGATTATCGACGGGATTTTCAACGGCTTCGAAGCCCGAAAGGTTGCGGAGTGTCCAGCTGTATCCGTGCGTGAAATACGCATGCATCCGTACCTGTTTCCAACGGGAGTTAACGGTGAGCCGTCCTTCCTGCCAGGCGGAAAGCCGACGGACGAGTGTAAGCGTTACTGGACCGATATTCGACGCGCCCTGCTGCGCAAGGGCGTTGACCGCATCGGATTTGGCGGCTACCTGCACCTCGTGGAAAACCACCCTGACTTCGTGGATTACATCGAGGAGATGGGGCACGAATTCCGTCAATTGCGAAACCTTCATCTCGAGGGAGCCTCTGAAGAGGCTCCGGTCAAGGTTGCCCTGCTTACTGCTTGGGGAAATACGCGTGCCTGGGCGTGCTGCGGACACTTTAACCGCGGCAACTACTACAACGAGGTGATGGAGGCTCTTTCCGGGATGTCAGTGGAGACGGTTTTCATCTCCTTCGACGACATTCTGACGCAGGGTGGGGTTGACGCGTCGATCGATGTCGTGATCAACGCAGGCCTAGTGGACGATGCGTGGTCAGGCGGAGAGTACTGGTCCGACCCGCGCATCGTGGAAGCGATTTCTGATTTCGTAGCGAAGGGCGGAGGCTTGATCGGCGTTGGCGAGCCGACCGCTCAACGCCACAGTTCACAGTACTTCCAGCTCTCGCACGTGCTGGGGGTCGATCGGGAACTGGGCCGGACCCGTGCCTTCAATCGATTCGAATTCGAGCCAAACGGAAAGCACTTCATCCTCGCGGACGTAGAGGGAGAGGTTCAGCTCGGCAAGGAGGTCGATGGTATTTACTTGTTCGATACGTCGACAGAGGTGCTTGCTGCACAGGCGAGACGCCATCGGTTGCAGTCAAGCCTTTCGAAAGGGGGCGTAGCGTTTACCTTGCTGGGTACCGTTACGACGCGACAAACGTACGGCTCCTGCTGCGGGCTGTGCTTTGGGCTGCTGGCAAGGAATCGTTGATAGAATACTGGCAGTGCAGCAACCTAAACACGGAATGCGCGTACTATGCGAAGTCCTCAAAGTTGGTGGTGGTCAATAATTCCAGCTCCGCTCAAGAAACGGTGGTTCACAGTCCAAACGGCAAGCGCACGCTCTCGCTCGCAGCGAACGAATCGAAGATTATCGATCTCACCTAGTTGCGGCCGAGCTGGTCGCGACCGTTGCGAATTCGCCAAAAAATACTATTTAGGCATATTATGATACCTCGAACCCTTTCATTTCTGCTTCTCGCATTCATGACGACAGTCTCATCTAACGGAAATCCTGACGAAGAACGAAGCTACCCCGGTGTGGTAGCTTTCAGCCCATCTCTGGAAGACTGGGTGGTTGAGCAGCAACCGGGCGGTTCGGTTGCGGTCGAGGACGGCGTGCTCCGCATCCTAGACAAGAAAGGGTGCACCGTTTGGTACAAGCACCCCGTCGAGGGGCCCGTTCGTATCAGTTATACGGTGACGGCGAATTCCACGGAGCGTGTATCCGATATTAACTGTTTTTGGATGGCTAGCGATCTTGATCATGAGGCAGACTTGTTTGCCGAGGGGCACGGGCGCGAAGGGGCGTTTGCTCAGTACGACGACTTGCAGCTCTACTACGTTGGCTACGGAGGGAACTACAACTCGACTACCCGTTTTCGCAGGTACTTGGGCCGGGGCGAAAAGCCTTTGCTTCCCGGGTTCGACCTTTCGGATGAGCAGTACATGATCAAGCCGGACAAGGACTATCGCATAGAGTTGGTCGCCGACGGGAAGAAGGCTCAGTACTACCGAGATGGTGAGTTGATTTTTGAATACGAGGATCCCAATCCCTTGACCAAGGGCTGGTTCGGATTCCGAACCGTTTGGAGCGACCTCTCCATATCCGACTTGCGCATCGAAGCGCTCAAATAGGCTCAACCCCGTTCCTGCCCGTGAAACGCCCCGTCCTTGCTGCCCTCGGTCTCTCGTTTGGATTTACGCTTTGCGCATTGGAGCGTCCGGATACTGAATTTAAGGTCTTTCAGTTTGGGGCCGACGAAATTCCGCAAATAGATGGATACGGTTCCGATTGGTCCCATGTTCCGACGGATTACATCGTCGGAACGGAGGAGTTGTGGGAAGACTCCGGGAAACACGAAGGCCTGTTGCCGGAGAGCATCGACGTAAAGGTAAAGGTCGGCTGGGTAAAGGGGTTGAATCGGTTGTACTTCTTGTACGAAGCCTACGACGACTACTGGGATTTCGAGCTTCCCGGCTTGAAGAACGATACTTTCGAGGTCGTGGTGGACGCCGATTTGTCGGGAGGTCCCTTGATTGACCGCTTTCGGAACAACGAGAAGCATTTGAAGGAGGGCGACGCTTGGCTGTCCATGCATGGGGCCCATGCTCAGAACTATCATATCTTCACGCCTGCTAAGGATAAGGACTGGTGTATGCTGTGGGGGCCAGCCCAATGGATAAAGGCGATGCCGTATTCGAACTACGCTTACCGCTACGAATTCGAGCCTGGCGAGTCGGGTAAATTGACTTTGGAGTTTTGGATAACGCCCTTTGATTTCGCGAGCGCGGAAGGGCCGGAGAATTCGGTCGAGAGCCGGCTCGTCGAGGACAAGTTAATCGGGCTCTCTTGGGCCATTATCGACTACGACGATGTCGATAGCGGCAGGAACAACGGTTTTTGGAATCTATCGACCAGCCATACCATGTACGGCAAGGCGGATGAGTTGGTGGCCTTTCGCTTAATGTCGCGAGACAAGTCACTTTTGCCGGACTTTAAGGCATGCTGGAGTTGCAAGGTGATCGACCGCGCTGCCCGTACCGTTGCGTTTTTCGACGAATCGCTTGGAAACGTTGCAAACTGGAATTGGGACTTCGGCGATGGAACGACCGCTAACGAGGCGAATCCAATTCATCAATACGCGGAAACAGGCCACTATGTTGTGACTCTAACGGTTGTAGGGGAAGACGGCACTACTTCGAAGTTTAGCCGCGTGTGGGACGTGAGCTTTAAGTAGGGCTGCTGGATTGCCCTGATCTTGCAGCGGAATCGCTGGCAAAAGTGTGGGGTGCCGCTTTGGCGCTTTCTTCGAAGCGCCTTATTGCGGTGGATGCCCAGTAGATGATAAGTCGTTCCACTTGCGAGACGTAGCTCATCTCGGGAGTCCAGCAATTGCGGGTTCCCAAGATCGATTCCATTGCCGGAAGTCGCCTATGCTCGCTCCAGTTGACTAGCCTGCATTGTTCATGAAATTCGTAGCGAGAGTCCGCGAGCGCAGTGCGGAAGCGGTTTTGACGCCGGTTCGCGGGAGAGGCTGGGTTGAAACCCCGCTTCGGTCGCGAACCAAGGCAAGGCCGCTTCCGGGCGGGATTCGTGGGCGCGTAGTAGAAGGCTCATGAATAATGCAGGCTAGAGCAATTTTCGTTTGATTAGACGCGTGAAATCGCGTGACAACAGTCTTCGCTCGGCAAGCGAGCTACGTTCTGTCATGAGCACGCTCCCACAGAGGGTTGTGATTTTGGTTTAAGCGACTACTAAACGAAAAATGCTCCCGATGGCTGGGGGGTGCCGGAGGCTAGTTGAGCTTGAAGGCTCGGAGGGTTTGCTCGTATTTGACGATGATTTGAGTTTTGTCGATGCGTATGATTTGGGCGCCGCTGATGGTGTCTCCCACGCGGCGAATCTTGCCGTTGACGCTGGCGAGGGGGAGCTCGTCGTTGTAGAAGATTCCTGCGAGTTCGATATTGGGAAAGGTGTCTTGAACCTCTGGGAGCTTGGGTTTGGGGAACTCCTCCTCCATGGGCTCTGGTGTGGCGGCAACTAGCTCGCTGGTAGAGGCGTCGGGGGCCGGTGCTGTGGGAGTGATGGCTGTTTCGGGTTCCGGTGCCGCCGTATCTGCATCCGCGACTTCGACTGCATCGGGTTCGGTGGCTTCAACCGCTTTGAGTTGAGTGTTCTCATCCTGCGAGTCGAAAATCTCTTGGAGAGCGTCTTCGGTTTGAGTGAGTCCGGAAAGGTCGCGTGCTTTTTCGAGAGTGGAGGCGAGCGCAGATTCGACTTCAGGCTCTTCGATTTCGGTAGCGAATTCCTCGGTAGAATCGATTGTATTCAGAGCGTAGATACAAACTGCAGCGAGGGCCGCGCAAGCGGCTAGGGCAATGAACGGTGTTTTGCTGCTCTTTTCCTCCTGTGGGTTTTGGGAGCTAGGTTCGGACGCGGTTGCCTGCTTGCTAGGGGCGTCTTGCTCGTTTCCTTTCTGGTCGGCGACTGTTTCGCTTTTTGCTGGGCTGCTATTTTGTGCAGGGTTGGACTCCTGGGCTCTCGGCGATAGGCCAGACTTGGATTTTCCTTGGGGCTTTTTTCCGGAGGTGACGTCCAGCCAGTCCTGCCAGGAATCGGATTTTCCGATTTCGACGAGGAATTCTTCGCTGACTACGGCGCTCGGGTGGTCGGCTTTTTGTCGTTGGTGGACGATAGCGTTGGCGACGTGGACGGCGGCCAGCGCGGAAAAAGTTTTTCCGAAGGAATTGACGGGGTCGTGGTGGAGGGCGACTGCTTCGGTGAGGTTGGTGGGCATGCCCCAGCGAGCGAGCAGGTAGGCTCCGGTCTCGGCGTGGTTGCAGCCAATGACTATGTCTTCCGCTTCCTT
Source organism: Opitutaceae bacterium (assembly GCA_050297195.1). GTDB lineage: Bacteria > Verrucomicrobiota > Verrucomicrobiia > Opitutales > Opitutaceae > Pelagicoccus. Next base: position 1,580 of record JBNKSG010000046.1, on the reverse strand, counting down.
TTGGGGGATGGAATTTTTTTGGGCGAGCTCGCGTGCCTGGGCGAACAGCTCGGGAACTGCATTGAGAAGAATGAGTTTTCCGATGTCGTGCATGAGCCCAGCGGTGTAGGCTTCCTCGGCCGCTTTTTCGTCCTTCAGCTCGTAGTTTACGATGCGCCGGGCGGCGACCGCTACGGACATGCTGTGATGCCAGAGCTCGTCGGTGATTGCCTTTTGGTCCTTCGAGTTGCCGATGGTGTTGAATACCTGGATGGCGAGGACGAGGTTCTTGACGCAGTCGGTCCCGAGTATGTTGATTGCCTCTGAAATGTTGGCGATCTTCTGGTCGAACCCGTAGAAGGAGGAGTTTACGGTTTGCAGCACTTTGGCTGAGATGGCGAGGTCGCCTGAGATGGATTCCGCAATCGCTCCCGTATCCGCGTGGCGGGAGTTGAGCGCGTTGACGACCTTTAGGTAAATGGGCGGCAAGCTGGGAAACTCGCCCATCTTGGCAACGAGTTCCTTGATGCGGTCGTTGCCGAGCCAGTTGTCGATGGCGATGGAGCGCTGAATCTCGGTGATGAGACGCGGGGCGGGGCAAGGACTTGGCAAGTATTGGAAGGAGGAGCCCAAAGTGGATTCGAGCTTAGGCTTGTCGGCTTCTGTTGCGGTGATGAAGCGTTGGGCGTCTGGAGCGATCTTTTCGAGTTGGGCGAGAATGTCGGCCCCGTGTCCGCCTGCGATGGAGAGGTCGGCGATGATGACGGTTGGTTTGTTTTCCTGGGCGGCGGTGAGGCCTTCTTCGACGCTGGCGGCGTAGTCGATGTCCCACTGAGAGGATTTCGGGGCGAGGGCCCCGCGATAGTCTTGTAGGGCTTGAGAGTCTTCGTCGATGATCAGGATCCGCGCGCTCATTGAAGTGTACGTAAGTGTTGCTGTGTCAGGTTGAGGAGGGGAGCGGGGTGGAGTTGGCGGCCCTGCTTCGAGGATGGAACGGTTGTCGCGCCTAAGGCTTGAAGCGGTGTTGGTCTTTCGTTGTTGGCTGGAGGGATGTACTCATTTGCGGGCTCTCAAGCGGCGTGGTTTTTACCCAGGTGGATTAGGGTTGGCGGACTTCAGGGCAGGGGGCAGGGTGTGTCGGATGTCGCAAATGTATGATTACGAAGGGATGGAAGCGGAGCTCTACGATTGCTTGGATGAGTTGAGCGATTTCGAGGACTTGTCGTTCTATCGCTGGTTTGTCGACCTGGTCGAGGGACCGATTTTGGACTTGGGTTGCGGAACGGGGCGCATCTTGCTGCCCTTGCTGGAGGAGGGGCGAGAGGTCGTGGGATTGGACGGATCCCAAACCATGTTGGACCTTTGCGCGGCTCGTTTGGAGGAGTCGGGGAAGGTCGCGGAGTTGGTGCTGGGAGACATGCGGGATTTTGACCTCGGCGAAGGGCGTTTCGGGACGATCCTGATTCCGGGGTTTAGCATCCAGATGTTGCTGGAGGATGAGGATATCGACGCGTGCCTTGCGTGTTGCCGGAGGCATTTGAGGGAAGGTGGTCAGCTGATTGTTCCGACGCACCTGCCCTGGGAAATGATCTGGGATGGCC
>JBNKSG010000045.1:0-21168 GCA_050297195.1 Opitutaceae bacterium | reverse complement strand
GCCCATGTTGAGGTCGATGCCGGCGATGGGGTGCTCTTGCAGTTCCTTTGCGGTGCGGGTGAGGTGATAGATGTCTTCGCCGATCATTTGGGCGAAGACGGGGCGGCCGGTTTCGTTTTCCGTGACGGCTTCGAGGATGTGCTTTTCGAGGCGGGACTGCACGTGCACGCGGAAGTATTCGGTGACGAAGTAGTCGGGGGCGCCGCAGCCGGCGATGACGGCCATGAAGGGCTTGTCGGTGACGTCCTGCATGGGAGCGAGGGCAGTGAGCGGCTGTCCGGCCTGGATGGGGGCGGGAAGTGGTGTCTTAACTCGACTGGCAATTGGTTCGCTCATGAAGGCGGGGGTGATGAAGAGGGATGGGTGAAAAGTGAAGGGCGAAGTTAGGTTTCGGAGCAGATTGGAGCCTTGGCGGCGCGGGCGATGAGCTCGGCTATGCGGTGAGTCTAGGAGCGACGAGGTGGATTCGCATAGGGCAAATGGAAGTTGCTAGGGGCGCTCGGTTTCGTTTTCTTCGTGGGATGGAATCCCAAGTGAACGATCCCCTTTCTCTTAACGGTTTCGTGGTCAAGGAGCATGTTGGCATGTTCAAGGCGGCGAACAATTTCGACATGTACGACCCGGCGAGCGGGGCTTTGGTGTTGGAGTGTCGCGAGGAGAAGCTGGGCGGTTTCACCAAGCTGCTGCGTTTCACAGACTACAAGCGGATGACTCCGTTCCATATCGAGATCCGGGAGCCTGGTGGCGAGACCTTGATCGAGATCAAGCGCGGGGTTTCGTTTTTCTTGTCGGAGGTGGAGGTCTTCGATGGGGAGGGGAACCTGCTGGGAAGCTTCAAGCAGAAGTTCCTCTCGATCGGAGGGAAGTTCGACGTTTATTCGGCTGATGGCGAGGTGCTGTGTTCGCTCAAGGGCAAGTGGACTGGCTGGGATTTTTCGTTCGGGATCGAAGGTATGGAGTTTGGGCACGTGAGCAAGCAGTGGTCGGGATTCGGGAAGGAGTTATTCACATCGGCCGACAATTACATGCTGCAGATCAATCCGTCGCTCGAACCGGACCATCCGCTCCGCAAGCTCATCATTGCTGCAGTTATGTGTATCGATATGGTGCTGAAGGAGTAAAGGATCTCGGTGGCTCGGTCGCGGGAGGGGGCGTTTGGGCTGTTTCTTGTTTTTTGACCTGTGAATAAAACATGGAGTAGTTCATTTGAAAAAACGGGATTTGTCGCTATTAGTAAGCGGTCCCGTTTTTCGGGCCGCTGCGGCAGCTAGATTTGGTAGGCCCTGCGTTCAACTCAGCTTTGTTCTCATGATTAAACGTCCACCTCTCGACCGCACCACATCCTTTAGAAATGAATTACCGGAGGCGGGGCGAGGTTGGCTCGCGGGCAGGCTGAGCAAGTTGCCGGGCATCGCGGCGGCGCTTTCCAACTGCGAGGACGCGGACAAGCTGATGCGCGAGGCGGTGCTGCTCGCCCAGGAGCGGCTCGGTTTTCGACGTTTGGGGATCTGGCTTTTGGAGGATGGCGGAACGTCTGCGGTGGGAACCTTTGGAGTCGACCTGGACGGGAACGTGGTCGACGAGCGAAGCGACAGGATCTTCGACAACTCCGGTTTCATTCGCGGCATGATGGAGTCGTGGCGGCGGGCGCCTCACTATTTCGAAAATCCGATGGGCGATCTGCGTTCCGCGGAGGCTGCGGTGGTGGGGAAGGGCCGGCATGTGACGGCTCCGCTTTTCGCGGGCGCGGAGATTATTGGTTTCGTGGCGGTGGACGACTTGATCGAGACGGATACCGTGAACGATCGGGCTGGGCCTTTGCTGTGCCAGTTCGCCCAAGTTATTTCGCAGGAGCGCGGCAAATTGAAGATGAGGGAGGAGCTGGAGCGTTCGAAGGCGGCGGTCGAAAAGGCGGAGCGGGTCCAGCGCGAATTTCTGGCTATGATGGGGCATGAGGTGCGTACGCCGCTGAATGCGATGATGGGCTATGCCCAGTTGCTCGCCTCTCGCAAGCTCAGCCGCGAGGTGAAGGGGATTGCCCAGACGATCGAAGAGAGCGGCCGTCACATGAAGGGCTTGATCGATAGCGTGCTCGAGTACTCCCATCTCTCCAGCGGGGATGTGCGCCGCTGGTACAAGCCAGGCGATCCGATCGAGGTGCTCGAGTCTACCGTGCAGAGTTTCGAGGAGATGTACCGCGAAAAGGGATTGGATTTGGTGCTTTGCTTCGAGGGGCATCGGGCCGCGGTCTATTTCGATGCGGTTAGCTTGCGGCAAGTGGTCAGCAACCTCCTGCAAAACGCCCTGAAGTTTACGGAGGTGGGCGGGGCCCAGGTTCGGGTGTTCTCGCGGGTCGAACGCGAGGCGACGGAATTTTTCATCGAAGTGAAGGATACGGGGATCGGGATCGATGCGGCCCACCAGCATGGTATTTTCGAACCCTTTCGACAGGTGAACAAGGACCGCGAGAGCGCCTCCGGGGGGATCGGCATGGGGCTGGCGATCGTAAAGCGATTGGTGGAAGCCATGGATGGTGAAATTGCGTGTCGGAGTATTGGTGACGTGGGTACGGTTTTCACGATCGACCTTACCTTCAGCAACGTCGTTGAAACGGAGCCTGCGGCTGCGGGGGCGTTTCAAGGGCGGGATCGCTCGCACTCCCGCGTACTGATCGTGGAAGATGACGAGACGAATATGGAGGTCATCCAATCCATGGCGAAGTGTCTTGGTTATGTGAATACGGATGCCGCCCGGAGTGGGGAGGAAGCCCGCGAGTTGCTCTCGGAGCACCCTTACGACTTGGTTTTGCTGGATGTGCAGATGCCCCGTCTCGATGGCTTGAGCCTGACGCGGATCGTGCGTTCCGGTGACGTGTGTCCGATCAACCGCGAGGTGCCGATTGTCGGAGTGACCGCTTACAGCAGCGAGCACGACCGTGACGAGTGCCTGATGGTGGGGATGACGGATTACTTGTCCAAGCCCATCAAGCTCGATTCCTTGCGCCGCGTGATGGAGCATGCGTGAGCGGTTTGGGCTTTCTCTTTTCGGGGAAAGGGATTTCTCTTCTTGGCGATGGCTGGCGTAACGACGATCGAGGAGGCATACGACTTTATCCAGAAGGAAGGGATTTGTACGATCTTTAGCGAAAGCGTTCCCGGCGTGAAATCGTTTTGGGAGGCGGTGGACCTGCCGGACCGAACGGGAGGAAGAACGAAGTGGGGCGCCCGGATGGAAGCGGTTTGGGAGTGGAAGATCGAGCTGCCGACCTTGTATCCAGATGATATATACTACGGGAAGATCAAGGGCGGCCACGCGGCGCTCATGAGCATGCGCTACTTCAAGGAGGTGCACTATCCTTCGAACGCTCGTCCCGTTTCCAGTTGCAAGCCTTTAGCCCAAAAGGTGTTCGAGATCGTACGGCTGAGTCCGGGCACCACTGCGGAGATCCGCCGTGAGGCCATGGAACGTTTTGGCTGCACGAAGAGCCGCTTCGAGACTGCCTTGAAGGAGCTGCAGGTAAGCCTGAACATCGTTCGCCTCAATGAACCGGATTTGAAGAACGATACCTGGGTTCCGTTCGATGAGGTGTATGGCGACTTGGGGTTGGACGAGGAAGGGGATTCCGATGGTTGAGAGCTTCACGGAGTTTGTCTTCTCCGCCCTGCTGGGGATTGTCCTGATCGTGGTGGTCGCCTTGCTGGCGCGTCGGGAAATGGTGAAGTATATGAAGCGGGAGGCCGATGAGGATCGGGAACGCAAGCGGGCAGCCGAGGCGGAGCAACGCGGCGCGTCAGACGGGCCGAACCAGGGGTAAGACGCGTCTTCAAACCAGCTTTTTGCTGGTTGGGATTGGGATCGAATCGGGGCAGTCGCATTCCGGCCTGCCGGACTGGAGGTTTTGTAGCCGCGCGTCGCGTGGCGAGCTCGCTCCCAGCTCGAGGCAGAGCTGGGAAAGGGCGCGACCGTTTGGAGGCCGCTGGCTCTCCTTGTCTCCTATTTGTGGAGGGTGCGGAGCTGTTCGCTGAGCCAGATCTTGCGCTTCCAACGGGCGTTTTTGGAAGACATGTCGATCTGGTAGAGGCTGTCGTCCTCTCCGCTCGGTTCCTTGATGTTGAGGATACGGCAAAGGTTGAGGGCCAGCCATTTCTCGATCTTGAGCACGACGAGTTTCTTGCGGAGGCGGCCTTGCACGTCGCGGTTGAGAATGGTGGGAATGGTGTTGAGGGTGAGGATCTCGTCGATGGCAGTATTGGCCATTTTGACGCGTCCCTCCTCGCTGGCGTAGAAGTGGCTGACGGCGAAGACGGTTTTGCCGGGCTCGATCTGCTTGAGGAATTGGCAGGACTTCACAACGGTGGATCCGGTGCGGACCATGTCGTCGAAAAGGATGATGTCGTGTCCGCGGATGTCCTCGAAGGTGGTTTCGCTTTCGGCGTGCAGCTTGATTTGCACTTCGCGTTCGCCGGTGCGTTCCTTGTCGAGGAGGACGAACTTCGCCTTGGATAGGCCGAGGCGGCTGAACATTTCCTTCACGAACTCGCGGGCTCCCTTGTCCGGGGCGCAGAGGGCGAGGCCTTCGCCTTCGTCGCCGTAGTCGACGATATCGGAGTTGAGGAAGTAGTCGACGTAGATTTCGTAGGGAATCAGGTCGTGGAAGCGCCCGCCGAAGACTTCGGTAAACATGCTTCTGACCGACTTGGAGTGGTTGTGCACGGTGAGGACCGCGTCTACTCCGGAGAGTTTGAGGAGCTCGGCGTAGAGTTTCGCGGTGAAGGGCTGGCCGTCAAATTTCTTGAGGTCCTTCATGTCCCGTTCTTGGGCGGTATTGCCGAGTTCGGGGCGGGCTCCCCGGTCCTGGGCGCTGTAGAAAAGGTCGGGTTCTACGAGAATGACCTCTGCGGCTCCGTTTTCCTTGGCGGCCCGGGCGATCATGAAGGTGCGCATGGCGAGGCTTTGGCGGCTCATGCCGAGGCTGCTGGCGCTGACGATGATGATGGATTTTCCCTCCATCTTATGGCCGATCCGGCTGAAGTCGGTCTCGTCGGATATGAAGCGCGGGCAGAACTCGGTGTTGGCGAAGCGCTTCATGCTGATCTTGTCAGCGACGTCTTCGATTTGGCCCATGCCGTAGGCGACATCGATTGCAAAGGGGTCGTCTGATGAATTGCCGACGACGATGTATTTCGGATCCAAGAATTTCACTGCTAACTTTCGAGAACGGGAGAAGGGAGGGAGGACGCTCACGGGAATGAACCGCGAAAACCCAAAGATCAAGCCGTCGATAGGCTTGAGCGCGAGTCTTTTTCTCGGATTCGAGGATCTTCGGAAGGGAGATGCAGCAACTGCGGAAGCGGGGCAAGCCGCCTCTGTGGCTGGGGCGGGAGGCGGGCGGTGCGCTAGCTAGACTGCGCGTGGCGGAGCTGGGCGGCTGCCGCGATCGCGTTGCGGATCGATTCCGGGGCGGAGCTCCAAAGGGAGATCTCGTGACGGGTACGCCCACAGCCCATGCAAATTTGCCGAGAATCGAGCTCGCAACGTTTCTGGCATGGCGATTTCGGGGGGTGGCGGGGCGACTGTGTTGAGGATGGCATGGTTTAATAGAATTATGTCGCTTGGCGTTTTGGAGTCGTGGAGGAAGATGTCGACGAGGAACGATTCGGGGTGGTTCGAGAATTCTCCCTTAAGACAAAGAGGGGCGAGGCGAGGGGCTGCTCAGTGAGTTTGTTGCCGCGGATGGGAGCACTGCTCAGCGAATCGCTTGAGCGATTCGCTTGCGTGGGGTGTTATCGCTTATTGAGGGCCAGCGGAATGAGGGCGGAAACTTGGATGGCGGCGAGTCCCCATTGCGCGGAGTCGTTGGTGGAAACCCAAGCGGCTTCGTCCACGGGGTTGAGGACGTCTGGCCCGTCGATGCGGAGCGTTTCAAGTTCGACGCGCGAGCCCCACTCGTTTTGGTAGAAGGCGTCGACGGCGCGTGTCGCGAGCTCGGGGTCGTCCTTTACGTAGGAGGCGTAGGCGGCGATGCGAGAGTGGGAGCTTTCGAAACCGGGGCCGCGGAAGGTGGTGCCGAGGGCGGCTTTGACCTGTTCGTCGGGAGCGTTGCAGAGCGTGCAGTATTGTAGCCACGCCTCTTCGAATTCTGGAATGTCGAAGTTTTGTATCAATTCAGCGCATACGGTTGGTAGGCCAAACATGATGCTCAAGTGCGAGACCTTCGAAGGCGTTTCGTCGATAGGCGTCATTTCCTTGGAGTCAGGGTCGTAGTTGAAGGCGGTGGTGAAGAAGCCCCACTTCGAATTTCCGATTGCTCGCATGCTGTCTTCGAGCCAGCGGCGGTACTTGGGATCGCCGCTGCGTTCCCAGGCGGTCAGCCAGTTGGACGCTGTCGCCCCGTAGTCGGTTCCTGGAGACATGATGGACTGATCGGGCGTGAAGGGCTCGCCGGGAAGCTTGCGGCGTGGATTGAGAACGCCAAGGGCCTTGTCCGCTTCGATTACTTCGTTGAGAACGTCGCCGGTACGTTCGTCGGTGGTGAGGAAGTAGTGGAAACGGCGATTCATGGCAGTGCTGATGCGCAGCTGTTTGGCGCTGCAACCCCAGTGTTGTACGTTGTGGCGGGTGCCGAGTCCTTTGAAGCGACCGAGGTGGTAGATATCAACGTCGCGATTGTGGCGGTTCATTGCCTCTGCGAGGCGGAAGGCTTTGGTGTCGCCGGTTCTCATGAAGGAGAACCATAGCCACATGTCGGTGGAAAGCTCGGAGTTATCCCAGGCGTAGCCGCCCACGTCGTAGCGCCAGACGTGGCGGTCGCGATCATAGGTGTGCATGACGTCGCCGTAGTCCCAGAATCCATACCAATGGCGTTGTTCGACTTGGTCGTGGTAGAAGTCGATGGACCAGTCCAGGCGGTCCTCGATTTTGGAGAGGGCGAGCGTGGAGCGGTTGGGCAGGTCCCACATGATGCTGAAGACTTGGGCTCGGTGGAGGTCTTCGGGGCTAGGAACCAGCTGGGGTGGGCGAGCGGAAAACTGGGCGAGCTCCGCGAGGCGCTGGCGCGAGGGAGTGGCACCGTGGGCCCAGAGGTAAATGTCGGTCGAGCGGGCTACGCCATGCGGGGTGCCGAATCCAGGTTCGTAGTCCTCGTAGGTGATGTTGAGGGCGTCGAGCTGCTTGGCGTAGGGCGTGTCGGGAACGCTGGTTCGGACGCCGGGAACGTCGGTGCCAGGCACCGGCCCCTCCAGGTCTTGCCCGAGGCCGTCGTGGTAGAATCGGATATCCATGGGCGGCGAGTCTGGCGACCACATCCAAAGGGTGACTTCCGCTTGGTCGGTGGCGGCGTCGCGGATGTCGAGCTGGGTGGGGTGCAGCTTCCAGAAGTCGCGCATGCCGAAGGAAACGCCACCGGTGACACCGCCTACGTAGCCAAATCCGTTGGCTCGCTCGCCTTGGTCGGCGGGGATCCAGCCTTGGCCTTGCTTGGTCCGCTTGCGCAGCGAGAAGCCGTTGGCGTTGGGCTGGGTTAGCGAAAAGTCTCCCCAAGTAGGGACCCAGTGGATACGGCTGCTGACTGAGGTGGGCCAGGTCGTGATATCGGGAACCTGTTGTCCCGCGATCTGTGCGTCGCTTACTTCCTTGCCGGAGTTGCGTCGCAGGCCGGTCAGGCCCTGCACGGCTTCGCCCCAGATCCCGTCCTCTTGCCCGGCGAAGCGGACGTGGCGGTCGTAGAAGGCGTCGCGCATCGGAACGTTGAAACGGACTCCGAGCGAGCTGATAAAGTCTTTTTGCTCGTCGCCATCGAAAACGAAGGTATGCACCATACGGATACATTCGCTACCGGCATGGAAGTAGAGACGAACGGAGAAGGGTAGCCAATCGCGTTGGCCTTCTGTACGGTGCGTGCCGGTGATCTTGACGACGGCCCGGACGGGTCCGCTTTGCTCGACTTGCACCGATTCGATTTCGCTGGAGAAGGACTCGATGCGGGCGCCGCGTTCCGGCGAGTCCTGGCGGGAGCCGGTGAGCAGTCCGTTGACGAGGATCGGCTTGCCCTGGCGGCTGACCGAAGAGATGAGGGCGGCACCGCTATGCGGAAGCTCGCACACTACCGCTCCGGTATCGACGATGGTCGCGCTGGCAGATGTTTTTACGCTGACTGGCTGGGAATGCTGTGCGTTTGCTCCGGCTGCGATTTCGTAGTAGTCGGCGGCGGGGGCATCGGGCGCGAGGGCGTGCCCGGTCCACTTGAGGCTGCCGTCGGGCCAGACGGCGGTGGTCCAGGTTTGCATGGGGACCTTCTTCCCGTCCGGCGTTTTGAGAGCGAATGTCGCGTTCGCTTGGTGCTGCCCCTTGGGCCATGCTACACCGAAGGCGGTGCCGGCGTGGGCTTGCTGGCCTTCGAGCCAGCGCAGCTGGTTTTTCCCCGGTGTTGATTTTGGGTAGACTTTCTTGGCTGCGGCGGCGCTGGGCGGCTTATCTTGAGCGGAGACGAGCGACTTCGCCGAGACGGCGAGGAGCGATGTAGTGGAAATGAAACTACGGCGGCAAATGTTTTTCATGTGCTTGGGCGTTGAGGCGGTGAGCGCTTGTTTGGGGCCAACGGAACGTCTTGTGTGCGAAAGTAGCTTTTCTGAACGGGGGTGGTAAAGGGGGGGGAGGCCGCAGCGGGTCCTCTCGCTGCCGTAATGCAGGGTAGCCAAGTTTGGCCGATTGTCACGTGTTTGTCAGATTAGCGCGCGGCCCCGCCCTCTAGACGAGAACTACATTTGTCAGACAGTAAGACCCAGGCTTCGCTCTGCGAGCTACGCCCCGGCATGCCAGGCTTCTGGAAGGAAGAGGTGCGGTGGGCGGGCTTCTGGGCGGGGGGGCAAAGGTTGTGGTGGCCGGGCGAGGTTGTGCGTTTGCTTTGGGTGGAAGGGGAGGAGGAGGGGCTTGGGAAGGGGTGAGGGCGTGGTTTGGCTGTTAAGGTTTTGCTTGTTTGTTTTTCGGTGGAGTATGGGGTTGCCTCCTTGCTGCTTTGGGGCCAAGGCTTTGCCTCGGATTTCAACTCTAACTTGGAAGGATTCTTATGGCTTTGAGACTGGGTGAATACGTGCTGCGGGGAGAGATCGACAACCGGCGTCACTACGCGACAACGGGCTGGCTGGAATTACGGGGCTGCGGCGAGATGTTGCATTTGGAACTGACCGGCGACCTTGGGCCGGACTTGAAAGGGAAGCGCTTGCGCTTCGAGTGCTCGAAGGCTGGATACAAGTCGTTGGAGGAAAAGGAGGCAGCTCCAGGTCAGTTTCCGGATCGTTACGTGGGCGCGACTGGACTGATGACGGCGGACCATCGGGTCAAGCTGTTCGATTGCTCGATCGGCGAGTTTTACCGTCGCTGCAAGATGGGCGAGCCGGCCCCGACGTTTTGGCGGCGTTGCTTGTACTTGGAGTGGTTTGGGAATTGCGGTCGCGTTTTGGTGGAGCTGGCGGATGCCACGGTGTGGATCGTTGAGGGCTCTGGGGATAGCGAGCGCATGCAGCGCTTGCCGGACATTGCGGAAGGGCCGGAGGATTTAGAATGGGATGAGGTCGAGGAATCTGGTGCGCCGGAAATCGAAGTAGTTGAGATCGAGCGGCTCGACGACGAGAAGATGCGGGTGAGGCGTTCGGTGGCCGCGGAGCGGGATGGCGACGGTCCGGACGAGGGGGACGAATCGGATCCGTATTCGCTTTTCTCCGACGACTTCAAGGAGATGCTGGGCGTTTCCGAGAAGAAGGAGGTCTCGGCTCCGTTTTTAGAGGAAATGGAAACGATGGAGGAGATTTGGGATGGCAAGGCCAAGGGGGATTGTCTCGGCGCTTTGATCGGTCCGGCTCCGGATTGGGAGCAGGCGAGCGACGAAGCGGTGGAGGCTCGTTTGAAAGCTGCGATCGCATCGCTCGGTTTGTACAATATTGCGTATCATGTTTGTGAGCACATGTCGCCACGGGCGGCGTGTCGCTACCTTTTCGAGGAGTTGGGCGATTGCGAGGTCCACCATCAAATGCAAGGGACCTCGTGGTTTTGCCACTTTTCAACGCACGGGGGCTGCAAGCTGTGCGAGGAGAAGTTTTTGGAAGAAAGGAAAGACGACGATGGAGATTGATGAGGAAAAGTTGGACGAAACGGTTTTGGCCTTGCTGCACTTAACCCTTCACGATGGCTGTCGCGCCTGGAAAGGCCATGACTGGGAGGTGATGAACCGGCTCTACGAAAAGGGTTATATCGGCAACCCGAGGGGCAAGGCGAAATCGGTGCTCTTTACGGACGAGGGGCTGCAACGCTCGCAGGACCTGTTCGAACGTTTGTTTAAGAAGTAGGCTCAAATCATTTCGTAAGGGGTATTACCTTTTCGGATGGGGTGCAGGACTTTTTTGCGTAGAAAGCTGTCACCTTTGGGCGAGGGCGGGGCACTTGTTGGTAGAAGACATCATACAATCTTAATCCACATAACCACCAAAACCATGATACTCGTAATCGCCTACTCCGTTCTGATTCTCGCTAGCCTTTCATGTACCCTTATAGTGGATACATTGAGTGCTTAGGCTTTTCGCGTTCCGTTTCGAACGTGACCCTGGAGTTCGGACTGCCTTTGGCGCCGAGCTCCTTTTTATGCGAGTAGGCTTTTCGTAGGGCTGATCCGAGCGAAGCTACAAACCCCGCTTTAGCCAGCGTCCGAGAAGTAGCGAGGCGTCGAGCCGACATGTTTATGGATCTTGCAGCGCGGTCGCTGGCTAAAGCGCAGCGCTACGGGACGGCGAGCTCTCAGGCCAGATGGAGTGGGGGCCGGCGGGCAGAATGCCGCTGGGGTTTAGCTTATGGTGGGTGAGGTAGTAGTGCCGCTTGATGTGGTCGAAGTCGACAGTCTGGGCTATGCCTGGAAGCTCGTACAGCCGCTTCTTGTAGGCAATGAGATTGGGGTACTCGATCAGCCTTCTCAGGTTGCATTTGAAGTGGCCGTGGTAGACGGCGTCGAACCGAATCAAGATCAGAAGCCGGAAGGTATGCATCATGTTTTTGGCTCCGTAGTCGATGCGTCGCTTTCCTGTGTTTACGATCTGTTGTTGGCTATGAGGAGGTCGATGTGGCGCTCCTCCTCGTCGTTCGATGGGGATCGAACGGTTTTTTCGTTTTATGCCAAATAGTTGGATAAGTGTTTATGCTAACACAGGGCAACGCTATGAGCGCAGGCTGTACTTACGGTGCAAACTGTAAGGTAATTGTGTTTTGTTAAATTTTCTTACAGGAACACATGTGTGTCTACAAGGGGATTCATATTTTTTTGACAAATCATAAGGTCCTTACGATCAGAGGAATATCAAATCTGTAGCGCTCGGAAGCTTCCCTTTCGAATGTTTCTGGTACGTGTTTTGCCGTATGCTTGGAGCTGGCATCCAGCACAGTCTAAATTGAATTGAAATAAACTCCTCTACTTATGAATTCACTCATGAAAAAACTCAAATTCGTCGCCTTGCTGATTTCGCTCTCATCGCTAGGCTTTAACTCCTTCGGGACTCCGCTGAGACTCGATTACGAAACAACCGACATTGGAGGAGGGCTTTTTGAGTACGACTTCAAATTGGAACTAGACAATAACGATGGTTCATGGCTTTCGGGCCAAGGGTGGCGATGGTTGGTCTTTGGAGACGCACTTTCTTCTCTCAGTCCCTTGGCTGACTTTGTCCTTACTAGTCAGGCTCCAGGGCCGTGGGACTATTTGGACTCGTCAACCGGTCAACATAATGGGCCTACTTTTGGTCCTGTACTAAATTATTGGATACCTACATCAATCGGTGACTTTCTGGTCTGGTCTGGAACATCGTCAGCAAATGTGGCTCAAGGCGATTTGTTGTTTTCAACTCTTGCTGGTACACTTAATAGAGGTGTCGCCGCTAACTTTGAAGTAGCAAACAGGGTTAAGTTCAGTTCAGTACCCGGTTCAGTACCCGATAACGGCTCAACTCTCGCTCTTTTCGGAGCTGCTTTCCTTGGCTTGATCGGACTTCGTCGCCGTTTTGGCAAATAGGTTCCGGCCTCAATCTTGATTCTCAAAAGCGGTCCCTATTTGGGGCTGCTTTTTTTTGCAGCTTTAGAGACCGTGCGATTGGATAGGAAGTCGCCTTAATCATTGATCTCAGTCCGTTCCCAGAGGCCTTTCCAATCGGGATCGTCAACCGCAGTTTGCTGAAGCTTCTTTTCAAGCTTCGTTGCTTTCTCTAGGTGCTTCGATGCTCCCTCTGGATCACCGGAGAGGGAATGGAAGCGAGCCGGGTTGAACCAAAGGCGAGCTCACTTCAGGTGAAGCTATATATCCTTGTTCGCTACCTTTCTCGCTTCCTCGCGCCGTTCCTGAAAACGCAGGGCGTTTGCCCGAGCTATCCAGCCTTCTGGCTCTTCGGGAGTTCCTTCCGCAACATGCTTTGAAGCGGCCTCCATCAGTTCCCATTGCTTCGCTTCGCGGTAGAGTTCGAAAAAAAAGGGGTGGGCAAGCATCAGAGCTAAAATTGAGCTATCGCAAATGATTGTTCACCCCTCTATGAGGGGTAGTTGCTTGGCGCAGCTTGAATCCCTCTGGGCCATGCCCCGCAGGGGAGACGATCTCAGCCGGAAACAAAAATAGCCCCTTTCGGGCCTTTTTTTTGGTGGAGGTAGCGGGAGTCGAAGGAATTATGCGTGTGACACTTTGTTCATGAACACGCACTGTACGTTATTTATAAGCTACTTATGGGAATTGGATAGTGTGCAGAAGTGACCCTAAACGCACCTTTCTGAAAATTATCAGGCACAAATTTGGCAATTGCCAACTTGCTTTGATTCCCTTCCTGCGAGAAGCCTCAAGGGCTCGATAAGATTACAGGAGCTATCCATTTAGCGTCGATTCCGCTTCTCGTAGCGTATCCAAAACTTCCTTAAACGGTGGCGGAGTTCTGAAAAACATCTGCTCCATCGCCTTGTAGTCCTTCTTGAGATTCTCGATAGCTTCCGGTCCAGGGAGCAGACGGAAGCTTCCCCGTTTCGCGGTCTCGTAGTTCGCCCACGAGGTGCGGAAGAAGCGGGACTTATGTGCCACTACTCGCTTTAGCAGGTCGTCGTTCTCGAGCGCTTTCTGGCAGATCGGATTTCGCCAAAGTGCAGCGAAGTCTGAGTAATGGCGCGAGAAGCGGTCGCGTTGTCTCGGACTGGGACGGTGATGCTCCGCGTGCAAGATGGTCGCCTTTTCCCAAAAGGTTCGCTCGATTTCGAGGGCCACGACGTGAGCCTGGCAATCCTCGAAATGCCCGGGCGCAAGTTCGTCGACCATGGCCGTCACCGTGCAGGATCCCGTGGGACGCTGGTCGGTGAGCGAGCCAAACTCCAGCTTCACCCAAGGAGGGATATAGCCGCTGTCTTTGGCGTTCCGGTCAGTTGGATAGTTAAACAGCAGGACAGGCGAGCGAGTCGCTCCCTCCAGCTCATAGCTGAGCCAGGATTCGCTGTCTTCCCGTTTGCCGATGCGTTGGGCGATTTCGTCCTCGAGGAGTGGTTTCAGTTGAGCCTCGACTGCGCTCGCGCAAGTCGCCTGCAGTTTTTCTACCAGCTTTATGCGTCTCGTGTTCGAGAGGTCCACCGCTTCGAGCTCGCTCTCCTCGCAACCCAGAAATCCAGGATCTACCGACAGGTCGATGTCCTCGGAAAAGCGTTGGATCGCGTTGTAGACTTTCGACAGGGAGGTGCCGCCTTTGAAGACGCAGTTGTCAGCAATTGGTTTGGCCTGAAAAAGGATACCGAGCATCCAGCAGACCCAAAAATCCTTTTCAACGATAGTTGTATCGATTCCTTGGGTACCTTGGTATTGCTGAAAATAGAGTCGTCGCTCGCTGGCGGGCAAGGTGGCGAAGGCGTTCATTCTACTGCCCCTTTCGTTCGGGCAATCGCGCGCAGGTGTGGACGCATCCATGCCGGTGCGAGCCGCAGATCGCTTATGAGTTGCCTGGCTTGCCGCTCGTCGATCGCCTTGGCGATAGTGGCCACGCTTCGGTCGTCTACGCTGTCCTCGCCCATGTAGCGAAGGGCTTCGATGATCAGCCCTGCCACGCGGTCGGCTGCGGCGACGCGTTTCGGAGCGACGTGCTTTAGCTCGATCTCCAGTTTGCCGACCTGGACTTTACGATTGGGACCATCCGATAGAAATACGATGCGAGCAGGGACCTGTTCGGAGAGGTGGAGCAGATTCGCGGCATAGGCCCCCGTGGGCAGTAGGCGAACTTGGTCGCGCCCCTTCAAGGCATCGACGATGGTCTCGATCGAGGGCGTCAGCTCCCCGAGGACGGGATGCGTTTGAGGGTAGGCGTAGAGTCCCCGGCCAATCCGTTTGATGTCCCCGGCTTCCACGTGACGCGACAAAGCCTTGGCGATGGCTGTCCGCTCTCCGAGATCGGCGAAGTCTGTGGTAGTCCAAACAGAACCCCTCCCTTTGCCTCGTATGCGGCTAATTAACTTTTTATCAATGGATTGCGTCACGAATGTCGACTGTAATGTGTCACAAAAAACTATACTTTTTCGTGACACAATGCTTGGTCCTTAGGGGCGACGCAAGAAAGATTAGCAGTGAGCCTGAGGGGGGCGGAAGGAGCGGATCTGGTGTCGTTGCGAGGGACTGACCCGCATTGGCTAAACCTGCCCTCGCAGCCGTCTAGAACAGACTCATTGCCCGACATTTGCCAAATCCAACCACTGCTCAAGAGGTACAAACACATCTACTCGTATGCAGATCAGGCTGTTTAGATGAATACAAATGGTGGAGGTGGCGGGTACCGAGGAGTTTGCGACGACACTTGAGCGAAGCGAAACATCGACCCGAAGGGTCGACGACCAGAGCCGGAAGCAAAAAGGCCCCGCAAGCGGGGCTTTTTTGGTGGAGGTGGCGGGAGTCGAAGCCGACGCCCCATCAACCGAAGTCCTTAATAAGCATCTGCTTAAGTTTGTAGCAGAAGGGGGCGGCGCACAAATTGGCGCACAACTTAACCCAGCGGACGAGAAATCCCTTCTGGATTTGGTCCGCTTGTGGCCGAAGCTTCCGACCAGCGTAAAGGTCGCGATTCACCTCATCGTTGAAGCTCAGGGAGGTGAGGCCGGATGGTAGGGGCATCGTCAGAAAGATGCTCGGAAGAAGTTTTGAGCAGCTCGCTGCGGTCCGCGAAGGGAAGCTCCATTGCTGGGCAGCAGCATAATAGGCCGGTCGAAGAAGGAAATGACTGGGCAGCTGGGCTGCCTCAGAGACGCTTGAGCGTCTTTCCGCATCGGTCGGGGTCTCTCTGCCCCAATCACATTTCCTTTTTCGAGCAAAGGCCAATTAGCGCCCAGCAATGGAGGAGTCCCGAAGCGGGCAAAACTTGTTTCGTGGATCTTTCGCTTGGTCTGGGGGTGTCCCTATGAGCGCCAGCGAACGGCGGGGAACGCCATCGCGAAGCGGCCTTCAGGCCGCTCGCGACGGCGGCTCCCGCCTTCCTCGTCTAAATAGTGATAATTGCAGTGAAAACAAAAAAAGACGGGTGGTATGAGGGCCTCGGATCACATGCCGGATTGGATCAATTTATCCGGCAAAATAGCCTAGAACTCAGCCCCTACCACAAGAAGGCGATCTTCGCTCTTCGTCTGAATCTTGAAGCTCATGTTGAGGATTGTGGCGTCGACCGGATAGGGTTCATGACAGTTACCTTCAAGGATAAGGTGTTCCGCTACAAGCAAGCGACCAGGCTCTTTCATTCATTCGTTTCCTCTGATGCGTTTTGTGGGCTCTTCGGCAAATGGTATCGCGTCGCCGAACAGCACAAGGACGGTTCTTGGCATCTGCACATGTTGGTTGAATGTCGAGACGACATCAGGACAGGCTTCGATTGGGACCACTGGTCGGCTTCAAAGCAATTGTACCGGAAGAACAAGGGAAAGTCATATTCGCACCTTGCGAAGTGCTGTGCCAAAGATCACCCGATTCGAGTCTATTGGCAGGGGATCGTTAAGATTTCTGAGCGATCGAAGATGATTGGCCGATGCCAGATGGAACCGCTCAAGAGTAACGCTGAAGGATGCGGCAAGTACCTTGCAAAGTACCTAGACAAGGGGTTCGTCACCAATCGGATCAACGCCAAAGAGAAGGGGACGCACATTGAACGTCGAAGGCTTGTGGGTAAGGGCGGCAAAGCGGTTAGAGCGGCTTCTTCGCGGCTGTCTTGGGTGTCACCTGGTGGACGCCGCTGGCGTGCCTGTATTGGAGAAGTGGCTACGCACTTTGGGTTGAAGGATTATTCCGAGCTTTCGAAGCACTGGGGACCGCGTTGGGCCTATCGGATCAAGGATGTAATTAGTTACCTGCCCTACACTGACGGTGACGGAACGAGGACCATGAGGATTCCGATGGAGTTGGAGCATGAACTGGGTCAATCGAAAATGAAGATCCCAGATATTTCTGAAGAGCGGATGCGGCAATTCGTGTTTGCTCGGTTGAACGAAATGAGAATCAGAAAAGAGAAAAACTATGAAGAACGAAATGAAATGGTCGGAGGCGAAGCTTCCTTTTCCCTTGAAGGCAAGCGGTACAGCTGGGATCGAAGTCTATGAGATCCCAGAGGAGAAGAAGTTGGAGGTGCTGAAGGCTTTGTATCCATTTGATGGTTGCCCGAGAATGGATGAAGAACTTTTTGATCTACATTCTGAAAAGAAATTCGTCGTGAATGAATTCCTTGTTATCCGTAGTCGGAATCAGAACCTAGTGGTTAGCCCTTGGTATTTTGAGGGTGGAGGCACAGTGATGGATTGGGTAATTCCCCCAGGAACTTAATCTCAAATTGATGTAAGTCTTTGGATGGCAATGGCTAAACAAGGACTTACATTCATGTGTTGCTTTTGGCTGGGTATTCTTGGAAAATTACCGAAATCCTAACACAAATAGGAAATTTATCCGTTAAGACTCCTCATGACAGAGAACATTTTAAACCTCAACCGCACGTATTCCCCGCGTAGAGAAATGGAGGCTTTTGAAGCGTTGGTTTCTTCCCACATGAAGGATCCTCGGAAGGTCTCCCGATCAATTCTTGATTCTCAAATGTTGCCTTCTGAGTTAGCCTCTGAGCTAAATCTTGATCAGAAGATGTATTCTGATGTCGTCGAGTTCTTGAGCTCGAAAACGGGATTCTCAATTGCTACCGTAGCCGATTATCAGTACCCCAAGTTGGCGGAGTGGATCAAGTACCCAATGGCTTTGTTTTATTACAAAGGAGCGTTGCAGCTTTTGGATTCTAGATGCGTTTCTGTCGTCGGTTCGCGTAAAGCTTCGAAGAGAGGGTTGGAGGAAGCTAGCAGGATAGGTTATAGTTTAGCCGAAAATGGATATACTGTAGTTTCTGGATTGGCTGAAGGAATCGATACGGCTGCTTTAACGTCATCTCTTGCTCAAAGTGGAGATGTTATTGCGGTAATTGGAACACCTATTGATGAATATTACCCCAAGAAGAATAGAGATCTTCAAGACTACATCTCAAAGCATTCTCTGTTGATTAGTCATGTGCCGTTTCTCTATTATAAGAATGCTCATTTTCAGGTGAAGAGACGTTTGTTTCCGGCACGAAATGAAGTGATGTCGGCAATTAGTGAGGCTACCATTATCGTAGAGGCAGGCACGTCGAGTGGTACACTCACGCAGGCGAAAGCGTGTTTGGATCAGGGGCGGAAGTTGTTCATATTAGACTTCAACTTCGACAATCCGCACATTGATTGGCCAGAACGTTTTGAGAAGTTGGGCGCTGTGCGAGTTTCGTCTATGTCCGAAATTTTGGATCATCTTGGTGAGGTAAAACATGACACGGGAGAAACTCTGGAAGAAGATAGACGTTGGCACCCTTGACAATCCTCCGAGCCAATTGCGTGCCGAAGATGTTTGTTATTATTCAAGGGAATATGTATCGAAGGGTCGGTATGATGCTTCGCAGGGTAATCAACTTATATCAAATCTGAAGATTCCTGCTAGTGCCAAAGGCACTAAGAGGTGGGACCACAAGATTGTGGCTGTTAACAGGTTTGCACTTGAGCTTTCTTCTTTGCTGATTGATGGAGCGAACTTGATGTTCATACCAAGTTCGAAAACTAAACGGAGTAATGATTATGATCCGAGATGGGACATGTTGAAATCGCGGATGGTTTGCTATCATCAGGAGAAAAGGTTCAAATTCCATGAACCTTTCAGGCTGCGAAGTGATTGCCAAGCTTCTCATCAGGGTGGGAGGCGATCTCCTAAATCCGTTGAAGAATCAATCGCTTTTGATGGTTTTGAATCGGGACAAGTGCCAACTCAGATTGTTATAGTTGATGACGTGATTACGTCTGGTTCGCATTTCAGAGCCTTGAGCAATATTCTGATTGAAAATTGCCCTGGAATGTTGGTTTACGGAGTTTTTTGGACTAGAACAGTTCAGCCCGAATTTGATGCTAGAGCCGTGTTTGCTGGGTTGTTTGACGACTGAATTTCTGGATTTTTCCTAGAATGGAAAATACTTTAAAGAGTTTCTTGACGAAAACACTTTAAGGCGTTTTTTGTCGTCTATGGGCAAACGTGGACCTAAGACGGCTGAAGCTGAAAATCGAGAACCCCGAGATGTGGTCGTCGGTGTTTGTCTCACGCAGAAGGAGTCTGAGAAGATCGATAAGGTGGCCAAAAACCTAGGTTTCCGGTCTAGGTCTGGGTTGATTGCTTACATCATGGAGCCTCTGGCGGAAGAGGGCTTTTCTGGGGCGGCCTTTCTCCGTTTAGGAAACCATTTCGCGAAGATCGTGAGTTCTGCACCGGATGCCAAAATCGATCCGAAGCAATTTAACATCTTCAGGAAGCTGAAAATTCCTGAGATTGAAGAAGTAAACCGTGAACAGAAATAGAAGAACCCCCTCTCAGCTGGCAGGCGATCAAGGGGGCTCTCAACAAACCTAGAAAGGTCTATGAAAATGAGTAAGGAATCCGACTCCCTCGGAGTCAATCGAACACAACCGGAGCTAGTCAATAAGCGGCAAGCTTCCAAAATCCTCGGGGTTTCAACGCGGTCGGTGGATCGTATCGTTTGCCGCGGGAAACTCGCAAAAATCAAGATTCTTGGGGCTGTTCGTTTCCGCCTCTCGGATGTTTTGAAGCTAGCTGGGGAGGGCGTCTCATGAAGTTTTCACTGTACAAGAGGTCCTCTCGTTCGGATTCAAAGCGGAAGAAAGCGGGGGTGTGGTACCTTCGCTATCAGTTTGAAGGAATGCCGACCAGCAAGTCGGTCTCTTTGGGGGTTACGGATCGGCAGGTTGCGAACAGTCTCGCTGCAGAGTTTCGAAAGGAGAAGGAACGGGAACTTGCAGGAATGCTGCCCCCTAAGCGTTTGAGGGATGCTGCAAAGAAGACCCTCTCAGAGCATGTCGCCGATTACATCGGGGATCGGGAAAGGAGGGGAAAGGGGCTCAAGCGAAATGGGAAGGATAACAAGCAGGTCAAAAAGAGATTGAATCAGCTCTTCTCGGAAAACGCATGGAAGCGTTTTGCAGATGTCAGCGCCGATGGTTTCGTGACCTGGAGAAACTCCAGCAAGGTCGGAGCGGCTACGCTCAATCATTTCCGTGCTGAAGCTATTACCTTCTTTGAGTGGTGCCGGAAGTTGGGTCGCATAGATTCCAATCCGCTGAAGGACGTATCCAAAATCGACGTACGTGCAGATTCTAAGCGTCAGCGTCGTGCTCTCACGGAAGATGAATTGATCAAGCTTCTCGACTCGGTTCCAGCTTATCGCCGGATAGTCTATTTTATGGCCTCTCGCACTGGTTTAAGGTGGGGTGAGCTTAACGATTTGTTGTGGAGGGATGTCGATCTTTCAGGATCGGTTGGCACGGTCACAGTTGTCGAAGGAAGTTCGAAGAACAAAAGAAGAGAGGCCCTGCCTCTAGTTCCTGAACTGTTCCAGGCATTGAAGGCTCATAAACCTGCGGACGCCGTGAGCGGGGATAAAGTGTTCGTGGCTGGAGTTCCGCGGGCAAGAACGCTCGAGAAGGACTTAGAGGAGGTAGGTATTCCGTATCGGGATAAGGATGGCTGTTACGCTGACTTCCACTCGTTGAGGTATTCGTGGGCAACCTTCATGGCGGTGAATGATGTACCGCCAGCGATCGCGATGCGTCTGATGAGACATTCGACGATCGATATGACGACGAAGCTTTACACGGACGAAAAGCACTTGCCGCTTCGTAAGGCGGTTGAGTCCCTCCCATCGCTGGAAAAGTCTAGAGGTACACAGATTGGTACACTCGAAACAGTCCCTGAGGGGCAAATCGAGTCTCAGCCTGTCTCAACGGACAGGCGAGAATCGACTTCGAAAGACCTTGATTACGAGTCGGTTAGACGTCTTCTGTCTAGCCTTGTCTCGGGTGGTCAAATGGTGGAGGTGGCGGGAGTCGAACCCGCGTCCCTCGAGCCTTCACATAAGGCGTCTACATGTTTGTTTTCGTTTTTGATCTCGCCTCTCGGTCGCGACGAAACCGCGCTACTTTTGAGGCCAGCCTCTCGATGAAGTACGGCCGAGGCGCAAGAGGCGCCCGTTCTCGGCTATGCTCGCTAGTCGTCGCTCCACACCGCCTAGCGAGTATCGGCGGGGGAACGTAGCGCTATATTAAGCAGCTAGAGGCATTTCTTCGTGTGTGCCATTTGTGTTTTTGATAGACGATTTAAGAGGCCAACTATCATCCTCTACATGCAGCCAGATGCTCCAACTTGAGGTCGAATCCGGAACACCCCCATGGCAGGCGAAGCCTGCAAATTGTGAATGGTGAAGAGTGAGGAGCGAATGACTCCGTTCTTCGGAAAATCGATTTGTGGTTGGTGCCGCGTGAGCGGCGGTTGACTGTGAAGTCAAAGAACAGGGTGAGGCTTATGCTCCTGCTGCCTCGGGAAATCAAGGCGATAGTTGCAGCTCGCCTTTTTGTGACCGCCGCAGCTTGGTTCTGGTTCCTTCTGGGATTGGGGCCCGCTAGTGGGCGGCGACGAGTTTGGCGTTTTTGCTGCGGAAGGCTTCGGAGGCTCGCTCGAACTCGAGGGTGCTGTGGGTGATGGAGAATTGGTTTTCGAAGAGCTGCTTGAGCTTTCGCTTGAGGTCGCGC
>JBNKSG010000044.1:0-21468 GCA_050297195.1 Opitutaceae bacterium | reverse complement strand
AGATACGAGGATTGGAGAAGCAATTCGACAGCCTGAAGGTGCTGGATGGGATCGACTTTAGGGTAAGCTCCGGCGAGGTGGTTTGCCTAATCGGTCCGTCCGGTTCCGGAAAGAGCACGTTGCTGCGTTGTATTAACCTTCTGGAGACGCCGACCGCAGGCGAAATACGATTGGAAGGGAAGTCCTACCAGACCTTGCCCAGGGAGGTGAGGGAATTGCGTAGCGAGGTGGGCATGGTGTTCCAGCACTTTAACTTGTTCCCGCATCTGACCGTTCTGCAGAACGTCATGCTGGCTCCGGCGAAGGTGCGAAAGCTCGAAGCCGGACCTCTGCGGGAACTCGCGATCAAGCTCTTGCGGCAAGTAGGCTTGGCGGACAAGGCGGACGCCTTTCCCGGTAACTTGTCCGGCGGGCAGAAGCAGCGAGTTGCCATTGCCCGAGCCTTGGCCATGCAGCCAAAGGTGATGCTGTTTGACGAGCCGACCTCGGCCCTCGACCCGGAAGTGGTCGGCGAAGTGCTGGCCGTGATGAAGCAATTGGCCCGCGAAGGCATGACTATGGTGGTGGTAACGCACGAGATGGGATTCGCTCGCGAGGTCGCCGACCGCGTGGTCTTCATGGCCGACGGCAAGATAGTAGAGGAGGGGGCGGCTCGGGAGTTCCTTGCGAGTCCTCAGACCGAGCGCGCCAAAGCGTTCTTAGGCTCCGAGCTGAAGTAGATTTCGATCGCAAGAAGCTTCGTACCCGTGCGGAGTCTTGCGCGGTTAGGTGTCAGTCAAATCTGAAGCACCGTAGTTTTACTTAAAAACAACTTGTATCGAGATAACTGTCTCGCTAGTCGTCTCCGACTTGTAAAATCGCAAGATGTCCAAACCCCGCAAAAGTGCATATGACCCCAAAAGCGCACCTATCCACGCCCATAGCCGGATATTCTACCCACTTAACTATTGAAAACCGCTACCGAGTGTAGCGACATGACCACAAGAGCCCAATATCATCAGAAGTGATATGTGTACCAAAACTACATAGAATACTACTGTTCTGAAAAGATGAATACTAAAGATCCATACATGCTCATCCACAGTGATGGATCGATTTCACTGCTCGAATGCAAGGAAGCTTGGTCACAAGATCCAGACCTGTACTGCTGGAGAGAAGATAAAGAAAGAATGATCGATTCAGAGCTGAGAGTACTAGTTCCAGCATCGGAATCGAGCGATACTCGAGTCTTCGAAGATGCATGGATCACTGACGAAAAAAGAATAGAAATTGAAGAACTACGAAAACTCGTGAAGAGCTACATCGACCAAAATAACGGAAATGATGAGTCGGTCACAAATTCGTTAGATTTCGAAGACTTATCCAACCTGCTAAGACAAACGAAATAAGTCAGAACCAGGCAGCTCACACAATGTCGGCAAACGCTCGCCCCTTTCACCACGAAACGATGGAAATCAACCTCAACAGACTTGGAACCTCAACCGAAGCCGACATCGTGTGGCTTTGACGTTCGACGAATTTAAATGAAAAATATTTTCCAAATCATCCTCCTGCTCGCGACTTTCAGTTTTTCGTATTCTCAAGAAGAAGGTGTCCCAGTTTACGAAACTTGGCTTAGCGAAGATGAGTTTCACGGTGCAGCTTTAATGCATGCCCCAAGATCAGATGACGCCGAATCTGTTCGAGGCTCAATTGCGGGAGTATTCGATACGATCTCTCAGGAAGATTTCCTGCTTTATCCAGTAAGTGTGAATAAGTCGAGCGTATACTCGTTTCCAGCCTTCGAACTAAATGGAGAAAGTTACGGACTAGAACAAAAAAGATTTTTTATAGTTTCTGTGATCTTCGGCAACAAAGAGACGTACGTCCTTTATGAGTACTCATTTGAAGAGCTTAGAGAAGATCGAGAGACACCAGATTTCGACATTGATGACACTCCTTTGCCAATAGCGAAAGATGGTATCGATTATGTATTCAAGAATACAGACGGAAATCTCAGTGGCCTTCAGGAAACCATGAGAAAACTGATCAAACTGAAAAGAGGTGTCGATGTCGAACAAGTCGTGCCATACAACTCCGGCCAGTCGCTCCGCGACTGACCTCCGCGTATGCACTCAGCGTTGGACAAAAAAAAGATGACAAAGAAACGAACATCTATCCCACAAAAAACGAGGGAAGCAGTACTTTCTGAATACTCCCATCACTGTGCGGTGTGTGGAGGCGACCATCCGCAATTACACCACATTGACGAGACTCCTTCGAATCACGACAAAGAAAATCTATTACCACTTTGCCCAAACTGTCACCTAAACGACATTCATAATCCAACCGTTCCGATTCATGTAGAAAAGTTGAAGCTCTTTAGAAAATATAAAGACCCATATATTTTAAAACCCAAATTTGAACCAATCTTTAGAAGGTTTCGATTCATGTTCGAAGTGGACGAATCCGATGATTCTGAATCGTACGGAGACAAAGTTTCAGAGGGAATTGAATTCCTCAAACAATTTGAGATGGGAGAGTTTTACGCTAAAGAATTGAAAAAACTGATTTATCACGTTGGGCATTTCAGAGTTTCGTTTGGAGGCTACCACAACCCAGCTGAAGATGAATATGAAAGAAAAAAGAGCAGAAGAAATCATATCAAAATGATTCAAGAGAATCGTGATCAAGCCTTCTTCCTAATCGTCGAAATGATTCGATATCAAAAATGGAACTAAGTCCAACAAAGCGCCGCAGACAACGAGCGCAAGCGCTCGTCGTCTGAGCTTGGCGATGGGGAGATAAGGAACTTTAAGAACCAACAACTTGGCGACGTATCCATTTTCTAAATCCATGAATGAGATATGAAAATCCTGCAGCGGACGAATGAGTCGACTTTTGACAAGGCCAACCAACTCGACATTCCCCTTAAAGATAGTTGATCCTGCAGCTTAATTAAGATCGATTCAGAACAAAGAACCCATACTCTAGTTCAAAAACAAGAAGAGCCCTAATTTCCAAGTCCAACCCAACTCTAACCTTGATTTACTTAACCCCATCAAGTCGGTGCTCACAACTCGCGCAAGCGCTCGCCTGAGACCTCTGCGTTCACTATAGAAAATTGAAACCAAACACGCCAAATCTACTTCTCGGTCTTGTCGTTGGCATTGCAGTCGCTAGCGTCACCGCATTCTACCTCCAGAAAGATTTTAGAGAAAAGCACGCGGATTGCCCTCTAGACGAAATGGAGACGTACCTCAGAGCTATGGCAAGCCTTGGCGAGCAGGAGCAAAAGAAAATCGAGAGCATCTTCAGTTCTGCCACGAGTGATTCATCATACCCTACGTTTGCCGCGAGATACGGAGCGTTCAAAGCATACGAAACGATGTATGATAAAAATCTTACGGATGAAGAAAAGAAAGAGGCGATAGCTATAAAGATCATGGAGCTAAAGTATTCTCTCGATGACGACTCAGATCTCGAATCGACCTTGAGGGATCGTTTCGTCCAAGCACGAGAAGAAGTGAGTATCTTTCTCTCGGAGAATCCTGAGATAGAATCAAAATACGAAGAAATTAAAAATCAGTGAACAAGTCGGCCCATACAACTTCGGCCATCGCTCCGCGATGACCTCGCGTGTGGCCTCAGCGTTCTGAAAAAAATGAAATTCCTGATATCAACGCTCATTGGCTTAGCGATCGGCACTGGTGTATTTTTCTGGTCGAGCCAAGCCACCTTGAGAGAGGGGATCTACACTTCCTTTATTTGGCAGGAGATCGACGTACCAAACGCAGAACTAGGAATCGAACACTACGTGGGGTATGATCAGCCTCAAGATTTTTTCTGGGAGGAAATCACCGGATCAAGAGCATTCAAAGTCGAACTTCTGAAAGAGCTGGGCTATCCAGTAGGAGGATACGTTAGAAACGATGGACACTTTTTGCCAGTGATAGTCTTCAAATGCACAGAGCCTCATGGGAGAGATGCGCGTCTATTCCTAGGAATCAGAGAGCAGTTTTTGACTGAGCCTTACAGTGAGGTTCCAAACCATATCGAGAAAGAATTGGACGCCTCTACTTCAGTATTCATTCGAGAGGTTAAAAAGAGAGGAATAGAGTCGAAAACAATCGGTGAGCCTTTTATCGATAGCTTCAACTATGAAACACCCCAAGAAGCATGGAAAAGATGGGGATATAAGATTGCTTCGAGCACCGTTTTAGCCTGTTGGCTTACACTCTTTGCATCTCAAAAATTAACGAATCAGAACAAGTCAGTGGATACAACTCCGGTTAGCGCTCCGCGCTAACCTCCGTGTATCACTTCGGCGTTGACCAAGAAATGAACTTATTTGCCAAACGTTCGGAACTCCAGAAGTCGCTAGCAGATTTAGGGAAGCGTTATGGGCCGCAGCATGGTACCGTTTTACTGGATACGTTACAGAAGTTAAAAAGAAACGAACCCGTAGTAGACGAAGATATCATTTCCCAATTCGACGCATTCTCGAAAGGCATGCAGAGTAACTGTGACTCCGTCGCACAGGGACTTTTCCTGGTCGCTGGTACGATTTGTTCTTTTAGGCCACATTTAGCCACAAGCCTAATGACTGAACCCATTCGTTCACTTTTCTACCTCGGCATTGAAACGATGGAAGAGATTAAGAAATACATCAGTTGGTTGGTAGATTTCGATAAGCCTTATTTGGGACGATCCACACGCGAAGCTCACGAATGGTTAGGAAACTTCTCGAACACTGGAGATCAGGCGATTTTAGAAGCATTTAAGGCTATGATTTCGACGGAGGACATCGAGTGGAGAAAAGAGGACCCAGACTACACCGACATTCCAAAGATACTAATGGGTCAGCAAAACGGTGGTCACAATTCCGGCAGCTCCGCCGCCTCCATCGTGACACCTTAGCGATATGTGAAGAAAATGAACAATCAGGTTGAGCCACAGAATGAATCCAACTTCTATATCCATCCGTGCAAATCCGTAATCTGTGGTTAAAAAAAGAGGCTCTCGTATATCTGTTACGACACTGCAGGGCAATCCGATCGCATTTGTGTCGGATGCAGTTAAGGTAATTATTGAAGAGAGTTACGGAACGACGGGACTATACGATCCGTTTTCTTCCGGATACTGCAAAATTTCACATTCACCAAGGTCCAAACCAATCGTAAGATTCGGAATTAAACTATTCGAAATAACCAAAAGAACATACGATAGAATTTCCTACTAAAGATTCTGCCAGCAAGGCGGCACATACAATGCCGGCAAATGGCTTCCGATTCTACCATTGAGCTTTTCGCCGAACAAGGCCTGACCCTGCCTTGCACGAGCTACTGTCCTCCTTGTTATGCGAAAG
Source organism: Opitutaceae bacterium (assembly GCA_050297195.1). Classification (GTDB taxonomy): domain Bacteria; phylum Verrucomicrobiota; class Verrucomicrobiia; order Opitutales; family Opitutaceae; genus Pelagicoccus. The sequence goes on along the minus strand of JBNKSG010000044.1, from coordinate 16,121 downwards.
GATATTGAGTGGATGCGACAAGAGCTTGAAAGAAGAAAGCAGTAGTGCCTTAACTCTTTGACGATCTCTCCGAGATGATCTTCAGGTCAGCGAATAAATGAAAAACGTTTTTACAGCGCTTTCGATGGTACTAGTGGCCCTTGCGATCGCGGGCTGTGCCACAAGATTGTCCAGCCTGACGTTCAGCGGAGCAGAGATTGAAGTTGGTGACAGGTTCACAATTCCGACTGATAGCGTGCTTTTCATAAACCGAGGCTACATTGATTCAATCAAGCCGTCCTCGAAAGGGCTGAACCAATTGAGAGATGGAATTGATTACGATGGATACCACGAAAAGCCGAAGGCTGAGATTCCCGCAGGTACTGAAGTTACGATTCATGAGATTTATAGGACCCGGAAAGGATGGATCTACGTGACGGCGCTTTTCGATGGCGAAAAGGTCGACATTTCTAGATTCATCAGGCCAAACGGATCAAATAAAACGGAATGAAAGGGAGTTGCCCTATCGTGGCGGTCGAAAGACTGCAAGGTGGGGAACGGTCTTGATCTGGATCGGCTGAAGTTGATTATTGGATACGATGACGGATTCCGGGTGGGGGCGATTTTCGACGAGCTCCTACGGGGCGGGAGTCGTTCGCCCTTCGCTAAAAACGTAAAAGGGGTGCCTTTTGAAAGGCACCCCTTAATGTATTTTGCATCTTCTCGACTACTACATCTTGAAGGTCGCTTGCAGGATGAACTTGCGAGGGTCGACGATACGATAGGCGGTTGGATTACCTTCGAAATCGGCTTTGACCATCTGCAATCCGCCGCTCTCGAAGGCATTGTCGATGTTGAGCTGAATCTTCATGTCGACCCGATCGTCCATGATCGGACGAGAGTAGGCGAACCATAGGCCGACGTACGTCTGAGCCGGAGTATAGAGCGGCTTCGAAATATCGGAGATATCGAGCTTAGTGCCGTTGACGCCACTCGCCATTCCGAGGTAGCCGATTGACTTCTCGTCCAGCCAGCGGGCGCTGCCTCCTAGGGAGAATCCCTTGAGCCTGCCTTCGCTGAACTTGTAGTTCGTCAGGAGAGACGCCTGATATTTGCTTTGGTTTGTGACGACTTGACCATTGAGATCTTGGGCGAGCTGGACGTTGCTGCCGACGAGGAGATCGTAGAGGTTCTTACCGCTGGTCCATCCCCAAGGATGGTCCTCTTTCACGATATTGGAATATCCAAACCCATCCCAGAAGGTCGATAGGTCACGATCCCAGATTCCAGCGAACTTAAAGGTCGTTGCGTACTCCTGATACTCAGGTTTCAGGACGTCGGCAGCGCTCTTTTGCATGAACTCAGCTCGGTAGTTAAACCACGCATCCCACTCCTTTAGCACGTCATAATGTCTTGTCTCTTGCTTTGAGGCAGTGAGCTTGATCGTCCAATTGCGAGTCGGGTTGTAGTCGATCTGCAGCTCGGTTCCCTCCGCTTTGGTGGACTGGGTCCCTCCTATGTCTCCGTTTAGGGAATCGTAGTAATTCAAAGGCAGCCCATAAAGCTCTTCGATTTCGTCGTCGAGCGCGTCTAGATCCTCCTGGGACCATCCGCTGTTGTTGAAGTGCTTCCAGTCGTTAACAGGATCATAGCCTCTGTTGATCATCGCGATATTCCAACACCAGCCCTTGAAGGCTTTCTTGTCGACGTAGTCTCTGAATCGAGAGATGATCGTGCTTCCAAGCCCGCCGCGCTCGTTATCGTTGGTGGACGTGTATTGGCTAACGCGAGCAAACAGCTTTCCTTCGAAAAGGGAGAACTGAATTCCGATATCTTCACCGTCGCCTGTCGGCTTGGGGAGAGGGGTACCGAAGAGGTCGATACCTGATGTTGTTGGCGGATTGAAGGTCGAAGACTTGTTGTAGGTAAATCCTAGGGTGGAAACAAACTCTGCGAACAGATTTCCAGACTTCGCTCGGGAATCGATAGCGTCCCATTTGCTGAATGGCTTGAATACCAATCCGCTTGTTACCGTTTCGTCCTTGAGGGTTTTCCATGGATGGAAGCGCTCTAGTATTCGATCTGTGTCCAACCGGCCATCAACCCAGATTTCATTGCTCTGCAGTTTGTCCTCCAGTATGATCTTTTCTCCATTCTCGTCGTACTGAATGTTGCCAGCTCTGTCCATAGCTACGATCTCAGAGGTTCCGGCGGTAGCCCGAGTCGAGACTTCGTCGGATCGAATGCCATAGGTGGCAACGATGCGGTCATTCCACAAATGGCTGGTGCCGCCGAGATTATATGAATTGATGACCACTTGAGAGGCTTTGGTCGTTGCGCTGAAGTCATTGAACTGGGACGTCATCGCAACGTCCTGCCATTGCTGGTCCTCGTAGTTGTAGACATTCAGCGGACCCGTGTATTCGTTGCCCGAGACTCCAGGGTTAGTGGCGTTGATTTTTCCGTGAGTGTCTCCCGGGTTGGAGAGATAGTACGCGCGGCGATAGGTGGAACCTTCATAGTTGTAGCCCGTTGTCGTTCCATCCGCCTTCGCGTTGGGATTCGAGAGGTATCGGATCATTCCGGCTTCTTCTTCCTCGCCACTCGTGAACATAAGTCTCTGTCGGGTTAGCGAGTTTGATTCCTCTTCGCGCGAAGCAAAGGCAAGTAATTGGTGGCGACCGAGCCATCTCGTCCAACCATCGTTGTGTGTGAAGTCCGGTGCGTAGGCCAACATGGCACGGTACTGATCATTCTCGATTGTACTAAGAAAGTGATCAGCGCTGTTGTCCTCTACGTAAACTTGTCCGAGGAAAGGATTGGGCTCGCCATTCGGAAGAGTTACATTCGTGTCGACGCGAAGAGCGGTTGCGTTAATCTGGGACACAGTGTAGCTCGACAGCGATTCGAAATCTTGCCTGAACCAGCCTGCCGAGAAATATAGGTCGTCGCTTAGTTTCTGCTCAAAATCGAGATTGTAGGTGTTACCGCTATTCTCGCCGTAGTTCATCCCAAGGATGTTCGTCTTGGTCCAGTCGTATATCGACTGGTCAGTCACGCCTGCATAGACAGGCTGGGCCAGCGTAGTTGAATTCAACTGAGAATATGAGTTAGAACTTGTCCAGAACTGGTTGCTCGTCGAATCGTTTAGAACGACCGCTTCTGGGGTGCCAAGCGCGTTCTGCTCAGGGTGGTAGACGCCGTTTTCGTCGGTAAATCCGTATCCTGTTCGGTACTGGGCTGGCTTGGCCTCGAAAAAGTTAACGACCTGGCCATTTGCAACCTGCATCGTGGCCCGGCGATCCGCGGCAACCAAGCCTGGGACGTAGAGGGCCGAACCTGTATGGGACAGCGCTGTGTATGCATTGTCGGCATTGACGATAGGAACGCCGTTGTATGTTGTTTTATCGGCATTCCAGAGGCTTTCATTGTAGTTTGGGCGACTCTCGATATAGTCACGAACCTCACCGATCCGGGGCGAGTCGATGTCTGCCAGGAACGGCCCTACTTCTTCTCCGGTGGAGAGGTAAGTCACCATCTGGGTGCTGGGATTGTATACCGGTTTCCCTGCGTCAAACCATTCGCTAACGTGGTCGATCGGAGTGATACTGTTGGGACGGTTGTTCTTGTTTTCGAAGCTCTCGTAGCTTGCTGACAGCTTAGTGCCTTCGAATGGCTTGTAGGTAAGCGTTCCGAAGAGTCTCTCTGTGTCGTCGTACGACGGCTTGCGATCGAATTCCTTATGGTCCGAGAGCAGGGCTCCAGCAAAAGCCAATTTGTCTTCGATCAGCCCTTTGTTGAACGAAACGCTGCCACGCTTGGATTCACGGTCATCGACTCGAACGTTGACGGAATAGCCATCCTTGTTGAGGACCGCCGCTGTTCGTCGCTGGTTTACGTAGCCCGACGGAGTGCCGACGCCGAAGAGCATCGAATTCGGACCGCGACTGATCGAAACGGACTGTACGTTGTATGCGTCGAGCGGGATTTGACGAATAGCGCGGTAGAAGTTGATGGACGCGCCCGGGCTTCCAAGTCCGCGAACCGTGTTGGCGGTAGCGTTTGTTTGGGATACGCCCGTGCCACCGGCAGTGTAGCCAGCATTCGTATCGATGACACCGTCGGAACGCAGGGTTATTCCACCCTCTGTATAGGTCGACGAGCCCTCGGTGCTGGCCTCGAACCGCAAGATGTCGTTGAGATCGAGCGAAGCGGTGTCTTCAAGCTGTTCCTTGGTGACAATCGTTAGCGAAGCTCCGAGGTCCGCAATGTTGGTATTGAGTCGGGAGCCCGCTAGGGTGTTCTGCTGGCGATATCCGATATCCTGGTCCGATGCTTTTATTTCGAACGGGGATAGTTCGAATATAGCTTCGTCTTCACTTGAAGTGGCGACGAGGCTGTCTTTTTTCTTAGGCTTTTGAGCCTTTTCAGTGGCACTGTAGTCCACTTCTTTGTCGCCGCTATTCTCGCTCGTCTGAGCGAAACTGACGGCACCGATTGGCAGGATCAGCGAGAGTGCCAACGCCATGCGCAACCGGGTTTGGGGGTTCGTTTTTGTATTTTTCATTTGGATTGGGGTCGATATCTCGAAACTTGCTTCGCTTCTTTGCGAAGCAGGATCAAGTCGTTGATAGCGTTGGAAAAGGTAGCATTTCTTTCAAATGCCCCGGAACGATCGCCGAGGATGTTTACTTTGGGTAGTAGGTTTGAAGAAAGAGATAACGATAAATGAGGGATAATTAGGCACTAAATAAGGGTTGCCACTGTGCCTGAACGCAATAAGGCAAGGAGGTCGAATGGAAGTGCCAGCTAAACGTTAGCGGCGTATACTGTGTACTCTGGGGGAGATGATGTAAGGGGAGAGATTAGTGTTTCGGTTGGTAATGCGCTGAGGGTTCATTCCAATAGAACGTAAATCTGACAGTAAGAAATTGAGGGCTTTTTCGTGCCGCACCAGCTTTTGCGAGCGATCTGGGGCCGTTTCTATGCGAATAGAGCATCCACTTTGGGACACGCCACATATTCATCGAGAGAGTTTGCCTCGAGGACGTAAGCGACACCCCGTCAAAGGCTTTCATACGATGAACAGAGTCCGATTTGCAGCGATAGCCCAGACTGGGCACAGGTGGTCGCGGCGCGGCCACGGGCATTCCAATTGCGGAGCCAAGAATCTGTGCGTTCTTCTCGGCAGGGGCTACGCCGAGCAGATGACATGTCTCTTCTGGTTGTGAGACTATCTTTGCGGGGAGGGCGAAATGCAAATCTGTCTGTCTGAGAACGTTGGGGGTGATCATGCCCGTCCCCGTCTCTTGTCTGGTAGGCCGACATATGAAACGTACCCCCATTCCCCTTTTGCTGTTTGTCTCGCTCGCGTGTATCGCGTTCCCAGCCCTTGCGCTCGCTGAGTTCGGTCTCTCGGCGGATTCCAACGGATATACGATCGATACCGATGCTGGGCTTGTATTCAAGATTCGCCGTACGGATAACGGTTCCAACACCCAGTCGGCGGGCGATATCATGAGTTTGATATACGACGGCGTTGAGTACCAGAACCAGGTCCGTGGGAGTCAGATCACTTCGGGATTCGACTATCTCTATAAGGACGTGTCGGCTGTTTCCGTCAGCGCGCAAGAGTATGGGACGGACTATGTGAAGATTACGGTGGAGGCGGGAGAATTGACCCACTACTATATCGCGCGAAAGGGGTATCCAAAAATCTATATGGCGACGTACTTCACCGCGGAGCCGAACATACATAACCTTTGCCGCTACATCGTTCGTATCCCCGAGGGGCTTTTGCCCAACGGTCCTGAGCCTTCGGACATTCGCAACCTTGAGGAGCGAAAAATAGAGGCGGGAGACATATTCGATAGGGAGGACGGCACGACGCGCTCTAAGCACTACTCGAATATGCGTCTGATCGATTGGGACTACATCGGCGCGACTGGAGACGATGTCGGTGTCTTCATGGTTCGGAGCAACCACGAAGGAGACTCGGGAGGCCCGTTCTACCGCAGTCTTTTAAACCAGTGCGGCAGCGACCAGGAGATCACTTACATCATCAACTATGGTCAGGTCCAGACGGAGGCGTTTCGAACAAGCGTTCTGAACGGACCCTACGTCTTGGCCTTTACCGACGGCGAGGAGCCTTCGGTGGACGATGATTTTTCCTGGATCGATGAGGCTGGGATGGACTTGCTCGGGTGGGTGTCCGATGCCGAACGGGGATTGGTGAAGGGCTCCGTGTCGGGCGTGCCGGATGGATTTGAGGTCGTGGTCGGTTTTTCCAACGAGCACGCCCAGTACTGGGCGAAGCCCGATCCCGACGGGAGCTACACAAGTCCCTTGATGATTCCTGGCGAATACACGGCCACGCTCTACAAGCAGGAGCTGGAAGTGGGGGAAGGAGCGGTTAGCGTCACAGCGGGAAACACCAGCACGCTCGACCTTGTCGCAGCGGAGGAGTCGCCGACCTTCATCTGGAAGCTCGGCGACTGGGACGGTACGCCCGCAGGATTTTTGAATGCGGACAAGGTCACGACAATGCACCCGTCAGACGTTCGCATGTCGGATTGGAATCTGGGGCCTTATGTTGTGGGCGAGTCGACGCCGCAGTCAGGCATCCCTTGCTATCAGTGGAAAGAAATTGCGGGAGGGGATCAAACGATCCAATTCGATCTGAACGCTGACCAGCTTGTCGATAGCGTCGTTCGGGTCGGGCTTACGGTCGCGTTTGCGGGAGGACGACCGAACATTGAAGTGAATTCCTGGAGATCCTCATTTCAATTCGCTTCGGTGCAGCCTTCCACCCGTTCCCTGACGGTGGGCTCCTATCGAGGAAACAATACAGTCTACACCTTTGACGTACCTGCCAGCGCGCTTGTGGAAGGCACGAACACTCTGCGCATCTATCCGATCAGTGGATCCGGACTACAGGGGTATTTGAGCGCTGGATACAGCCTTGATTGCATCGAATGGGACGGGCCAGTCGATTCGGCTCCGGCCGATCCTGCTGGCTTGACCGCGATTGGAGGCGATAGCGAGATCCAGCTTGTTTGGTTGCCTTCTCCCTCAGCGGTTCGTTACCAAGTCGAGCGCGCGACGGAGCGCGATGGCGACTATGCCGTCCTGAGCGACAACGTGGGCGGCGCCAGCTATGTCGATCGATCCGCGAAGAACGAGACTACCTATTTCTATCGCGTTACAGCGGTCAACTCCATCGGCGAAAGCGGAACTTCCGAGACCGCGGGTACGGCGAGTTCGCTGCGAGCCCATTGGCGTTTCGACGAAACGGATGGGACGGATGCGATCGATTCCGTAGGCACGTATGACGCTACGGTAGCTTCTGGCGGAAGTTGGGTCAGCGGCAAATTTGGGAACGCGTTGCAGCTCGACGGTTCCTCCGATGGCTACGCTACGCTCCCGGCCACCCTCGTCGACGGCCTAGATGCCCTTACGATTTCGGCTTGGGTCAATGCGACCGAGACTCCGGCGGGGTCGAGTCTTTGGGACTTCGATTTTGGCTCAGGCAGCGCCCTTTATCTAACGCCAGCCAGTAGCGAAAGTGGCGTGTTGCGTTTCGTGATCGCTGACGCTTCGTCCGAAGGCGAGCAGTCTTTGGGGGCAGACGCCGCATTGCCTTTGGACGGATGGCATCACCTCGCGGTTACGCTTTCAGGTTCCTCGGGTAGCCTCTACCTCGATGGAGAGGTGGTCGAGAGCGGACCGATCAACCTGACTCCAGCGGATCTCGGCAAGCCGATCGCGAGCTACATCGGCAAATCGCAAGACAGTGATTCCAATCCAAGCATGACGATCGACGATTTGCGGGTTTTCAGCAACGTGCTCAACTCGGCCGAGATTGCGGCGCTGGCGGCAATGACGCCTCCTACTCTAGATGTATTCAGCACTGCAGAGGAGCTGCAGCTTGCCTGGCCGAGCAATGGGGGAGGATGGCGCTTGCAGCATCGAACCGACCTTCAATCGGATTCGGAGTGGGAGTCGATCCCTGGATCCGAAACGATCAACACCTACGACATACCGTTCGAGTCGATCCCTGCTGAGGGAATTTTCTTTCGCCTCGTGTATCCATGATGTAATGACGGAAGACGGGTTTTATCCATAGAGGGGCTCGAGCTTATGCGGAGAGTCCCATGTTGGCGAACACCCTTGCAGGAGAAGCGGACCTATGCCGAGCCGCAGGCACGAGTTTCCGCGGTGATGCGTCGGCATTGGAATGCGGGAGTATCGAAGCTGCTGTGGCTATTTGGACACGTTACTCGGAGGGTTCCAAGATGCCGACGATGGAGGTATCGTAGTCGGTATAGGTGGTGTAGCGTCCTTGGACCCAGGTGGCGATTCTTCCGAAGTCGTGGTCACGTGGGACTACGGGGCGGATGTTATCGACTTGGGCGTCGTGGGTGAGCTGCTGGAAGCTCCAGGCTCCGTTTTGGTAGGTGCCGGTGTAGATTTGGTAGCGTCCGGTTTCGTTTGGCGTGCCGGTTGCGGGATCCACGTCGCAGGAAAGGTAGATGCGGTTTGTGTTTTGCGGGTCGATGGCAATGCCTCCGGCGTAGTGCTCCTCGCGGTCGTAGAGGTGGGTGCCCGCGTAAGCGATTTGGCTTTGGCTCCAGCTTTTGCTGGCTTCGTCCCAACGAGCGATTCGGTAGCGTAGGTCGTTGCCGACTTCGTGGTCTGCGGAGTTGATAAAAGCGGCAACCGGTTGGCCTTGGACGTCGTATTCAAGATCCCATACCCAACCGCGACCTGCTTCTTCGCCAGAGTAGACGAGGGTAGCGTCCTTAGGGGTGAGTGGTTGCAATTGTACTTCCTCCAGGGTGCGGGCGGGAGTGCCGTCGCTCTTGTGGAAGATGCCAGCTTGGTAGTAGAGGTGGTAGACGTTGTTCTTGCCATCTTTGCGCGGGTGGGCGTCGGTGAAGATGAGGTCGATGCGGTCCTTTCCGTTGTCGGCGTACTTGACGTAGGGGCGGGTGCGGTCGTTGCCGGAGCGTACGAGCTCGATGGGATCGTTCCAGCTATCGCCCTCGTCGTCGGAAATGAGCAGGGTAGGGTTCCAGCCGATACAACGCATGAAATTGAAGACGCGTCCGTTTTCGTCGGAGAGCTGGACGAGGTTGTTGTAGGTGGTTCTGGCGGGGGCCTCGATCGCGACCTCCTCTCCCCAGCGCACGCTGCGGAATGAGGCGGGGCCGCGTTTGTCTCCCTTGCGAGTGTACCAGATGGGCTCGAGGTGGTGCTTGGAGTAGGCGACGAGAAGTTTGCCCGAATCGAGTTGAAGGATGGCGGGGTTGTTGTGGTCGTCCTTGCTCTGCCAGGAACTCAGCGGGTCTTGGCGGTAGGCGTAAGGACTTTGCGCATACGCGGTGGAGTAGTAGTAGACGCGGCTGGTGCCCTCGGAATCGTTGGATCCGATGTAGAGGCCGTCGCCATCGTAGAGCACGCGTTCGTCGTTGAACCAGGTCCAAGCTCCGTCGCGAGCGAGCAGCTTGACTTCGTAGGGGTCTTGCAGCGCGGCGAAGTCCTTGTTGTGCAAGTCCATCTTGTAGAGCTCGCTGGCGGCGAGGAGGAAGGCGCCGTGGGCGTAGTCGATGGAGTCGGAGGGGCGGACGTGGGCAGGGCCGCCGGCAACGAGCTGGGCGTAGCCGAGGCGGCCGTCGGTATTGATGCAGCCGACGAGACCTTCCCAGGCTTTGAGGGCGACGGGCAAGTAGGACTGCTTGTCGAGGTAGCCGCGGTTGATGCCTCCGAGGAGCCCGTAGGTGTAGAAGGACGTGCCGGAGCTTTCTTTCATCGGTTTCCAGCTCGGTTCGTTGAGGCTGGGCCGCCACATGCCGTCCTCTTGCTGGAGGTCGACGAGGGAGCGGGTCATTTTGACGAAAAGGTCGATGTAGTCCTGTCGCTCGGGATCGTCTTGCGGGAGGTGGTCCAGCAGGCGTATCAACCCGGCGTATACCCAGCCGTTTCCACGAGACCAGAAGACCGGATTCCCTTTTGGCGTTTCCTGATTGAAATAGGTTTCGTCGCGATAGAAGAGTCCATTCTCCTCGCTGAACAAGTAGTCGACGGTGTCCCAGTAGAAGCTGTGCAGCAGGTCGAGGTAGCGTTGGTCTCCAGTCGCTGAATACAAGCGAGTCAGGACGGGCGGAGCCATGTAGAGGGAGTCGCACCACCACCAGACGTTGCGGCCGGTGAAGGGGAGAGACTTGTCGCGGTGGACGGCGTGGTGAACCTTTTCGCCAACGATCGTCTTTTGGGTGAAGTAGGGCTCGAGGGCGGCGACGGTATCGGCGATCATCGCGGGATCCTTTTCGTCAAGGTAGACGTCGAGGAAGGTCTGGGCGGCGCAGATATCGTCTGCAAAAAAGTGGTTCTTCGAAAGCTTCCAATCTGCGTTTTCGCACCATGCGAGAGCTTGGCGGCGGAAGTCTTCGTCACCAGTTGCTTGATACGCGGCGTAGAGACCGCTGTAGTAGGTGCCGGCTTTCCAGTCGGTTCGAAGCTCGTCGCCAAAGTCTCGCTCCTGGAAGGCGGCGACGCGGAGCATGATTTCCTTAACGGAGTCGGGCCGGGCGAGCAGTTGCTGCGCGGTGTTCACTTGGCCGGCCAAGGCGAAATGACAGTTGAGCAGGAGGGCGGCCAAGATCGTGAGGGCGGGTTTTGTGTATGTCATCTCGTTTGAATGGGTGAGGGCGTTGCTAGGCAGCGTCCAGGGGCTCGACTATGGGAGAGAGGGGTTGGTTGAAGGGGCTGCGTCTATCAAGGGGGGCGGTTTCTGACGGTTTGATCCCCCCGAGCGAAGGCGTTTGGGCGGGAGGTTTGAGGTGAGTCCGATCTGAAAGGATAGACGCTTCAGGTGTTGCTTGTCCATCACCCGAATGGGGGGGGCTGCGGGTTGCTTGAACTTGGTTGCAGCCTGGAAAAGGCCGGAGCCTGCCTCCTGACTTTAGAGATCTAGCTGCAACGGCCTACTTCGAGGCTCTTGGTGAGCTGAGCGATACGTTTGACGAGTCCGTGAAGGGGTGGTTTGTCGTGTTGCCATCGGGCCAGTCTACGATGATCTTTGTTGGTTTGTTGGTCTCTGTGTATCCAAAAAACAGTTTCGGTTCCGATTGGGATAGGTAGCCGGCTGTGCTTGTGAGTTCGGCGATGGTCTGGGTGCCGTCTTGTCGGACGACCGTAACTTTCGAGCCGTAGGCGTTTGGATTGGGATGGGTGTAGTTTAAGGCGACGCTGAAGGAGCGGCGGCCTTCGACGCCCGCGTTTTGAAAAGCGAGGAGCTTGCCGGAATTTTGGGCGACGACGAGGTCGGGCCAACCGTCGTTTTCGAGGTCAAGGGTGATGGCGGATTTGGCATCACCGGGTATCATGAGTCCGCTTGCTGCGACCTCGATGGGGCGGAAACTGCCATCGCCGTTTCCATGGAGGAGGAGTCCGAGTCCTCCGCTGAACCGTCCGGTGGTGGGCTCCGGGGCGTACGAGTTCTGGGCTAAGAAAAGATCTGTGAATCCGTCGCCATCGAAGTCTTGCGCGGAAATTCCGAATACGGGGGCAATTTGGGCGAGGCGAGGTAACTCGCGAAAGGTGAAGGTTCCACTTCCGTTATTGATGAACACTCCGCTGGAGAGTGTGTTCGCCTCGAGCTTCATGGCCGAGTCGAGTTTGGCGGGGTCGACGATTTCGGTAAGCGTCGCTTTGGCGAAGTCGGCGAAGGTGGGGAACTTCGCCGCGATGGATGGAATCGCGAAGCGTAGTTTACTGTAGGGACGAATCGGGTACAGCTTCCCGTTTTCGTATTGGGCTTCTAGAATGTGTTTCTGGCCTGTGCCGTCGAAGTCGCCGTAGTAGAGGGTGGAGGGAAACTCCGAGCTGGCTTTGTATTTGGTATTGAGGCCGGCATTTCCGACGGCGTAGTCGATAAGGCCGTCTCCGTTGAAGTCGGCCGGCGCGATTGAGTTCCACCAGCCTCGGTTGGCTGCGAGTCCTGATTGGGCCGTTGTGTTTAGGAGCTTGCCGTTGCGGTTTTCGAAGAGGGTTACCGGTCCCCAGTCGAGGGTGAGCAGAAGGTCGGGCCGGCCGTCGCCGGTAGCGTCGCTCCAGACGGCGGAGGTCACCATGCCGAGCTTTCTCAACTCCGGAGCTCGTTCTTCAGTGACGTCGATGTAAATGCCGTCTCGGTTCTCGAAAAGGTAACTGTCTGGAACTTCTGGATACGAACCGGGAATGGTTCTGCCGCCGAGGAATAGGTCTAAGTCTCCATCGGAGTCAAAGTCGCCTGCTGTCATTGCCGTGAACGTGGGCACGGACGATTCGGAGGTGGCGTGCGGAAGCAGGACGTTGGGGGTGAGGAGTTCGCCGTTGATCGCGAGCAGCGCGAGGGTGTCGGTCTGGGGCGGCGAGAGATTCGGGGTTGCTTGTCGCTTGGTGACAGTTCCATCGAGGGAGAGCGACTGCATCGCTTGCGCTGCGGAGCCGGATACGAGGAGGCTTTGCGATTCCGGGTCGTAGGTGAGGGCGGGGCCTTGTTTCGAGAGACGACGGGGCAGCAGCAGTTGCGTTGCGAATTCGTTGTAGCGGTCTTCCTTGTGTTGGTACTGCCAGCCGAGCTCGTCGCTGACTTCGGTGAATTGCGGTCTTGCGTGTTTTTTTGGGGTCGCGAGCTGTCTTTTGGAATTGGGAGACTGCGGCTCGGTGAGCGTATAGAGATTGCCGGCTTGGGGCTTTTCCAGTGTTGATATTTGGCCAGAGGGCCAATGGATCGTGAGGTTGCCGTTCGGTGTGTCGGAGCTGCCGGGCGCGAAGTGGAGAAGGGGTTCGTCGTTGGAAAGGACTCCTCGAGCGAGGGTGAGTTGACGGGTCTGAGTGCCGGCCGGGCTTTCGTAGTAGGCGGAGGATCCGATGCCGTAAGAATTGCTGGATACGCCTTTCAGCCGCACGAGAAAACCTGCGTTCTGGCTGTTGTTGCGATAGACGAGGAGATTTTGATCGAGGTTGTTGACGACGAGGTCGAGGTCGCCATCGCGATCGAGGTCGGAGTAGGAAGCACCGAAGGAAACTCCGAGGTAGTCGAGTCCCCAGTCTTCGGATACGTTGGAGAAGCGGAGTTCGCCTTCGTTGCGGAAAGCGAGGTTTCGTTCGTTGAGCCGGGGGGCGTTCCGGTATACGCGAATACGGGCGGCAAGGGAGGAGGCGACGCTTTGTTTCTCGAGCAGGTCTGCGTCCATGAAGTTGCGGATGTTTCCGTTCGTTATGAAGAGGTCGGTCCAGCCGTCGTTGTCGAGGTCCGCGAACTTCACGGCCCAGGTCCAGTCGGAGGCGTCGAGATCGGCGAGGTAGGCGATCTCGTTGAATCGGTTGGTTCCGTTGCTCAGGTAGAACGCGTTGCGCATGTACATGGGGAAGAGCGAGCCGAGGCGTTCGTTTTCCCAGGTGCCGCGACTGAGTTCGGCGATCCCTTGCATGCTTTTCTGATGGGTGGTCGCTGCCATGTCGCTCACGAAGAAATCCATCAGGCCATCGTTGGTCACGTCGCCTAGATCGGCTCCCATGGAGAAGTAGGGCGTGTGGGGGAAGGTCTGCGGGAGGACGTCGGTATAGGTGCCGTCGCCATTGTTTCGATACAGGCGGTCCAGCTTCTCGAAATCGTTGGCGACATAGATGTCGGGCCAGCCGTCTTGGTCGTAGTCCCACCAAGTGGCGGAGTGGCCTTGGGAGACGCCTTCGATGCCGGCCCGTTCGGTTGCGTCGCGGAAGACTCCGTTGTCGTTTTCGAAGAAGTAGTCGGAGCGGCCCTGGTAGTTTTGGGCGTAGTCGAGAATGTTGGTGACGAGGTAGAGGTCGAGGTCGCCGTCGAGGTCGGCATCGGAAAACGCGGCCATGACGGAGGCGTCCGCGATATCGAGGCCGAAGGCTTGGGCCTGTTCGGAAAAGGTTCCGTCCTTCTGGTTGATATAGAGCTGGTTGGGAGCGGCGAATTGGCAGAGGTAGAGGTCGAGCCAGCCGTCGTTGTCGATATCGACGAAGGTGGCGCCCGTTGCCCATGCGTCGGGGAGGCCTGCGACTCCGGCTGTTTCGGTGACGTCTTCGAAGGTCAAGTCGCCGGTTTGGCGATAGAGTTTGTTAGGGCCGGTTTTGGATACGGCGTAGATGTCGGGCCGGCCATCTTGGTCGAAGTCGCCGGTTGCGATTCCGGCTCCGATGGAGCCGAGGGTGAACTCCCGGTAGCGACGTCCCCACATGTCGGGATCGTCGTAGGTGTTTTTAAAGTGGATACCGGTTTGCTCGGGGGCGAGGCGGGAGAAGAGAGGGAGCGGGGCGGTTGAACGACCGGCAGGGCTCGGCGATTTTAGCGGAGTGGATTGGGGGTGGGCGATCGGGGCGGCGAGCAGGAGCCAAAGCGCGAGAAGCGTTCGAAAGCAGGTAAGCATCGGGAGCGAGGGTAGCTGGGATCGGGCGGTAGTCTAGCGCGGATTGGGCGAGGTTGGTGGGGGGGCGGTTGGCTGAGCAAGGAACGCCTTGGCGAAGGTCGATTTCAAGAAGATTCCCGCTGGTTTTCGTCAGGGGCGAATTTAGGGGTCCTGCGTCGCTAGCAGTTCACCCCGCGAATCCGGCAATTCGCCCCACAGGTTGCCGCAATTCATCCCAAAGGAGTTCTCATGGGGGTGATAAGGTGGCGTAATGGTATCCATCCTAATACCCCTCTGCCGATTTGTCGGCTGTCTCATATTGCCCCATGAAAAACGTTAAGCTTACCTCGCTAGTGGTTGCAGCATGCCTTGCAGCAGCCACTCAACTCTTTGCCGGCTCCTCCGGCCAATTGGAGCAGAATCCGGTTCTCTTCTGGAACAAGCAAGCGCTCGACGCGACCCGCTTGGCCAGAAACCCGCCTCCTGCCATCGCTCTTTGGTTTGGCTCCTATCACGCCGCGATCGCGGATGCGGTGAACGGAATCGCGGGCCAGTGGGAGCCTTGGCTGGTCGAAGGCAAGGCTCCGGAAGGCGCGAATATGGATGCGGCGATCGCCAGCTCCGCTTACACGGTCCTCAAGAAGATCTGGGGACAGCAGGCGAACCCGCGAAACTTCGAGCTCGCTTACGAGAAGGCGCTCGCCGCCATCGAGGACGGAAAGTCGAAGGACGACGGCATCGCTTGGGGAATCAAGGTTGCCAACGCGGTTTTGCAGGACCGGGAAGACAGCGGTTTTAAGCGCCCCTCTGGACCGAAATACAGCCCTAGCGAGCAACCTGGAAAATGGCGTCCGACCGCTCCGGAATTCCGCTCGGCGGTGACGCCGCAAATGGCCAATACGCGCCCCTTCGTGATGACCTCGCCCGAGCAGTTTCGTGCTCCGGAGCCGCCTCCAGTCGGTTCGAAGGAGTACGCCGAGCAATTGGCGGTGGTAGCCGAGCATGGCGCTCGCGACGACCCTAACCGGTCCGAGTACGACACTTTGAGCGTGGCCTTTTGGGCGGACGCCCTAGGCTCGAGCGGCCCCTCGGGACACTGGAACATGATCGCGACCGAGATCGCCTTGGAAAAAGAGCTAGGCACGGTCGAGTGCGCACGGCTCTTCGCCTTGCTGAACTTTGCCGCTTCCGACGGATTCATTTCGGCTTGGGATAACAAGTACTATTACAACGTGGCCCGGCCCGAAACCGATTTGCGGGAGCTGACCAAGGCGCAAAATCCGCACGTGGAGCAGAAGCCTGGCTTCATTCCCAACATGCCCTCGCTGCCGTTTCCGTCCTACACCTCCGCTCACATGACTTTCTCCTCGGCTGCGGGACGCTTGCTCGCGAACTATTTTGGCACGGACGAGATTCGCTTTTCGATCGGTTCCGACGGTTTGCCTGGCGTGGTGCGTAGCTACGATAGCTTTTCAGATGCTTTCACCGAAGTGGGGCAAAGCCGCATCTACGGTGGGATCCACACCCCGATGGATATCGATGTCGCTCGCGTCTGCGGAGAGCAGATCGGGGACTGGGTATTCGAAAATTCGCTACAGCCAGTACATCCGTAAATTCATCCTACCCCAAATGCTTGTGAACTCGATTCAAGACTCCAACAACTCAGACTATTACCTCACCAAGGTTCTCCCTTGGATTTTGCGCATTGGCGTGGCCGGT
>JBNKSG010000043.1:0-21563 GCA_050297195.1 Opitutaceae bacterium | reverse complement strand
AGGCGAACTGTCTTTAATGCGGAATTCAACCGGCGCATCAAACAGCTCCTGCAGAGACATTGTGTCATATGGAGGGTACTTTGCGATCTCTTCCGCATCATCGATGGCCCGAGGAATATGTTTCGCAAAATAGTAAAGGTTAGAGTCGTCGTTTGTCGGGTCGGAATTGTCCTTGCCCTCCCCCTGCTCCTCGCCGGATCCCTGCCCTGAGTCCTGCCCCCCAGAGGAAGCTCCGCCTTCGGATGGCGGGCCACCCAAAACCACTTCTCTCAAATTCATAAAATATGTTTTTTTGATCGAAAGGGCTTTTAGGGTGACAGGGTGAAGTCCGCTTTCCAGATCGACAGCGCCGAGGTCCAAGGTCCGGTAGCTCGACCAGCTGCCCGTGCTGGGGACAGTACCAGACAAGCTTTCACTACCGACTGACATTTCATACGTGGAGCCCGCCCTCGCATCATCCACGGCGTATACAATCCTGACCGCATAGGTGCCGGAGACAGGAACCGCAAGCTGCCAACGAGGGTAGCTATCGGTCCCGTTCCAAAAATCGATATACCCATTGCCCGCAAGATTGATATGTTCTCCGTTCAACTCTGCGGTATCCGCCGATAGGCCGATTTCGGGCATTACAGTTGAAACCGGGTCTGGATCTACCTCAGGATCGGGTTCGAAATCTGGATCCGGGTCTGAGTCCCCTTCAGGATCCGGCTCCGGATCGAGCGTCTCGCGAGGGAGGCTCGAACCAACGATCAGCACAAAAAGGTCATTAGGTATAGCAGCGGCGTACACGCCACGCTCTAGCTGAAGAGATGAAAGCGTCTCCCCGACAAAGGTGGATGAACCCGAGAAATGGGTGTTCGAAATATATCCGTGAGGAACGAAAACGAAGTCGTTTCCCACCCCAAAGGGAAGTCCCGTACCGGAATCCGCCATTTCGAAGGTGTCAGGTGGAACGCCTCGATTCGGTCCGAATTCAGAAAAGGTAGTGGGCGCTGGGCTCGAATAGCGATCCGAAGAGCCGGGCGCGGAGAACAGACTGCCAAATTGCGGATGCAAATGAGCGGGCAGAGAAGTAGTCTCATCAAATTCCAGTCCAGCAAGGTCCAAGGATCCCGCATGTTGCACCACAACATCTTCACCGACTTCTCTGACGATAACCGTCAACACGCCTTCCATCGACTCAGACGAAGAAAGCAGCATGCTCAACAGAACTAATAATCGCAATAGCGTGGCCCCCCTCTTCATAACATCGAATCTTTACCTGTATGAAACGCGTCCACTATCTATAAATTCGCCGGAGCTAGCCTTACATCATCAATGAAATACTGATCCCCCTGCCTCGCTTCGCTCGCAAACCAGAAAAACAGCCTCCCATCGCTGACGGTTGAGTTGAAGTTTCCAGTCGTGAAAGTAAACGTATAGACCTGCCAGCCAGTGGTTAAATCCGCAACAACCCTATTCAGGCCGTAATTCGTGTACGGACTGCTGTGCTTCCCTAAAGAAACGCGCAAATTGCGACCTGTGTTCGAATAAGCTGCAAACGACAGCTTGTACTCAGCATTTGGCTCCAAGGTAAGTCCGTTCTGGAATAGTTGCGTATTCGAACCAGTCGCGTTCACAGCGACAAGCGCCGCGCTTGCAGACCCATCGTATCCCGGCGCGGCAACCGAAGCGCCCCCCTTTCCATTCGTGTAGAATTTCCATGGAGCAATAGCCGATTCAAAATCGCTATTCTCGATCGCGTTCGGAAAAAATCCGGGATCTGTTTCTTGGTCCGTACTCGAATCGGGATCTGGAAAAGAGCCGGAAGCGCTCGCGGATGGCTTGGAACTCACGATAAGCACGAGAATGTCATTAGGCAAAGCGCTAGTGTAAATGCCGGGATCGATTTTCAGGGACGCTATTGAAGCAGCCTCATAAACAGAGGAACCTGAAAGGCGTTCGTTCGAAACGTAACCTTTGGGCAAAAACACCTGCTCAGAACTTACGCCAAAAGCAGCCCCCGAACTAGAGTCAGCAGACAGAGACAAGACCGGGGGGTCGCCCTCGGATGCGCCCGCCCCAAAGTACGGAAACGCTACTGGCACCGCCGCTTCGTATTCGTCCGACAATCCACCCGCAGGCGAGCTTAGCACAAAGCCAGCATGGGGATACATTTCCGAATCAATCGATGCCGTCCCCATGAAGGTTAGTCCCGTAAGATCCAGCGATCCCGCGTAGGAAACCACAACATCTTCGCCGACTTCCCTAATATTGATTGTTAAAACACCAAACGACTGCGTTAAGAACGAAATGTAAATCGCGGCGATAGCAGCAAGTCGGCCGATCCTATTTGTTATTACCATTTTACTCCCCCCAAAAAGATACAAAAGCAACAAGCCCCATTTATTCTCAACCTTCAAAAGAAGCTGAGATTACATCTCGAATCTCGCACGCTAAAGGAATCAATCCTGCCCCAAACGCGAATTAACACTGTAACACAAAATTCGAATAATCAAGACCCTAGCCCTAGGTCTTCAAGGCGGGGCAATAAACTGAAAAACGCCAATCGCCAAGATAGCCTAAGCCTCGACGGAAGCAAAGGCAGCGGGCTTCCGACCTGCTTTCAGCATTAACCAGAATACCGTTCGGGCTAAGAGCCCTAAGTGGCGAGGGTTTGACTGAAACCCGCTCTCTACGGCCTTAAACAAGCCACTGGCGAATCGATCCGGCGCCCACTTCGCGATGATCCTCAAGGATTCCTCACGCATGGCAGCCCGATTCGTTTCCGCCGCCGAGATTCGAAGCATTGCCTCCACCAAAGCGTCTTCATCCGTCGATTCAAAAACGTATCCATTTTTTGGTGGATCCACCAGATCCATAGAGCAACCGGACCCGGAAGAGACGATCACAGGCAAGCCAGTCGCCATGGCTTCATTAACGACCAACCCCCATTGGTCTACCAAAGCTGTATGCACAAAGGCTCCCGCATAAGCGTAGTAAGCCGCCACTTCGTCGATCGTTTTCATCCCGACAAAGCTCACGCCCTCGATGCCCTCTCCCTCGACTTGCCTTTCCAAAGCCTCCCTCAAACGCCCGTCCCCCAACATCACAAGCCTCCAAGGCTTCTCTGCCCGCTTTCGATAGGAGGCGTAAGCAGACAACAGTAGCTCTAAATTCTTACGCGGGATAAAACGGTTCGATGCCAAGAAGTAATCCCCTTCATCCAATAGCGCCGGCAAGTGCTTGAACGCCTCAGGGTTCGCACGGGCCTCCGCCGCCCTTGCAGCAAAGAATTCGTTATCCACCACATCGAGCCCATCGAAAATATTCGTCTCAGGTATGCCCATCTTTTTCATATAAGACCGATGAGGAGCGCCCGCGACCAGCGCTGCATCGTATTGTCTCACAATGATCGACTTCAAGCGCTCCCTCCAAGGCTTCCGTATCGCATCGTCCTCCTTGCTATCGATCATGGTCACCGCCACTCGCCTGTTTCTACGGCACCATCGAAGCGCCGATCGCGTATCCGGCAAAAAGTAGCTATTGGTTGCCACAGCATCGGGATCAATGCGGTACAAGGTCAAGCGAACCGCATGATCCATCTCTCGCGGACTGATATCTTCAAAGACTCTATTCGGAAACAAACGAACGCACTCGTACGGAGTCTCATGACGTTTGACCTCCTTGACCAGCGAACCTTTGCTCCCAGCGGTCTCGATCGCTATCATCTTAATGCCGCGTTCTTTAAAATACTCGTAGGCCGCCTTCAGCCTCGCGAGATGATAAGGGCCCATGGTTTGCCAGACGACGCAAATCGTTCGTAATTGAGGATGTGTAGAACTCATGAATACAGGCTTAGGGGCACGCCAATTTCTGTTCGCAGCGAGAGGTAAAAAAGGTCGAATCCATACTAATCAGCTGAAACCTTATGCATCTGCGGCTGCGCGACCCGCTTCCTCAACCCTCCTTCAACGAGCCTGATTCCTTCTAATTTACCTTCCAGTCGTTGCACTTTGATCTGGCCGTGAAAGCGGAGGTCACGCGACACCAAACCGGAGGGCAGCATAAGAAGCAATCGACAGAGCTGCAGCTTCGCCCAACTGCCATACTTTTGCTTCAGGCAGAACACGCCTCCCTTGTCCGCCGTAGCGATGCCCTTGCCCATCCCATCTTTTCGCTTGTAGTCCAGCAGCCATTCGACCGAGCTGCGCGATCGAGGTACATAGTGCCAGACTATCGCGTCGGGCAAATAGTAGGCTTTCACTCCCTTTCTCAGCATCTCGTTTTGGATGTTCATCTCGTCAGAATTAGCGGCCGTTCCAGGCCCGCACCGCTCATCATAGCCACCCGCAGCACGCAAATCGCCCGCAAATGCTGCCCAATTGAATCCCAAAGCGCCCGACTCCTTCATTTCCGTAAAACCGTCCGATGGAGCCCAGCCAACGGCGGCGGCTGGCAGGAACTTAACAATCCAATCTTCCGGCGATTCATCGTAATCAACGCAACACTGCCCCCCGAAAAACGCGCCTCCAATCATTCCTTCTGCCGCTTTTGAATAGGCCATCAGAGTGCCTTTTCCTATCCTCACATCGTCATCGAAATAAACGATTAACTCATCGTCCAACAAATCGAGAGATCTATTCAATGCGCCGCATTTCCTCGCATTTCGAAAGAAGTGGTGCTCAACCGGCAACCGGTCGACAAACTTGTTCGTAATCTCCCGCCCAACCTCCTCGGGACCATTCTCCGCAACAATCACCCGCGTGAGGCATTCAGGAATCTCACATTCAGACAAAGTATTCAAAGTGCGCTCTAACAATTCATTAGGCGCATAGGTCGCAATAACCACCGCAATATCGGGCACTGATTTCATTTGCTTCAATTATTTGAAAGATTCAGTCACTCGAAGACCCTAAGGCAAAGGACGCTCGCCCTCAACCTCTCCCGTGAAGAGCTTTCTAGTTTGACGCCAGGCCTTCTCCAACATCACGAAAACCGTTGCATAGTCCGTGATAGCAAACATTAGCTTGCGAATCTTCATGCCGCTCGTCCGCTCATGCATTATGCAAACCTCGGCCAACTTTCCCTCAGACATCACTTGCGGCTTAGCAATGCTTCTCAAATTCCAACGCCAATTCTCTACCGTTCCCCAGCGAAGGCCGCATTCTTCGCGAGCCCCCCGAGCAAGCAAGTCATTGAAGAAGTATTGATCTCCGTAATGCCCAGCCCACATCTGGCTGGAGTCATGCCCCACCACAGCCCTCTCCCATTTCTCTAGAAATCGATCTGTGGCTTCTGTCTTACGGTAAAGAAGAACCCCCGTATTGAACGTCGCTTCCTTGACCATGGCGATAAACCGTGGAGGACGGACTAAATAGTCTGCTTCATGGGCATTGGCCGCACAAAAGTCCCTTCCCCCCAACTCTTCGAACAACGGCTCCAAGGAGCTCCTTATCTCCGTGTCCGTATCTAGGAACAAAGTCTCCTCAAACGGAGACCGCCTGATAGATGAGACCTTGTGCTTGTGTGGGTTATCATGGTCGCCTAAAGGCTCGACCTTTACATTATATTTTCCGGAAATAGAAAAATTCGTATATACGATAACCGGCAAGTCAGGCTCGTAACGTCGCAGGCTCTTCAGCGAACTCACAAGTTCCCCTATATAGCTACGACTCCCCGTGACAACGTATATCACCCCTCGTTTCCGAGAATCGCTTTTCATGGCTCCTTCAGACATATAACCGGCCCTCTAGAAGACTATTTAGAATAGCCGTCCCCACCCTTACTTGATTGTCGATACAATTATTCATCCAGAAACGGCTACTTTTTCCTGTGAAACGCTTTCCTCCCCGGATCGCACCGAACAGACGGATTGAAAGACAGCCTCGAATCGATCGCAAACACCCCCAATTTCAAATCGAGTCTCGGCATAGTCTCGCGCCTTCCGCCCCATCGACATTCGGCGGCCCTCATCCTTCAGCAAATCCATCGCCGCTGCCACAAAGCGATCGCTGTCCCCTGGAGGAACGACAACTCCCGCTTCCCGTTTCAGCAAAATGCGGGCGCTAAGGTTTTCTGCCGGAACCGCCGCAACCGTCGGCTTTCCCGCGCACAAGTAGGATAGCACTTTCGACGGCACCGAAAACACTCCCGCGTCGGGTTCTAGCAAAGCAAGAAATACATCTGCCGTTCCCAGAATATCGGGCAAATCCTCGAACGGCTGGAAAGGCATGATGGTCACGCTGCCGATACCGCGCTTGCTCACTTCCGAACGCAAGTAGTCCGCTCCCGGTCCTTCAGCAACAACGACAAGCTTAGCCGAGGGCTCATCCTCGAGCAGACGAGCCAAATCAAGAAGTGGCTCGGGGTTGTGCTTCATCGCAAGCGTCCCGCTATACATCAATACCCGACTATCCGCGAGCCCCATCCGCCTTGCCCATGGATTATCCTTGTCGCGCAATGGGATACCTTCCAACGCCCCCCAATTTTCGATCGTAGTAACCTTGTCCTCCGGCACACCATACTGTTTCAGTATGGGAATAAAATCATCGCTTATTGAAACGATGTGGTCGCTATACGAAAAGAAGCTCTTGTCGATACGCGTATAGTAGCTGCCAGCGATACTTCCTAGGATATTCGACTTCTTCGAAACCAATTTTCGAACCGCTATCGAATAGAAATCCTGAACCCATGTAACAAATGCTATCTGCATACGGCGGCATGCCTTGGCTGCCACCAACTGCGGCTCCGATGGTGTTTGCCCACTTATCACAATATCAGGATTCACTTCGGCAATCGCCTTTTCCAATTCTCGGCCATATTCGCATTCGTAGCGACGTCGTCTTACGAATTTATATTTGTCGCGGCGATAATTGGAATTCATCCGAATCTCACGAAAACGAAGCGTTTCCGGATCGCCATCCGATCCTCTCAAAACGCCTCGGGGTGTAAGCAAGTCACTGGCAAAGCTGTGCGTCACCTCGTGACCCCGCCCCGCCAACTCTCGACTAAGACCTACCACAAACGGATGCCCCGCATAGTCATGCACCATGATCTTCATACGCTTCAGTCCCTTCACCAATCCTCCGATTCTTCGTAGCCTAGTTTAATTAAGAGATCGCCCGCTACAGCCTTAAAGTCTCGTTTCGCCGCCTCATCAAAGTCCGTTTTCCAGCCACCGATCCCTCCGCGCCGAAAAGTGTGGGAACGTTTGGGCTGAACCGCCTCGAGAGCTCGCTCTACAAGATCATCGATTCTTAATTCTTCACCCGTCTTCCGCGATAGAAACTCGAACATCTTTCTAAACTCGACCTCCCGTTCACTGGATACAAGGCGCTCGTATGATACCGAATAGACCTGTGGATCCTCGATCCATGCTAGAAATGCAGCATAACGTTTACCGATGTCTGGGTAGTTGCCACCCTCGCCTTCATTCCCCTTAATGGACAATGTGATTCGCTCACTTTCGCTCAGAGGCTTAAACGTCTTGTGCATGTAGTGCCACCGGTTCATGGCACCAAGGTAGTGAGCCTCTGAGATCGCGACGTCCCTCGGATCTCGATATATCATGAAGTGAGCAACATTCAATCTCTCCAACGCCCTTCTGCTTTCCTCGCTGAAGTGCAAGTGACCACACACAAGCTCGCCCGGAACGACCCTTGCGATACGTGCAGCCATTTGAGCGCCATCACGCACGCGGGAACTGTAGGAAGGCTGCGAAGCTAGAAAGTTACCCCAGTCTCGCTTGCCCTCCACGACTCCCAATACCTTTTGCAGCAAGTAGGTTCCACTCTTCGGAACCGAGTTCACCAAAACAGGATTATCGTATTCATATAGTTTTTCGCTCGCGCCAGCCAAACGCCACGCTCGCGGGACCGCCGAACCGTAGCGCCAAGCCTTCTTCAACACGACATTTTTTCTAAAATTAATCACCATCACTGATATTCCATCACTTCACATCCATTCACTTAAAGAGCACACAGTATTGATATTAACAACACACCTAACCGCTTTTCACGCCGCACTCCCATAACCTTCTCTTCTAGTCCTTCCCATAAACTATTCCGGTAGTACAAAGTCATTACGCCGAATCCAAACGCCGCAAGATACGACAGCTGCTGTAGCAACCCAGAACTGGCCACTCGAATAAATTGCTCCGCCAAACATTTGGTACATAAAATAGAGCACAAACATGAGAGCGACCCACCCCAATTCAGTACTGTTCAACAGAATCGTCCAAGCAGACTTAAACGCATAGAAGAGCACATAGATTAACGGAATCGTTCCCGCTAGGCCAGTAGCCAGCATCGACTCGATAAATAAGTTATGAGGGTACATGTCCGTTCCATCGTCATCCCTCAAGGTAAGGCTACTTCCCACAAGCGGCGAACCTGCAATCTCCTCCGCAGCCATCTCGTACAGATTGACACGCGCCGCGCCTTCACTGTTTGTCGCTACGGCATATCCAATGCCCCAAAGCCGCTCTATAACAGCGCTGCCCGTGAATTGAGCGAGGATCACCAAAGCAATCACCCCAAAGGTCCCCCCAAAAAGCAGGAAGCTCAATCCCCTCAAATCAAAGCGCCGAGCCTGAGCAGCGAAGAAAAACATCATGGTCGCAGCCGCGCAGACGATTGGACCGCGAGAAGCGCTACCTACCATAAGGAAGAGACCCAGCGCGCCAGCAACAATCGTAGGAATCCAACGCCAAATACCCCGCTGCCGTAAGCAGATGACGAAATACGCGGCAAATATCACCAAAGAGGCCCCCAAGTATCCGATTGGTATTGAATTGATGGTTTGTACTCCACCTTCGGTTGCACCCGCAGACATGCGGTTCTCGAAATTGGTGAATCGGTTACCGTAGAAGATCGCGGTTGTAATTCCAGACCCCAAAGCGAGGTAAAAACTGGTATTCCTGATGAAGCGATGCTTTTCCCAGCAGCCATTTAAAATAACCGCAAGCGACGGTATGAGCACTCCTCCCAAGGTCATCGTGACTATAAACTGCAAGGTGAATCGCCCCGTTTCCACTACCACGTCCACCCGCGTCGCCGCTTCCATCAAAATTCGAGAACCAAAAGCGACCCAGAAGAGTCCATACCCAATCAAGGCGCTACTCAAAACAGCTCGACCGGGACGAAATAAGAGAACAATCAACGAAGCTAAACTCATCCCCAGCAACAGAGCGCGCGAGGGCACTGTGACTAATCGAGAATTGACGCCCAACCCCGCTGAAACAAGCACTGCAGCCAATTGGCCAAACAACCCATACGCCACCATTCCTCCAAGCAACCAACCTCCGAGACTAAACTTGCTCGATGATTCGCTAGAGTCATCTTCCAACGCCAATGCGTGGGGCGCTTCCTCCTGAAATGCTTGTGATAACCTCAAAACGTTATATTATTCGTTATTCGCCATCGACGTCGCCCAAATTTAGGCTGATGCAGAAATCGATTTCGCCGATCAGAATGCCCAGTGATATACTAACTCGTTGATGAATCAAAGCCCTTGCCTTCCCTTCACTAGACTGCGCCAATCAAGCGATTTCAATCGCGCTATGAGCTCTCGGACCGAGGGGTTTCGATAGAGCCAAAAAACTGAACACGAAAGGGGTAGTTCGTCTCGAACAGTGCTTTCCCACCACGGTTTACACAAGACTATTTTGGGCGTGTCCGCAGGACTGCAGCTCTCCCCTAACCTTGCATCAGGCGAACTACCATATCCCGATGAAATGTCAGTACCTAGGTTCCGGAATGGCTTCAAACTCTTCGCATCCAATCTAAGAAAAGGCTTATGGCTCAACCAACTCAACAGCGTCTATCCAATAGACATCCCCAGAACGCGCATCGCTAGAGAGCCAGAAATAGAACCGACCATCATTTACCATCGTGCTGAAATTGGTTGTTTGGAAATCAAAAACGAACACCTGCCAGCCCGTCGATAGATCGAACCGAACCCGGCTTAGTCCATAGTTCGTGTATGGGCTAAAATGCTTCGACAAAGATACGCGCAAATCACGCCCAGAGTTAGAATACGCTGCGAAACGCAATTGGTAACTAGTGTTTGGCTTTAGACTCACTCCACTTTGGAAAAGCTGAATATTGCGACCCGCCAGCGGTATATCTATTTTCACGGATCCTAGCGATCCCCCATAGCCGTTGGAGTCGATCTCCGCGCCTCCCACCGTGTCAGTGTAGAACGACCACGAGCTCAAGTCATAGTCGAGGTGTCCGTTGACCAGGGCATTGCCCGAGCCCGCCCCTGTCGATTCAGATACGACAGCCGATAGGCCTGATTCGTTACTCGCCAAATCAAAAGCTGAAACCTGGTAATCGTATTCAGTCGATGGACTCAATCCTCTGTCGCTAAAGCTGCTCACGCCCGACTGGCCAATACTTTCGCCATCCCGATAAACCAAGTATCCCAAGACTCCAAAGTCGTCAGCAGACTCTTGCCATGAGAGGTCAATCCCAGTCGAAGAGACCGAGGTCGCAGCCAATCCTTCAGGAACAGTCGGAGCGTCCATGTCGGATACACCGAGTGGAGAGACCGGACCATTCATCGCTTGCAGGAGCTCTGAACTTGAAAGCGCGCGTCTGTAGATTCGAACGTCGTCAATCCGACCATCGAAACTGCGCCCTCCCTGTGGCTGGTCGCCTATAGCCGCTGGCACGCTACCGTCCTGAGCAATCGAGCCAGAGCGCGACAGCGTCCCATCCAATTGACCATTCACGTACACCCGCATTTGCGAACCATCGAAAGTCGCGGCAACATGAATCCAGGTGTTTGCCGGCAAGATCGAATCACCGATCAAGGTCTGCGTAATGCCGCCATCCGTCTTCAAACGGAACCGCAGTTTAATTCCCCCACTTCCGATGGTACTTAGCATCCAGAAGTGATCGTCCTCATTTACCCCTGTTGCCTTAGAAACGATACGGGCATCATGGGTCGAGAATGTATCCGCATAAATCCAGGACGCGAGAGTCAGCGAATTGCCCGGAATATCCAAGCTTCCTAAATCGACAAAGCCGCCTGAACCCGAGAACTCCAGAGCCTCACCGAAGCGCCCTTGACCTAACCGAGTAACAGACCCGTCGATAACACCATCGTTTTGATTCGATGAGATGTCGAAGACGAGCGATCCCGCACCTTCTTCAAACCCCATCCCCATCCAAAGATCCGGATCAACCGAAACCGAGCCAGCTGCCTGAATGCTTTCGGGAGCCGACAAACTCGACTCATTCCCCGCTAGGTCGAAGGCAAGAACCTGATACTCGTAGCTCGAGCCAGCTACCACAACGCTGTCGAAGAATCCGGTTCCCGAAACTTCACCAACCGGGTTACCGTCTCGGTACACGCGATAACCAGCGACCGCCACATTGTCCGTCGCCAAATCCCAGCTCAAACTTATTCCTCCCGTATCCGGAGCTGATCCGACCAAGCCAGTCGGAACGCTAGGACTAGACGTATCCGCCAAAGTACTACCAGTGGCGAAAACAGACTGCGCCGAGCGCAAGCCCGTGTCATCGACGGCCAGCACCGTGTAATCGTAACTTTTCCCTGGCTCAAGATCCTGGTCGTCGTACGAAAGGCCCGAACTCGCACCAATTTCAACTCCCTCGCGGAACACCCGATACTCAAACACCGTGCCATCGTCGCTCGATGCGTTCCACGTTACTTTAATCTCCGTCTCCGACACGCCGTTGGCAACCACACCCGTGGGCGTTGTAGGTGCTTCATTGGGAAGCGTTGTATCCACGATAACGATTGCGGAGCGGCTAGACTCGTTCTGCGCCGCGTCAAATGCCGAGACTGAGAAACTGTAAGTTGTAGACGCTGCCAGTCCTCCGACCTGGAAACTCGTGCCGGCAACTGTTTGCAAAAGCGCGTCTCCCTGGAAAACCCGATAGCCGGCCACAGCTACGTTATCCGTCGCAGCGTTCCAGCTCAGCATCACCTCTGAACTTGAGACAAGATTTGCTGCCAGCCCATCCGGCACGCTAGGAGCATCGGTATCGCCTCCGGATTCAACGACTGGCGCAAGCTGGACAGAGTCAATGTAATACACATCGCCCGCTCTGGCATCATTGGCAAACCAGAAGTACAATCGTCCATTGCCGACCGATCCACCAAAGCCTGTTGTGGTAAATTCGATACTGTGAATCGACCAACTATTGCCCAAATCGAATCGCTCACGATTAAGTCCATAGTCAGTGTATGGAGATGAGTGCTTAGCCAAGGAGACTCGAAGATCACGTCCAGAATTTGAATACGCCGCAAACGTAAGCCGGTAGCGTGTATTGGCCTCGAGACTGACTCCGTTTTGGAAAAGCTGGATATTCGAACCACCCGTAGCCAACGAAATCATTATCGCGCCGGAGCCACTATAGGCATCGGTCGTAACGGTCGCATTTCCGGTGCCGCTCGTATAGAATGTCCACTCATTCATTCCCTCTTCGAAGGAACCGTTGTTCACGACGCTAGCGTTCGATCCCGGGGCGATATCCGGCAGTGTAGCTCCGTTGGCAGTCGAAGACAACCCGGACGAAACGCCTTCGTTGTCTATTGCCTGAATTTGGTAGCCGTAACTCGTTCCCGCCGATAGACCGGTGTCGTTGAACGAGGTGGTGTTTACGGTTCCGACAAGCGAACCATTGCGCAACACCCGGTATTCTACGACAGTTCCATCGTCGGAAGAAGGATTCCATGAAACCGCAATCTGAGAAGCAGACAAACCGACCGCCTGCACATTCGAGGGAACAGTTGGCGGTGCATTGACACTGGGAGTAAACAGGACCGCCTTTTCAGAGGGAGCGGACAAATTACCCGCAGCATCCAAAGCAACGACCGAGTATTCGTACCGAGCAGCTGGCGACAAGCCGCTATCTAAAAAGCTTGTGGTCGTAACGCTACCGACGAGCGATCCGTCTCGAAAAACTCGATACTCGGAAACTCCAACGTTGTCGGTAGCGCCACTCCAAGTCACTCGAGCGCTCAGATCCGTTTCCAAACTTGCAGACACGTTGGTCGGCGCTGAAGGCGCATCCGTATCGCCCCCACCCGTTTCATCGACCGGCGACAGAGAAACGTCGTCTATGTAGAAGATATCGCCAGCTCTACCATCACTTGCGAACCAGAAATAGAGCCGACCGTCCTCGACCAGTGAAGCGAATCCTTGGGTCGTGAACTCGAAGGAGAAGCTCTGCCATTCCGTTCCGAGATCGAATCTCTCGCGGCTCATTCCGTAGTTAGAGTATGGGGACGAGTGTTTCGAGAGTGAAAGCCTAAGGTCACGACCGCTATTCGAGTAGGCGGCAAAGCTTACGCGGTAGCGCGTATCAGGAAGCAAGTGGATATCGTTCTGATAAAGCTGGATATTAGAGCCACCGGCAACGAGGTGGATGCGGGCGGAGAATTGTTCCAGGTAGCCTGGAGTGATTGTATCGGCATCGCCCGAACCATTGGTATAGAAACTCCAGCTTCCTAAGCCTGCTTCAAATCCTCCGTCTAAAACAACGTTCGGGTTGCTCGGAAGAGTTTTCCCATTGACCGTCGAAGACACCCGTGAAACCGAATTTTCATCATCAACAGCCTGAATGCCGTATCCATAGACGGTATCTGGCTCCAATCCCACATCGGTGAACGAAGTTGACGCGGTCTCGCCAATCTCGACGCCGTCGCGGTAAATCTTGTAGAGCGCTACAAAACCATCGTCGATTGACGCTTCCCATGAGACATTCATCTCAGTTTGAGAGACTCCGATTGCCTGTACGTGACTAGGAATTGACGGACTGGAAACAGTGCGATTTCCCACGACCGAAGAGCTGCTCGCCATGACAGCCGCGATATCCAGCTCATCAAGCGCTCGGGTATAGATGCGCAGATCGTCTATCAAGCCATCGAAACTACGATCACCTTGTGGTTGATTTCCGACAGCAACAGGCACCGAAGGTCCCTGGGCAATGTTGCCGGATTTGGAAATCTCAGCATCCAGAACTCCGTCGACATAGAGTCTCATACTCGAACCGTCATAAGTCGCGGCAACGTGTACCCATACTCCAGGGGCAAGAACTCGATTACCAACGAGGGTAGTCGTTTCGCCACCACTGGTTTTAAGTCGCATGCGAAGCTTGATGCCACTGCTCTCGATAGTACTCAGCATCCAATAGTGCTCATTTCCCGAGGTCCCGGTCGCCTTGGAGATGATGCGCCCGTCATTGACATTGAAATTATCTGCCAAGATCCAAGCGGTAATCGCCATGGTCGAACCAGGTATATCCAACTGCGCCAAATCGACGAGACCGCCGCTACCTAGGAAATTGAGTCCACGACCCGTTTTGCCGTCCGCTACGCGCTCCACATCGCCTTCGATGATTCCATCGTTAGAGTTCGGCGTAACATCAAACACGAGAGCTCCATTTTCCTCCTCAAAATCAAGACCTAGCCATAGGTCTGCATCTGGTTGCTGTACGGACCGCAAAGCCAACGAGCTGGAATCTCCCGACGTGTTTCCTGATAGGTCAACTCCCACAACATGGTAGGAATACACTGTGCCAGGCGTCACTTGATCATCAACAAATAGCTCTTCCGACACCTCACCGACAAGAGCCCCATTGCGGAAAACGCGATAACCGGCAATGCCCACGTTGTCTGCAGATACCAACCAGTTCAGCTGAATATCGCCCGTGCTTAAAATTTCAGCTTCAAGCCCCTCGGGTATACTCGGCGGGACTGAGTCCGAAAGCGTCGTTCCCTCCACGAGGCTTGAGGGCGAAGATGTATTGCCAGAGACATCCACTGCTGCGACGGTATAGCCATAAGTTAAATCCGGTAGCAGTCCATAGTCGACGAAGCTCGTTGCAGTCGCATCACCGACTAGGACGCCGTCACGATAAACTCGATACAGGGCAACCAAATGATTGTCCGTAGAAGCAGTCCAGCTGACGCGTAGCGACGTCTCTGACTCATCCGAAATAGCGACTCCACTTGGCTTACTTGGCGGAATTACGTCCGCAACTGTTGCAATGCTGACAGAGTTTGAGAGAGCCGAAACATAAAGTTCACCATCAATGGCCTGAACCTGGTACAGGTAATTCGTGCCCGGATTCAAATCGATATCCGTGAAGCTGGGACTGGGAGATGTGCCGACCAACCTGCCGTTCCGGAAGATGCGATAGCCTGCGATCGACACATTGTCGCTCGACGGATTCCAGCTGAGCCCCACTTCGGTGGAGCCGACACTATCGGCATTCAATCCGGATGGCTTCGAGGGCAAATCTCCGTACAGCGCGGTCGTGCCATTCACAGTTGTAGAAGCGACCGACTCATTGCCTGTATCATCAAGAGCCTTTACGAAGTAGCTGTAACTCGTGTTAGCACTCAATCCCGTGTCCGTGAACGTCTCGCTCGCCACGAAGCCGATCGGGCTAGGATTGCTCCCCCGATAGATGTTGTAGCCCACGACTGACAGATTGTCCGTTGAAGGTTCCCAAGCGATGGTTACTGTGTTTGTACTCATCGCCTCGATACGTACCCCTGCTGGAACAGTGGGGGCTTCCGCATCCTGCAAGGCACTGGCCAAGGCGAGCTTCACATCCAATGGCTTGTAGATTGAATTTATTTTTGCGCTCGTTCCGCTAAAGTCGGCACCTTCCAGAAGGGCCATGTAGAAAGTTTGCGGCACGCCGCTCAAGTATTTCTCCAAGCCGAGGTTTCGTCCAAACCCTAGAACCGTCATTCCTCCTCCAAACGGACGATAGGAATCGATCGCTAAGTCATCCTCAGAGTGAGCAAAAAACAATGACCGATCGAGAGCTGGATCCGAGATATAGACCCATTCATCGTCAACGAGGTCTTTCTGCCAAGATTCCGAAACCAGGTTTGAAAGACCGCTAGAGCGAACCACGAAATCGGAAAGGGCGTCAAACGTACCACCGGGAGCCCCCTCATATAGGAACCAATAGGTTCGCGGCGCTTTGACCATAGTCATCTTGGCAAAGCGGTCGTAGATTTCCCAGAGGGCTTCCCAATCCCCGTCATTCGAAGTAGTCCGAATCGTCGTCTTAAGCGGTCCTGAGTATTCGATTGTACTAGACGAGTCTGTCGAGCCTGGGCGAAAGCTGTTTTCCGGATGTATCAGATTTGGAATGCCTCGATAGTTTCCGTTCTCTTTCCCCGTCGGGTGGTAGCCGATCCAATCGTTGCCTTCAATATCCTTCCAACTAGAGAAGCCACCACCATTATGATGATAGTATAAATCGCCCGTGAGATTTGTAATGAGATAGGAGCTTTGCCCTTCATCCGGCACGCCCTCCACAACAGCCCCCCGGGCGTCGAAGGCCAGAGGCGAAACCGAGGCGGACGACTGGGTGAAGTAAATGTAGAAGAAGCGTGGCGCCCCCGCGTTCGTCCCGCCGGTCAGCGGAAAAATCACCCGCCCGCTGGCATTGCTGCTCGAATCGAAACCTGCTGCAGGATCGAACTGGACAGGAACGCTTGCATCCAAAACCAAGCCGCCTTGATCGACCTCCACAACCCTAAGCGCATCCGTCTTTACTGATGTGCTCACTCCTTGCGCTGCGAGCAACGCAGTGAAATTGACTGGCAAGTCCACAACCGCATCCATCCGGTCGACGTGATTCGGATCTACCGCGACCAAGGTCCGGTATGCCCAACTGCTGTTCCACCAGTTCTCAAGTGCGGAACCAGCCGTAGCGGACGCCGAAGACGATACACTCGATTCGTTGTCGCTTGCGTCGATAGCTACCACCGAGTAGGAATAGCTCGCCCCTTCACTCACATCCGTATCCAGGAAGTAACGACTTTTAGTCTCACCGATTAAGATTCCGCCTCGATAGACTAGGTAGCGATCGACCCCTAGGTTATCAGTCGAACCGCTCCATTTTACCAACACAGAAGGTCCAACAATAGGGCTAGCCGTAACACCCAAAGGCGTGGTAGGAGCCTCCAGGTCGATGGCTACCGTACCTATATTCTCGTAGACCCACAGTTTATCGTTATCCCATCCGATCGAAACGATATCCAGATCGCCATCGAGATCGAGATCGTAGAACTTGGTTCCGCTGTGATGGTCGATTCCCGCTCCACCAGCGTCGATTGTATGCATTGTCCAAGACGCGCCAAATCTGACGTTCTCGAAAATCAGGGCCCGCGTGGCGCCTCGGTGCTCGCCAAGCACTACGTCCACGTCTCCGTCGAAATCGACGTCCGCCGCGTCCATACTGTACCCGCCGAAGACATCCTCCTCGATCACATGAATCGTCCAATCTTGAGTCGGATCTTCCGGGCACTCCAACCAAAGGAGCGGTGCCGATTCGCCTGGGAAATCAGATAAACCCACAAAGGCGTCCAAATCACCATCGCCATCGATATCCACTAAATCGTTTCGGTCAGGCGTCCCGTAGCTGGCGGGAAAGCTTGCGATCACAAACTGGGTCCATGACGCGCCATTGCCCTCGTTGCGCAACCATGCATAGCCTTGGAAAATGTCGAGATCGCCATCGCCATCAATATCCCCAGCGCTCAAGTCCTCACCCAGCGACTTGGTGCTGAGAACCGACTTTGTCCACGTTTGATTCGTAATCGATGCAACACCACTGGGGACCGTGAAGACGTCGACGTTTGTACCTCCACTCTCGCCGCCATTCCACTGCATCGCAATCTGGTACGTTTCTCCACCATCGAACGACGCCCCTAAAGAACCCTGGAATATAGTATCGGATTCACCAGCATCAATATTGCTGAAGTAAGTGAAAACGCCCTCTCCGTCGTTGCGGGACCAACCCATTCCACTGCCTTTAGGACGTCCATTATTGCCGAATATGTCTAGGTCTCCGTCACTATCAAAATCGTACAGCCAAGCCGCGTTCCTCAGATCTGGACCAATCGTCATGCGCGTCCAGTCCCCCCCAAGATCACCAGGATTCCTAAACCACCAACCCCCAGTGACGATATCCATATCGCCATCGTCATCGAGATCTCCGGCGTGAACATCGAGAGCCTGCCACGACAAACCGGAATCGATCGAATGACGCTGCCATTCGTTTAGGGTATGAATGTACTTCGGCCCCTCGTTGATGAAAATGTCGTAACGGGGAGCCCCATGGTTGAAGGGCTTCGAAATAATGTCTAAGTCACCATCGCCGTCTACGTCAGCGAGTTTCGATTCGTGGTTAGCGATACCCTTGCTTAGCACTTCAAACTCAAAATTGCCCGCACCATCGCCCCAAGCAATCCATGCCGTAGCGTTGACGCCATGCCCTGGATCTCCCATCTCCGCCGTGAAGAGATCCAGGTTCCCGTCCCCATCTATATCACCCACCTGCAGCGTGTGGCCATGGATGATTTCCACCATCAACTCCGTCTTTACCCACTGCTGTCCAATATATTGATAGTAGTTAAGCGGTCCATTTTCGTCACCCGCACAGATTATTATTTCAGAACGACCTCCGGGTACGAATTGACCACTGACGATTCGCGTCGAAACCACAGGATAGGAAGGATCAATCGTATTCTTGCGATAATTGTTGCCACTGACATGTTCGATCCAGCTTTGAGCGGCGAGGATATCGTCCTTTCCATCTCCATTAATATCGTCGATGTGCATCCCTTCACCTTCCAAAGGGATCGTTTCAACGCGCGTCCAAGGCGAGGTGTTTGGGTTCGAAGGGATCTCGTATATCTCCAAACGTTGCTCCATGTTGACCCAAGTCGCGAACTCCAACTGATTGTCGCCATCGAAATCGCCAAAGCCCTGGTCATGCCCTTGCTGCCCGCCGGACTTGACTAAACGGCGCGTCCAACGACCGGATACAGCGCTGCCCGGACCGGGGTTCTCCCACCACCAAACATCACCTCCGCGCCAGTCCTGGCCGAGAGCTAAATCGAGATCACCATCTCCATCGATATCTGCCATCGCGCCGCCCGCTTCGATCTGAAGCTGCTCGTTGTCAACGACGCTGCGAACCCATCCAGAGTCCGTGTTCCTGTAGAGGTAGAGAGAAGGATCCGCACGACGGTCGGCGATGAAAAAGTCGTCGTCGCCATCCCCATCCACATCACCCACAACACAAGCGGTTTGGTGATCCGCGCCCGGGGCCGCCGGCAAGTCGCCTGAAGCGGTTGATATACGTGTCCACTCCACACGAGGCGGATTCCCCGCAAGAGAGTAGCTGAACGACAGCGCAAAAAAAGCAGTTGCGAAGAGGACAAGGATTCCGGTGCAGTCTCTGGTTCTCATATCAAATCTCCTAACTGGGTTGGGTTGGCTGGCTCAGAGCAATAGATAGCGGATTGAAGATCTCCGCCTGGGTCGAGGCCGTGAAAAAACCTCTGCAATGCCACACAAGACAGTGCCATCGCAATCGCGTCGCTATACTCTGAGAGACGAAGGACTAAAGCGACTGGTCTTCCTAAATAGAACGTCATAAATATGCTGATACAAAAGTTTGGGTCGACAGTAGGTGATTTCATCCTATCAATATTACAATCGATATGAGCGAACAATGTCCTGCCTGCCACTCTGGGGATCATCGCGATTTCCTTTCCCTGCCCAGCATGCCAGTCTCGATCGGCGTGCAATGGCCTGACATCGGCTCCGCGCGCTCCTGCGCGAGAGGCGATTTGCAACTAACATACTGCAACTCATGCGGCTTCATTTGGAATCGCTCCTTCGATGAAAGTTTGCTCGAGTATTCGCAAAAGTATGACAACTCGCTCGACTTCTCTCCTGTGTTTCAAACTTACGCTGAGGGTTTGGCCGACCGACTCATCGAAACCTATTCGATTCGCGGAAAGCGAGTCGTCGAATTGGGCTGCGGCAAGGGGCACTTCCTCTCCCTTCTCTGCGAGCGCGGCGAGAATTCCGGGATCGGCTTCGATCCAAGCTACGAAGGAGAAAGAGTCGATAGTCCGGTCGCCAGTCGCATCGAGTACGTGCAGGATTTCTACGGGGAGAAATACACCGACCAACCGGGCGACCTGGTATGTTGCCGCCACGTCCTTGAACACATCAAAAACCCTCTCGAGTTTCTGGCTTCGGTCCGCAAAACGGTTGGAGGCAACACAGACACAATCGTCTACTTCGAAGTCCCCAACGTCAGGCTCATCCTCGAACGTCTTTCTGTCTGGGATATCATTTACGAGCACTGCAACTACTTCAGCCGCGAGTCCCTCGTAAACCTTTTCCAGCGAGCTGGCTTCGAAGTCCTTCGAATCGAGGAAACCTATGAAAAACAGTTTCTCAGCATCGACTGTCGCCTCTCTTCCAAAGTCGCCAACTCCCAAGCCACGCCCGAGCCCCTCGACGACCTTTCCGGACTGGTCGACCGGTTCTCTGCGGAAATGAAGGAGCGTATCGGATCGTGGCATAGGCGCTTGGAGGAATTCGAGAAAGATGGCAAAAACGTGGCAATATGGGGAGCGGGGGCAAAAACGGTCGGCTTTGTGAATATGCTTCAAATCGGGGACCAAATCCCCATCGCGGTCGACATCAACCCCCACAAGCAGGGGCTGCACCTCGCTGGCATGGGTCAGAAAATAGTATCCCCTGTCCAACTACAAACCGAACGGCCCGACGTGGTAATCGTTATGAACCCGATCTACACGGAAGAGATCAAATCACAGCTCGATTCGATGGGACTATCTCCCGAGACCATCGAGGCCTAAACAGTTTTTTTACATCAAACTCAATGAGCTAGACTGGTAGGATAATCGGGCTCAAGCCCATGCCTGCCAACTGCTCGCTTACCTCCTTTTCGTAAACGGGGTTCATAAGAATCACGCAGTCGGGCTTTTCCACTCGAAGCGTTTCAGGGTTCCGCACTTCATGGCCCGTACCCGGGATGAACTTTCCATGTTTATGCGGATTGATATCTACCACGAAATCGATCTGATCTTTGAGACCCAAGGTGGTTAGAAACGAGACCGCCTTCGATCCCCCTCCCCACACGATGGTTCGTTTGCCTTCAGCCTTGAATGCATCAACTTTCGAAACCCAATCGCGTCTAAGCTTTTGGAATTTCTCTTTGAAGCGTTTGACTTCGGCTGTGACCGTTTCGAGGTCGTCCTCGCCTTCAATTAGCGACGACGGTTTTCCTCCATCAGGATAACCAGCGATAGTGATATATTGGTTCTCGTACTCGAGATCCAGCTCGACAGGCCGGAAGCCATGCCGACGAAACAAGCGAGCGAGAGATCCAGTGGTAAAGTACGAACAATGCTCGTAATAAATGTCCCAAAAAGCGGCTTCTTTCAGGACACGGTGGACGTCTGGCAACTCGAAGAGCAATACCGTGTCAGTCTGGTCTCCGATATTTTGACTCACCATACGCATGAACGCCCTGGTGGGGGAAATATGTTCCAGAGTGTGACGGCAGCAGACCGCGTCGGCCTTCAAATCGGTGTAACGTTCATCGTAAAAATCTTGAATGAACTCCAGCCTGTCGGCCACAGGCGTATCGAGACGCTCAGGTATGTAGGCCGGATCCATGCCTATTCCTTTAGCCATTCCGCTCTCCACCATCATCGCAAGAAATTCCCCCTTGCCGCAGCCGATCTCG
>JBNKSG010000042.1:0-21841 GCA_050297195.1 Opitutaceae bacterium | reverse complement strand
CGATGCTTTTGCCCATGGTTTCCTCGTCGCTGGTGGCGTCGAGGATGTCGTCGATGATCTGGAAGGCGATGCCGATTTCGCGTCCGTAAGCGCGGAGGGCTGCCGATTCCTCGTCGCTCGCTCCGCCGATGATGCCGCCCATGACGAGGCAGCATTCGATGAGGGCGGAGGTCTTGTTGAGGTGGATGAAATTGAGCGTGTCCTCCGAAAGGGGAGCTCCCTCGCCGAGAATGTCCTCCATTTGGCCGCCGATGAGGCGTTCGCTGCCGGCGGTTTCGCCCAGTTCGGCCACGAGCTTGGCGCAAACTTCCGGTGACTCGAGGTAGTGGCGGGCGAGGAGCTGGAAGGCGTAGGTCAGCAGCGCGTCGCCGGCGAGGACTGCGGTGGCTTCGTCGAATTGCTTGTGGCTGGTGGGCTTTCCCCGGCGCAGGTCCGCGTTGTCGATGGAGGGCAGGTCGTCGTGGATGAGGGAGTAGGTGTGCAGGCTCTCGACGGCGATGGCGGCGGGCATGGCATCGAGATTTCCCTGGAAGAGGCTGTTGGCTGCGAGAACCAGTACGGGCCGTAGGCGCTTCCCTCCGGCTCGCATGCTGTAAAGCATCGCTTCGTGAATGCGGCTAGGCCGTGTTCCCGCCGCAGGTAGGTATTGCTCCACGGCTGATTCAACTTCGCTTTGGTAGGCTCGTAATTTCTCTTTGAACTCCATCTTAAATGTGCGTATTACAGGCAGTTAAAGAACCAAAGCATCCGGAATGCCCACAATCGAGCAAGTATCTAAACGAGTCTTTTCAGACAATAATTGGCTTAAGAAATGCGCCCTGGGCGGTGTCTTAAGCCTAATCCCGATTGTGAACATCATCGCGCTCGGTTACCTCTACCAGATTTTCCTGCAAGGCCGCAGCGAGAAGGGGATTTCGCTGCCGGAGTGGGAGGACTTCAAGGGGCTTTTCTTGGACGGGCTTCGATTCTTGGTGGTTGGGATCATCTTCGCCGGTCTTCCGATCGGGGTAGTCACGCTCTTGGCGGAAATCGCGTTTGACGGCATGATCGCGAGCATTCCCCTCATCCCGGTGCTTTTCATGGCGGGACCCTTGATGAGCGCTGCTCTCTACCTCTATTCGGTGAAGCAGGACATTTCCGACTGCTTCAATGTCGATGCCTTGAGCATCATGCTCAAAAAGGCTGCGGTCAGCTACACGGTACCGACTCTCGCCTACCTTGGTCTTTGCATGTTGGGGCTCGTTTTATTGCCGTTCCCATTCTTCTTCGGAGGAGTTTTCTATTTTTACCTGATGGGCTGCGCGTTCAAGGACCTTGAAAACCGCAACCGCAGGTAGTTCTGCTAAACTATTGCTTGTATGAAAAAACTGAAGCCAAAGGAACCAAAGCGTTCCACCCTGATTTTGACCGCGATCTCTGGCGTCATGCTTGGCGCCCTGCTTGGAGTTTCTCTGCTCCTGTCTCGCCCAGTCAGCGTCGTTTCTTCCGTACCGGACGAGGCCCTCTTGTCCAAGCCGGGCAACTACAGTACCTACTACCGTTCGGGGCGGGTTGATAGCGGCGAGTCGCCAAACCTCCGCAGCGCAACGGGTAGGATCCAGCGTCGCTCGCCGGGGCCGGTTTCCTTCAGCGAGGGGGAGGTGAACTATTTTTTCAAGAGCCTGTCGTTTGGCGAGCCAGCGAATACGTCCGAAGATGAGCCCGCGAAGATTGGCCCCTTCAACGTACGGATGGAAGGCGACCAAATCTTTGCTTCGCTCAAGATCGTGGTCGATCCGAATGGAAGCCCGTTTGAAGTGATGGTGATGGCCAACGTTGGCTTTGAAAACTCAGACGAAGGCCCTCAGTTCAAGGTAAACAGCCTGCGCATCAATTCGCTTCCAGTTCCGGGAATGGCGGGGATTATCTCGTCGATGATCGAGTCGAAGATCGAGGAAACGCCTTGGCCCGAGGAGGTCTTGGAGATGTGGCAGAACATTCGAGCGATCGAGGTCGAGTCGGGCAAGCTAATCACGGAAGTTGGCTTACGCCGCGCCTAGATTTTGAATACGAAGCGGATCTCGGTTTCGAAGCTCGGTTCGCTTTGAGCTCATGGCAGCGCTTGTTAAACGGATAGGGCTGGTATCGGCGTTCACCATGATCTCGCGAGTGGTGGGGCTCTTGCGAGATATGACGACCAGCTACATGCTGGGCGCTTCCGTTTGGAATTCCGCCTTTATCACGGCTTTCACGCTTCCCAATCTGTTTCGCAGGCTTCTGGGGGAAGGGGCTCTCACTGCTGCGTTGATGCCGAACTTGAGCGAGGAGCTCGAGGAGCGTGGGCGGGAAGCGGTCCACGAGCTGGTGAATAAAACGCTTAGCTGGCTGATTGTTATTTGCCTTGGCATTACCCTGTTGGTCCTGGGGCTCCTGGAATTCGTTCAAGCCATAGAAGTATCGGAAAAATGGACACTGGCTGCAGGTTTGGGGCAGGTACTGTTTCCGTATGTGCTGCTTATTTGCGTGGCTGCTATCTTGTCCGCTGCGTTGAACCTGTTTTCGCGCTTCGGCATTCCCGCTCTGACTGCGGTTTGGCTGAATACCAGCATCGTAGCCTCGCTCGGCATCGCCGGCTGGTACCTGGGCGGCGACCTGGAAACGAAGACCTATTGGTTGTGTGGCGGCGCGATGCTGGGCGGGACTTTGCAAATGATCGTGCCGGCGATCGCTCTCTTGAAGGAAGGCTGGCGTCCGCGGTTCGATTTCCGCGTGTCCTCGCGCGTGCAGGAAGTTGCGGTGCTGACGGTCCCGGGCATTTTCGGGGCGGCGGTTTTCCAGATCAACATCATGGTGAGTCGTGGGCTTGCCTTCTCGGTAAGCGATTCGGCGGCCGCGTTGCTCTACTACGCGAATCGATTGGTGGAGCTCCCGGTCGGTGTGTTTGCGATCGCGATTTCCACGGTTGTGTTTCCGAGTTTGACCGCAGCGGTAGCAGGCAAGCGAATGGATGAATTTTCGAAGACCTATCGGCGTGGAATCCTCCTTTGCCTGCTCTTGGCAGTTCCTTCCGCTGTAGGTTTGTGCGCCTTGGCTCCGG
Organism: Opitutaceae bacterium; assembly: GCA_050297195.1. Classification (GTDB taxonomy): domain Bacteria; phylum Verrucomicrobiota; class Verrucomicrobiia; order Opitutales; family Opitutaceae; genus Pelagicoccus. The sequence goes on along the minus strand of JBNKSG010000042.1, from coordinate 18,765 downwards.
ATATCATTGGCTTGCTGTTCGAGCGGGGGTTGTTTTCGGGGAGTGACACGAGCGCTACGGTTCCGCTGGTCTGGGTGTTCGCGATCGGTATGCCGTTCTACTCTTTTGTTTCGGTGGAAACGAGGGCGTTCTATTCGTTGAAAGACACCAAGACGCCTGTGAAGGCGGCGGCGGTGGCGTTCGCGATCAATGTGGTATTGAGTCTCGCGCTGATGAAACCGTATGGAGCGGTCGGTTTGGCGATTGCTACGAATGCGGCAGCCATCGTGCAAACTGCGATCCTTCACATGGCACTCGGTCGCAAGAATTTGGATACGAGCTTGAAAGAGCTTTTGAAGGATGTTTTTCGGATCGCTGGGGCGGCGCTACTCATGGGATTGGTCGTGGTGGCGGTTTCGGGGTGGCTGTCGGCCCGTTGCGGAGAAGGTTTGGTGGGGTCGATCGTTTTGGTGATGGGACCGATCTTAGCCGGGATCGGCGTCTATTTTTTCGGCCTGCAACTGCTGGGGGCAAAGTTGAAGCGTCTGTTGCACTAGACGATTGCGATTCTCGGTGGGTCTGCTCTAGTCCTGCGGGATTATGGCACGGATTTCCAAGAAACGTCAGCAAGCGACGGAGAAGCTTCTCGAGGCGCTGGGTTCGAGAAAGGTGAAGCTGGAAGGCGACGCCAAGTACATGGCGTCCTTTGACAGCCTGAAACTTGCGTTTGCCTACGATGCCCTTGTGGAGGCCCGCACCGAAGAGGACGTGGGTCTTGTCCTCAAGCTCGCGAACGAGTTTGGCGTGCCGGTTACCACGCGTGGAGCGGGAACCTCGCTGACGGGATCGGCGGCGCCGGCTATGGGCGGTTGGGTGCTGGATGTTTCCAAGTTGAACCGCATCAGAATCGAAAAGACGAAGTCGATGGCGATCGTGGGACCGGGAGCCGTGGTGGGGCAGATCCAGGCGGCCGCCGAAGAGCTCGGACTCTTTTACCCGCCGGATCCGTCTTCGCTCAAGTACAGCACGATTGGCGGAAACATCGCTTGCAACGCGGGTGGGATGCGTTGCGCGAAGTATGGTGTGACGCGGGACTTCGTTCTCGCTCTGGAAGGCTTTTTGCCGACGGGAGAAAAGGTGTCATGGGGAGGTGAATACAAGAAGTTTGCTACCGGATACAATATTCGTGATCTTTGGATCGGAAGCGAAGGGACGCTGGGCGTGGTGACCAAAGCGGTTCTTCGCTTGCTGCCTAAGCCGGAGAAGAAGTGGACGATCTTGGTCGCCTACGAGTCCGATATCAAAGCTCTCGAAGCGGTACAGACTTTGTTGGGCGAGGGGCATAATCCTTCGATACTCGAATTTTTGGATACGAATTCCGTTTATTGCGCGGAGGAGATCGCAGGGGTTAAGCTATTTAAGGGGCTTTCGCTCAAGCCGCTTTTGCTGGTCGAGTTTGATGGAAATGCTTCACAGTTGCGGGCTGACAAGAAAAGGGCGATCGACTGGGCGACGCGGACGGGTTTGGCCTATCGGGAAGCGAAGACGGAGAAGGAAACCGATGTACTGTGGTCAGTGCGCCGGGCGTGTTCGCCGGCCATGTTTTCCATGGGCGATTCCAAAATCAACGAAGACATCGTGGTGCCTCTGGAGAGTCAGGCGAAGTTTGCCCGTTTTCTAAAGCAGATGCAAAAGAAGTGGAAAATCAACGCGCCGACTTTTGGCCATGCGGCCGATGGAAATTTTCACGTGAACATCATGTACACCCGTAGCGACAAGGAAGAGTGCAAGCGGGCGAAGGGTGCGGTGGCTGATCTGATGAAGACGGTTTGCGCGCTCGGTGGAACGATTTCCGGCGAGCACGGGATTGGCTTGGCGAAGACGCCGTTTTTGACCGTTGCCCGAAACAAGGCGGAAGTCGGGGCAATGCTCGCGATCAAGAAGGCGCTCGACCCGAAGGGGATCCTAAATCCAGGGAAGATCTTCCAACCTTACGAGGTCTGGGACAAGACGCTCGAAAAGGTGAAGCTGCCTTGGGACAAGAAGCCGGTTTTCGCGAAGCAGTGACCGTTACGACGATTTGGTTTCGAGCAAGGCTTGAGCCCGCTCGAGAGAGTCGTCGAAAGTGGCGCAGAAGTTTTCGTAACCCACTATATTTATGACGCCCGCTTTTCGGAGAAGCTGAAACGGCTGTTGGTGGATGCCGCTGAGGATAACGTTTCCATGGTGCATTTTCATGCGTTCGACAAGGCTGACCAGCGCATGCATGCCGGTCGCGTCCATCGCGGTGACGAGGTGTAGTCGAAGGATCAATACGTCCGGCCAACTGTCTATTCGCGAAAGCGCGTCTTCCATTTTTTCGGCTGCACCGAAAAGGAATGGGCCGAAGATTCGGTAGACGAGCACGCCATCGGGAATCTGCTTGCCTTGGGCGATCTGCTCGGGGCGTTCCAGCATGTCGTTCTCGGTGACAAGGCTGACTTCGGTGGTTTGGGAGACGCGTTTGATGAAGAGAATTGCGGCGAGCACCATGCCGATCTCCACTGCTATAACCAAGTCGAAGATCACGGTTAAGGCGAAGGTGGTGATCAGGACTAGGGCATCGCTGAGCGGGAGCTTTTTCAGGCGAGAAAGCTCGTGCCATTCGCCCATCTTGAGAGCGACGACGATGAGCACGGCGGACATGGCGGCCATGGGAATGTAGATGACCCAATTCGCGGCGATGAGGATAATTGCCAGCAACGCCAGCGCATGGATGATGCCAGCAAGAGGGGATTTGCCGCCGTTGTTTATATTTGCCGAAGTGCGAGCGATCGCCCCGGTGACCGGGAGACCTCCGAAAAAGGGGCAGATGAAATTGGCGACGCCTTGGGCGACGAGTTCGGTATTGCTGTCGTGGCGGTCGCCGGAGAGGCCATCCGCGACCACTGCGGAAAGCAGCGACTCGATGGCGCCGAGCAGGGCGATTGCGGTGGCTGGACCGATTAGTTCCCGTATCATTTCCAAGTTCCAGCTAGGAAGAGAAGGAGTTGGAAGATTGGCTGTGAAAGCGTCCGCCCCGAATTTGCTTCCGATGGTAGCGATAGCGTGGGAGTCGTCCCAGCCGGTAAGGGAAACCAAAACCGTGGCGACCAGCATAGCGACGATAGAGCCCGGGATGAATCGCAACTTTAGTTTTGGCCAGAGTAGGATGATCGCGACGCAGAGAATGGAAATGGAAAGCGAGTATGTGTTTGCGAAGCCTGCGTTTTCGAAAAGCCATGGGATCTTTTCAAAAAACTCGCGTGGCATCGGGGTCTCGGTGTGAAGCCCCGCAAAATCCGGAATTTGGGTAAGCATGATCGCTACCGCGATCCCGGTGGTGAAGCCGCTGGTAACTGGCCAAGGGATGAACTTTATGAGACTTCCCATCCGAGTCAGTCCCATGAGAACCAAAATCACGCCTGCCATCATAGTGGCGAGCAGTAGGCCCGAGTAGCCATGTTCGCTAACGATGAGTAGGACGATCGGAATAAAGGCAGCTGTCGGTCCGCCGATTTGCACGCGGCTGCCCCCTAGGAGAGCGACGAGAAAACCGCCGATCACAGCGGTGAAGATGCCGATCGCCGGAGCTGGCATTGGCGTGTCTACTCCGGGTGGGAGACTTGCTATGCCAAGCGCGAGCGCAAGAGGGAGCGCGATAAGGCCGACGGTGATGCCGGCAGTTAGTTCGGATCCAAGCGAGAGCGGACGTCCTTTTGAAGCAAAGAGCTCGAGGAAGCGAGGTCGGAAGATGGGCCGTTTTCTCATAGTGAGAAGGTAGGAATCGGAATATGTGTTTTCCTCTCGGAAATCGGTCGGGGAGAGGAGCCGACTAGGATGCGTCTCCGATTTTTCGTCGGGAACTGAAAACGTCCAATCGATTTCTTGCTCGAAACGTTTGGGCGAGATGGACAAAAAAAGGCCACCTCAGGTTGCGTGAGGCGGCCTTCTCAAATGCTTAGCTAGAGGACGACTTGACCTCGGCGTAGGCCCAGTCGAGCCAAGGAAGCAGCGCTTCGATGTCGGCGGTGTCGACGGTGGCTCCGCCCCAAATGCGGAATCCGGTGGGAGCGTCGCGATAGGCTCCGAAGTCGAAGCCAACGCCTTCTGCGTCGCAGAGGGAAACGATCTTCTTCGCTGCGGCAGCCTGTTCGTCGGCCGGTAGCGAAGTGAACCATGTATCCGTGATCTTGAGACAGATGGAAGTGTTGGAGCGGATCGCTTTATCTTCCGCGAGGAAGCCGGCCCAGTCGCTGGCTTCAACCCATTTTTCGATGGCGGCGAGGTTCGCGTCGGAGCGTTCGATAAGGGCAGGGAGGCCACCGATTTCTTCGGCCCACTTGAGGCCGTCCACCGCGTCTTCGACGCAGAGCATGGAAACGGTGTTGATGGTGGCTCCTTGGAAAATGTCGGCCATGAACTTGCCACCCTTGGTGAGGCGGAAGATCTTGGGAAGCGGCCATGCCGGAGTGTAGGACTCGAGTCGCTCGATGGCGCGTGGGCTGAGAATCAACATTCCGTGGGCTGCTTCGCCGCCCATGACCTTCTGCCATGAGTAGGTTACAACATCCAGCTTCTCCCATGGTAGTTCCATGGCGAATACGGCGGAAGTCGCGTCGCAGATGGTGAGGCCTTCGCGGTCGCCTGGGATCCAGTCGCCATTGGGGACCTTGGCCCCGGAGGTGGTGCCGTTCCAAGTGAAGACGACGTCGTTCTTGAAATCGACTTTGGTGAGATCGGGGATCTCGCCGTAGGCGGCTTCGTGCTTGGTGACGTTTTCGAGCTTGAGCTGCTTGATGACGTCGGTGACCCAACCGGAACCGAAAGATTCCCAAGCCATCATTTCGACGCCGCGAGCTCCGAGCAGGGACCAGAGCGCCATTTCGACTGCGCCCGTGTCGGAGGCAGGAACGATGCCGCAAACGTATCCTTCGGGGAGTCCGAGGATTTGCGAGGAGCGGTCGATTACTTCCTGGATGCGAGCCTTGGCGTTCTTGGCGCGATGGGATCGGCCGACCAATGCGTTTTCGAGGGCGGAGAGGCTCCAGCCCGGACGCTTCGAGCAGGGGCCCGATGAGAAGTAAGGACGATTCGGTTTGTTTGCGGGTTTCATTCGCGTGTTAGGTTAAAGGAGCGGCTTGTGTAAGGTGGGGGCACGGGGCTGTCAATGGCGCGGCAGCGTTATCTCATATTTGTGGAAAGGCTTTTCTGAGTCGCCCGAATAGGGCGATTCGCAAGCGCCATCGAAATCGATTGATCGCGCTTTTCAGGGTGCGATCTGGATAGCGGAAGCCTTTCCAGGGGCTTTTTGCAATGAGTTCAATGTACTCGTGGCTGAAGGGTACGCCGGAGGCGTATCTCCAGGGTTTGGTCGGCCCCGTAAAATGCATGATGGCAGGATCTTTGATCGCTGCTACGGTCTCGGCTGAGTGCTTGCGGCGCGAGAAAGAGTAGTAGCGGTTGTAGGTGTCCTTGTGGACATTCCACTTCGGCGGGAGCGGGAGCCATTTGTCTTCGAGAACTACGTTGAGAGCGTCTTGGTCGGGAAAAGGTAGGTTGGGATTGCGTTCCATGAAACGGGTCAGCTTTTGCGTTATCTCGTTTTCCCGCCAAGCGTTCAGGTCGATGAGCAAGACTCCAGAGTTCATGTACTTGGATTTTTCCTGGAGACCGATCTTCTTCTTGTGCGCCACCTTTTTGTAGAATCCGACCTCTTCCACGGCGGCTATGATATTTCCATGGAGATCCGTTTTCCATAGTTCTCCAATGCAGTGTCTAACAATTGTATCAGTATCCAGGTATAGGATTCTTTCGACGGAGTTTGGGAGAAGATTGGCCGTTACCAGTCTGGCGTACATCATTTTGCTGATATGGCCTACCTTTCTAAAGGAAAACGCTTCAGCTGAATTGATGTTGATGAATTCTATTTTTGCCCTTTTCCCATCGGGCAGGCAGGAGGCGAGCTGGGCTCTGCTTTTGCTGCATAGACCGTCGCCTATCAGGTTAATTCTAACCGGCTGTTCGCCTGTGTAGGACTGGAATAGGGACAGGAGTACGACGCCTGTATGCTGGACGTAGTTTTCGTCTGTTGCCAGAACGATGTCGATGGCTGGCGGTAGGGGCGTGTTCGCTGGCATGTTTGAATCGGTTGTGGATCGTTTCCGACGGGAGATCGGCTGGCAGGACGCTAGAGCGATTTCTGGACCGTTGGACGCGAATGAGAGGAATCGTGCCCTAGAGTGCCCCGGCTAATCGCTCCCTGAGTCGGTATTCGTATCGCTTGATCCAGCTCGCTGGACCTTTGTCTGGATAGCGGTATTCGCTCCAAGGCGAATCTGGGATGAATTTCATGTATTCTTCGGCGAAGGGTAAGCCGCAAGCGTAGTGCCATGGTTTGTAGGCTCCGCTGTAGTGTACGATGGCTGGTCTTGTGAGCGCCTCTATTTGTTCTGGCGAGAGCGAGCGGCGTTTGGAACGTTTCCATGACTGGAGAAAGATGCCTTTCGTTACGTTCCATTTCAGGGGAAGCGATTGCCACTGGCCTTTCAAGGTGAGGTTGAGGGCATCTTGGTCGGGAAACTTGTATCGGCCAGTATTGTTTTGTAGTAATGAAATGCATTGCTCGCCAATGCCTTCGGCTCGCCACTTTTCTAGGTTGATCAGCATAACGCCAGAGTTGAAGTAGGACTTGCTGGAGTTGAAGCCGAGGCTTTGAACCCAATTAGCTCCCATCGCGTAGTCAGGTACGGCAGCTGCTGGAAATTGCCCGGTGTAGGCATCCCACAGTTCCCGAAGGTTGGCTCGGACAAGGATGTCGGTGTCCAGGTAGGCCACTTTTTTGACCTGTTCGGGCAGGATTTGGGGAAGCAGCAGGCGGCAATACATGGCGTTGCTGATGTAGCGCCGTCCGGCGAGGTTTCCGATTCTCTCGTCGTCGATTTCGTAGATGTTGAGCTTGCAGCCGTATTTTTGGGAAACGAGTTGGAGTTTGGATTTGTTTGAACTCGAGATTCCAAGCGAGAGAACAGCGACCTCCAACTCTTTGGGCGAATCGTGGTGATGGAGAATAGAGGTCAGCGTGATGCCTGCGTGCTGGGCGTAGTTGTCGTCGGCTGCGATGGCGAGGTTCATCTCGTGTGAAGGGCTTGTCTTTGTTGTAGGAAAAAGGGGCGGATGCCGTGCTGAAGCGTTTGCTGTTTCCGCAGTCTTACTGGATGCGTCCGAGTTGGGAGAAGTCGAGGCGGGAGTAGCTGATTTTACCGGCGATGAGGGTCTCGCGGTCCGTAGGAGTGGCGGGCTCGTTTTCGCCGAGTTCGCAGTAGGTGAAGCTGTAGGTGTTGCCTTTCTGAGCGAAGAAGCTGCCGGCTTCGGTGCGGGCGGGATTGGAGCAGACGATTTCCGTGTTTTCGTTGATGGCGGCGGAGGGGAAGTTGACCTTGTGCACGACGCCGTAGGCAGGTTCGCCGGAGGCGATCGTTTTCTCGGCGAAAGTAGCTAGGATCTTGGCGGCGAGCTGGGCTTTCGAGCCGAGGGCTTGGCCGAGGGCCTGGGGGTTGTCCTTGAGGCGATCGTAGTCGCCGCGGTCGAGGCCGAGGGATGCGGCGAAGGAGGGGATGCTGTGCAGGGCGCCTTCTAGCGCGGCGCCGACGGTGCCGGACGAGAGCAGGTAGGCGAGGCCGGCGTTGTGGCCGACGTTGATGCCGGAGACGACGCAGAGCGGTTTTTCGTTGAGGAGGTGGCCGAGGGCGAGGTTGACGCAGTCGGCGGGTGAACCGGAAATGGAGTAGGCTTCGCAGGGCAGGTCCTTGCGTTCGATGACGTCGACTTCCTTGAAGCGGCTCATGCATTTGGCGACCCAGCTTTGCTCGTAGCGTGGGGCGGCGACGATCACTTCGCCGAGTCGTTGGAAACTGGATACGAGAGCGAGGAGAAGGGGCGAATCTATTCCGTCGTCGTTTACGATGAGGATTTTGGGCATGTTTAGGAAGTTAGTCTTTAGGTCTTTAGGCTGTAGGTTCGATCGCGAGCGGGCTCGCTCCTACAAAAAAGCGCCCAAGGCGTGGAGCCTTGGGCGCTGTAAGTGATTGGCAATTACGCCTCGGTCTTTTCTTCGCTCGATTCCTCAGCTGCCTCTGGGGCTTCTGGCTCCTCGGCGGCAGCTTCTTCTTCGGCGGGAGCGTTGGCTGCCTCCTTGGCGGCGCGGCGCGCTTCGAGTTCCTCGAGGGCGGCCTTGCGGGAGAGGCGAACGCGTCCGCGCTCGTCGACTCCGAGGCACTTGACGACCATTTCGTCGCCAGGCTTGCAGACGTCTTCGGTCTTGCGGACGCGGAAGTCGGCGAGCTCGGAGATGTGCACCAGACCTTCTTGGCCGGGAAGCACTTCCACGAAGCAACCGAACTCCTTGGTCGCCTTGACGATACCGCGGTAGATCTTGCCTTCTTCGATTTCGCCGCAAACGAGGTCGATTTCGTTGAGGGCGCGCTTCATGGACTCTTCGCTGGTGGCGTAGACGTTTACGCGGCCGGAGTTGTCGTCGTTGATATCGACTTGAGCTCCGGTGATTTCCACGATGCGGCGGATGTTCTTGCCGCCTGGTCCGATGAGGGCGCCGATCTTTTCTGGGTTGATCTGAACGGTGGTGATACGAGGAGCGGTGGCTGCAACTTCCTCACGTGGAGCCGCGATCGCGGTTGCCATGTTTTCGAGGATTTGCATGCGCGCTTCGCGAGACTGGGCCACGGATGCTTTGACGATGTCGAAGGGCAGGCCGTTGATCTTGAGGTCTAGCTGGAAGCCGGTGATGCCGTTCTTGGTGCCGGCGATCTTGAAGTCCATATCGCCGAAATGGTCCTCTTCACCGAGGATATCGGTGAGGATGTGGTGCTTGCCTGGTTTGCCGTTTTCGTCGAATTCGGAAACGAGGCCAACGGAGATACCGGCGACGGGATCGCTGATAGGTACGCCTGCGTCCATGAGGGAGAGACAGCCGCCGCAGATGGATGCCATGGAAGTGGATCCGTTGGAGGCCATGATCTCGGAGCTGATGCGTATCGAGTATGGGAATACATCTTCCGATGGAACGACGGGGAGGAGCGAACGCTCGGCGAGCGCTCCGTGTCCGATCTCGCGGCGACCAGGCGAGCCGAAGCGGCCTGTTTCACCTACGGAGAAAGGAGGGAAGTTGTAGTGCAGCATGAAGGACTTGGTGGTCGGGCCGCCGGTGATGGCGTCGAGCGACTGAGCCTGGTTTGCTGGGCCGAGAGTGGTGAGGACGAGGCCTTGGGTTTCGCCGCGGGAGAAGAGCGCGGAACCGTGTACGCGAGGTACTACGCCGACCTTGGACTTGAGTTCGCGAAGCTCGTTTGGCTTGCGGCCGCCGGCGCGGACGCCGTTGTCGAGGATGGACTTGCGGTAGGTGTGCTCGAGGAGTTCCTCCATCGCCATGTTGAGCTGGGCGGGGTTGTAGTCGTCGCCGTACTTTTCCTTGAGGGCACCTTCGGCGAGAACCTTGAGCTCGTCGATCTTGGCGTTGCGTTCTTGCTTGTCGCCAGCGGCGCAAGCTTCGCCGATGCGGTCTCCGACGAGGGAGTTGACGATCTGGCGTACGTCGTCTTCGAGGACGCAAAGCGGGAAGGTCTTCTTTTCCTTGCCTGCTTCTTTGCGGAGTTGCTCGATGCCGACGATGATTGGCTGGATGGCTTCGTGGGCGAACTGGAGAGCTTCGAGGAAGCGCTCTTCAGGGATCTGGTCAGCCGAACCTTCGATCATGAGCATCTCTTCCTTGGTGCCGACGTAGATGAGGTCGAGGTCGGAAGCGTATTGCTCTTCGATGGTTGGGTTGGCGACGAAGTGCCCGTCGATTTGGCCGATGCGTACGGCGCCGATTGGGCCATTCCAGGGGATGTCGGAGATGGCGAGGGCAGCGGAGGCGCCGTTTACCATGAGGATGTCGGCGTCGTTGACTTGGTCAGCCGAGAGAACGAAGCCGATGATCTGTACTTCGTTGAGGAAGCCCTTCGGGAAGAGCGGACGGCAAGGGCGGTCGCAGAGGCGAGAGGTGAGGATTTCCTTTTCGGAAGGACGTCCTTCGCGCTTGAAGTAGCCGCCAGGGATCCGGCCGGCTGCGGTGTACTTCTCGCGGTAGTCTACGGTGAGCGGGAACCAGTCCTGGCCTTCACGCACGGTCTTGGCTACGGTCGCGGAAACGAAGAGGCTGGTTTCGCCGGTGGAGACAGTCACGGCACCGGAAGCGAGGTTCGCTACGTCGCCGGTGGAAAATGTGATGTCTAGGTCGTCTACTGTGATGCTGTGTTTCTGTATCATTTATTTCTTTTACTTCTTTGTATGTGACGACTCGGCGAACGGGATCGGTCTAAATCTGAAGAGATTTCTGGATGTGGCGTCCTTGCCGGAGGCGAGGCGCGACATGCGGAAATTTCCTCAAACGGATCTTGTTCTACCGGGTCGTCGGGGTGTTTTACTTGGTTGGTCGCGCGGGCCGCTAGCTGCGAGCCGCGCGGAAAATTAGAAAGCGAAAAAGCCCGCGAAGGTGAATTCGCAGGCTTGAAAGGGGATCATCATCGCCGTGTTTGCAATGCCTGACCGGTAATTTGAGTCCTCGGGAGGAACCGCAACTATTTGCGGAGGTTGAGGCGCTGGAGAAGTTCGTTGTACTTCTCGAGGTCGTTCTTCTTGAGGTAGTTGAGAAGCTTGCGACGGCGAGCGGCCATTGCGAGGAGACCACGGCGGGTGTGGAAGTCCTTGCGGTTGGAGCGAAGGTGCTCAGTGAGGTGGTTGATACGAGCCGAGAGGAGGGCGATTTGGACGTCTGCAGAACCTGTGTCCGAGTCGTGAGTCTTGAAGTCGCCGATGATCTGGGCCTTGTCGATTGATTTGCTGTTAGCCATTTGTGTATTTCGTGTGTTTTCGAATTAGCACGGAAGGACGGACAAGCAGTTTGGCTGGTCCCTAACCAAGTTTTCGCTGGGTTAGACGCTGACTTCCCGATTGGGAAGCTTCCGCGGAGAAGAGCGGTGTAGCCGCTAGACTCTTGCGTGAAAGCGGTCTAAAAGAGGGGAATTCCCTCTTGGTGCAATAACAAAATGCACCTTAGGCGTGTTCGACGGGGGCTGCCACTAGAGAGTGGAGCTTTGATTCGAAGTCTCCGAAGGTAAATGGCTTTTCGATGTATCGGGAATCGTTGTACAAGGCCTTCTTCTTCTCGTGGGGGTTGAGTGGATTTCCGGACATGACCAGGAAGCGGTCGCAGGCTCCGGATTCCTTGGCCTGCTTGATGACGGTTTCGCCGCTGGCTTTGGGCATGAGCAGGTCGGTGACGACGAGGTCGAAGGCGTTGCTGGAGCTGAGGATTTCTAGGGCCACGGCCCCGTTTGGGGCCTCGCTCACTTCGTAGCCCAGCTTTCGCAGGTAGTGTGCCACTAGCTCTCTGATCAGGGTATCGTCTTCCGCTAGGAGGGCTTTGGGGTGTTCTGTCCGAGAGAATGCTTGTGGAGTCACGTCAAATTGGGTCGCAGTTTCTTGTTGTTTCTAGAAGTAGTGCATCCGCATCGCGTACCGCATCAGTTCTTGCGGGCTTTCCAAGCGAAGCTTCGCCTTAATTCTGGATCTATGGGACTCTATCGTCTTTACGCTGATTTGCAGCGCCTGAGCTATCTCTTTATTGTTTTTTGACAGGCCAATTTGCTCGACGATGAGGAGTTCCCTGTCGGAAAGGTTGTGGAAGGAGGCGGCGGCCTCTTGGGAGGCGGGATTCGCGAGGCGATTGATCATGAGGGACTTTACGTTTTCGCTGACGTAGAGCTCCCCCTCGGTTACGATTTCGATGGCGTGCTTGAGTTCAGTCAAGGGGGCGGCCTTCATGATGAAGCCGTTGGCTCCGGCCTTGAGGCAACGGTCTGCGTAGATGCACTCGTCGTAGCTGCTGAGCACTAGGATGCGAGCGGCGGGGTACTTTTGCTTGAGCTCACGGACGGCGGCGATGCCCTTGGGGTGGGTAGAAGTGATTTCGATGATGGCGAGATCGATCGATTCGGGCAGACCGCGTTCTGCGATGGAGCGGGCTGTGTGAGCGAGCACGTGGCTGGGGGTGGATTCGAGGAAGGCCTGGAGTCCGGCGTGACAGACGGGGTGTTCGTCGATGTAGAGGATTTCTTTTGGGGGATTGGCTAGGATCATATCGCGTTTGTTAAGTCGCGAAAGAGTAGCATTTTATATTCTCTTTTTACAATCGGGTGACGGCTGCGGTTTAAGTGGAAAAAGGGCGTGAGTACACGCTGGTGAATTCAGGTCGACTGCTGGTTTTGCCCCGATTTTCCCCTTGGGTGAAATCTACTAGGGAACGTTTGGGTGGGGATTTAGGCACAAAAAAGACGACCTAAGGGAAGGTCGTCTTAGCGGATCTGAATTGGGTGAATCTCGTTTTGTCCTAGGTCTCTTGTTGATCGACCCATTGGACTGAAAACTGCACGAGCTCGGTTGCGTTGCGAAGGTTCAGCTTTTCCTTCACGTGGGCTCGGTGGGATTCGATGGTCTTGACGGAAAGGTGTAGGCTTTCGGCGATTTCTCGGGTGGAGAGGCCGCGTCCGATGAGTTGGACGACCTCTAGCTCGCGATCGGTAAGGCGGTCGACGGGCGAGGCGGCGGAATTGCTGGGGCCGTTGACTATTTGATGGAGGACCTGATCCGCCACGCGTGGGCTGACGTAGATTTCGCCTTTTAGGATCTTGCGAATGGCTTCGATGATCTTTTCGGAAGACTCCTTCTTCATCACGTATGCCTTGGCTCCGGCACGCAGGGCGCGCTGGGCGTAGATCGATTCGTCGTGCATGGAGAAGACGAGGATCGGGAGCTTTTCGTGGATAGCCTTGAGGTTCTTGATGAGTTCCAAGCCGTTGTTTCCCTGGAGGGAAATATCGACGATCACCACGTCCGGCTTGTGGTTCTCGATGCCCCTCATCGCGGAGGAGGAGTCTTCGGCTTCCCCGCAAACTTCGAAATCTTCCTGACCGCCGATAATCTGGGTGAGTCCCTGGCGGACTAAGGGGTGGTCGTCTACGATGAATACTCTTATCGACATTGTGTGCTTTCTCGTTTTGGGAAACGGATCGGTTTGGATTCGTAAAAAGATTGTCCGACTCGCGATTCTGGCAAGCCATTTAGCTGGTTATGAGGCGCTTATTGTCAAATCGGTTTGCATTAGGGGATCTTTAATTCGCGACCTACGTGAAAATACTGCTAGTAGGTGAGGGTAGTGGAGAGGGTGAGCTGGGATGAGCTATAGTCGCTGATTTGTACGTTTGAAGAGGAATTGCGCAGATTATAGCCTAGGGAGCACGACCAGTTGCGTCGAATGGAGTAGCGAGCGCTGAGTGAAGTTGTGAACGCGTCGTCGCTTCTCTCAGTGTCATCGTAAATGAAGTCGCTGCTCGTTACACCAACGCTCGCAGTGAATCCAAGCTTAGGTCGCGGCGAGTATGTCGTGGAAAGGTTAAAGTTGGTCTGTTCCACGGTACGGTCATCATCGGTTACTCCGAGGCTGCGTCTCATGGTGAGCGCGATATCCGTTTTGGGGTTGGCCGGGTATCTTAAGCTGCCATTGAAGGTTAACCGGTTGTTGCGCCCGCCAGATTGGGAGTAATTCCGATCGCTCCCCTCCGTTGATGCAAAACTGAAGGAAAGATCAGCGTCTAGTTTTGGGAAGAGTCTTTCTGGCAATATTTGACCTGTAATCCCGAAGTTCAAGCCGTCGTCTTTGTTGTCGACGGATTGGTCGATTTGTCCAAGGGTTGTTTTCCTGTTCTGAACCTGATAGGTCACATAACCTCCAATGGAGCCAACTAGATTGTGCCCTTGCAATCCGATCGAGTAGCTATCGGTCTCGTTGTCATTGACGAAGTTGGAGTTGATACCGGAGTTGGAGCGTTGCTGCGAACTTGCTGTGGCTCGAATGCTAAGCTTGTTTCGAAGGCGATAGTTGGTGTTAATCGAGAGGTTCGTGGACGTAGTATCGAGGTTTTGATTGGTCAGAAAACTAGACTGGATGCCTTGGTGATAGTTCACGTTCCAGCTACCAGAAAGTCGGGGGTTGGCGCCGAATGGCACTTCTCCGGAAAGTGAAAATTGGATGTTATTGGAGTCGAGTGCGTCATTTGAATCGTACCTCCGCATCGGGGCACTCAAACTAGCGTTGAGATTCATTCGATTCGATTCCCTGCTGTAATTTACGCTGGGTGTGAATGAATAAATGGTGTCTCCCGAGCTGAAGGCATTCGGGCTGACGCGCGAGCTGTCGGTCACTGAGAGGGTCCCTTGGAAGGTCACGTCGCCGCTGGCGAAGCGTGGTCCGGCTTGCAGGGAAGCGGTCGTCGTGAAGAGAGCGCCGCAGAGCAGCGCGAGTGAGGCAGGGTGAAAGGGCTTCATATCAGGATTCGTTGGTTTTAGTAAATGTCGCTTAAAGCGTTGGATTACAAGCTTGGGCTCGGCAAACTCGGAGCGAGCTCGGGGGCTATTGCAAGGCAGATTGCAGGCTTGTGGAAATGATGCCGATGAGGGCGCCGAAAACGCCGCCCCAGACCACAAGCCAGCCGAGGTGTTCGCGGATAAGGTCGGAGAGGATTTGCTTTACTTGCGGGGCGGTGAGCTCGTCGAGCTTTCCGCGGACGAGTCCTTCGATCATGGGTTGAATTTTTTCGAATGATCCGTGCGAGTGGCTTATATCGAGCGATTCGACGATTTGCTTGAGGCGATTGCGGAACTCTTTCTTGAAGGGTTCGCGCAGGGGTTCGAGCACCTTGAGGCCTCCAAACATGGAGAGCATGCCGCCGAACTTGGATTCCGCGACGATTTGCAGGAAGCCTTCGAAGAGTTCGTCCATGTCGATCGACTTCTCGATCGTCTCGGCGTCGAGGCCTTGGTGTAGGGCCGTATCCGCGAACTTCATGAAGTTCTCTTCGGTAAAAAAGCTTTCCATCACGAGCTTGTGGATCGCTGTCTTAAACTCTTCGAATCGGGCGGCGATGACTCCGGATCCGTAAAGTCCGGGGACTTTTTCGAAGAGCATGTGCACTGCGATCCAGTTGGTGATGGCTCCGGCTAGGGCGAAGACGCCGGCATTGAAGATGTACGGTTTGGCAGCTGAGTCGGGTAGGACAACGCCTAGGGCAAGGAGCGCGATCGAAGCGAGATTTGTGATGAGGCTTTTGTTCATGGAAGATTCGATGTGATTGGATGGGCTGGGGGGATTGGCAGGTCGAGCCGGTTTCAGGGGGCTTCAGTTTCCAGTTCATCCAGCGGGAGCCAACTCAAGACGTGCTGGATGTTGGTGTCCCAGTAGCCCCATTCGTGGGTGCCGGGGCCTTCCTCGTATTCGATCGGAAGCTGGGCTGCTCGCGCGTTGGCTAGGAAGCTCTGGTTCGCTGGATAGAGGTAATCCTCCGTGCCGCAACATTGGAAGAGTTTGGGGCGAGGGCGATTCGACTGGGCAAGTTCGCGCGTGAGGTGGAGCAGGTCGTCGTCGGTATCCTTGATCGCCGCATCAGGGCCGAAGATCGAGGGCCATTCGGGAAGGCTCTCGTTTCCGAGGTCCGCTAGTCCTGCGATGTCCAAAGCCCCGGAGAGGCTGGCGGCCGCTGCATAGGTCTCGGGCTGGGTGAGGGCCAATTTGAAGGCGCCGTAGCCGCCCATGGACAGTCCAGCCACGAAGGTTTGCTCCCGGGTGTCGGAAATTGGCAAATAAGTGCGGCACAGTTCGGGCAGCTCCTGGGAAACGTAGTCGAAGTAGCGATGACCGGCGTGCGTGTTGCGGTAGAAGCTTCGGTGTACTGCGGGCATCACTACGACTACGTCGTAGTTTTCGACGTAGCGTTCGATGCTGGTTTTTCGTGTCCAAGAGCTGTGATCGTCGGATAGCCCGTGCAGCAGGTACAGGACCGGGCTTTTGCTCTCCGGGCCCTTTTGTTTTTTAATGCGTTGGCTGAATACCACATTGATGGAGGAGGCGAGTCTCAGCGTTTCAGAAAAAAAGTCGAAATGGATCAAAGCCATCCCCCGAACCTAGGGGTGCTTTTGCAGATATCAATGGCGTTATCTTGCAGCGTCGCGCAGTTTTCGCTTTGTCTGCATCGGGGCTATGCCGGTGGGGGGCATGGGGGAATATGTGTAGACTCTCTAAGTAGGCTAGAGGCAGGTTTTGCCGATTTTGCGACGCAATCCTATTTCGTTGCGACGGTTTTGTCCGATAGTATGGCGTCTCAGCGCTGATCTGTTTTTGGCACCTTCCGTGTCCAACTCTAAATCCTTATTCCCATGCAATCTACTCCTAACCCTTCCTTCGTTTCGCAGCGCGGGCATTTCGAAAGACCGGACTGGAAGAGCGCGTTCATCGCTCGTATTGAGAGCTTCCCGACGCTTGCGAATAGCTGTAGGGAGCTCTACTTCTATTTGCAGGATTCGCACTCGACGATCGAAGGCGCTTCGGAACGAGTAGGGGCTGATCCGCTTCTGACCGTGGAGATAGTGAGAAGCTCCAAGTCTGCTATTTATGGATCGCGGGGCGCAAATTCGGTCAAGGATTCGGTTCATGCGATAGGTCTTGAGGGACTTGGCCGGATTGCTCTGAGGCTTTGGTTGCGAAACCTGATTCCGAGCCAACTTTCGGTCTACGATATAGATGGCGGGAGCTTTATCCTTCGATCCTTCGCCTGCGCTTCTGCGATGCGCTTCATCTATCAAGGGGATGCTGAGCTCTCTGAAACCGCGTACGCGATCGGGCTCTTGCACGCGATCGGTCGCGTCATCGTGGAGGAAGCCGTTCGTCGCAGCTCGGAGGAGGATCTCGTTTTTATCGAACGCACCTCTCGGCGCCTAGCGGAGGCGGAATTTGGCGAGTTTGGGACCACCCATGCTGAAGTTGGCGGCCTAGCCCTAAAAATGTGGGGCTTCTCAAAACGGGTGCATGTTCCCGTGTCGTCCCAGTTTTCCATCGAGTCGGAGGAGGATCCCTTCGATTGGGCGCAAAGCTTGGCCATCTCCCGGTTCACTTCCGATCGTATCATGGAAGCTCTCGATGGCATGGCCGACCCGTTGCTAGGGGAAGGGCGCGCCGTTTATCGTGGCAAGACGCTGTCAGAACTTTTCGAATACACGCTCGCCATGGTCGAA
The DNA here is from genome assembly GCA_050297195.1 of Opitutaceae bacterium. Classification (GTDB taxonomy): domain Bacteria; phylum Verrucomicrobiota; class Verrucomicrobiia; order Opitutales; family Opitutaceae; genus Pelagicoccus. The sequence continues at coordinate 1,587 of JBNKSG010000042.1, read as the reverse complement.
GAAGACGCTAGCCCGCATCAAGCGAACTAGAGCCTGTCTTCAAGTCAGCGTTTCGCTTATTCGTCGCTTACTCGGCGTAGGCTTCGATGGGGAGGCAGGAGCAGACCAGATTGCGGTCTCCGAATACGTTGTCGACGCGGCTGACGGGTGGCCAGTACTTGTATTCGCGAGTCCATGACACTGGGAATGCTGCCTCTTCGCGGCTGTAGGGAGAGGTCCAGTTTGCTGCGGTAACGGATTGGCTGGTATGGGGAGCGTTCTTGAGGGGATTGTCGTCTTGCGGCCACTCTCCGCCAGCGATGCGCAGCATTTCTCCCTTGATGGAGATGAGTGCGTCGCAGAGGCGATCGAGCTCGGCCTTCGATTCGCTCTCTGTTGGCTCGATCATCATGGTTCCTGGGACGGGAAATGACATGGTAGGAGCGTGGAATCCGTAGTCCATCAGGCGTTTCGCGACGTCTTCCACTTCGACGCCGGATTGCTCCTTCCAGTCGCGGAAGTCGATGATGAACTCGTGGGCGACGAGACCGCTTTCGCCGCGGTAGACGACCTTGAAGTCGGACTCGAGGCGTTTGGCCATGTAGTTGGCGTTGAGAATGGCTGTCTTGGTCGATAGCGTGATGCCTTCGGCGCCCATCATGCGGATGTAGGCCCAAGAGATCGGTAGGATGCTGGCGCTGCCGTAGGGCGCTGCGGATATGGCGCCGATTCGCTGCTCGCCCTCGATGGTGTCGCTAAGCTTGTGCCCTGGAAGGAAGGGGGCGAGGTGGGCGGCCACGCAAATGGGTCCGATGCCCGGACCGCCGCCGCCGTGTGGGATGCAGAAGGTTTTGTGCAGGTTGAGGTGGCAGACGTCGGCACCGATTTCGCCGGGGCTCGTCAGCCCGCACTGGGCGTTCATGTTGGCGCCATCCATGTAAACCTGTCCGCCGTGCTCGTGGACGATTTTGCAGATGTCCCGTATCGATGCTTCGAATACGCCGTGGGTGGATGGGTAGGTGACCATCAAGGCCGCGAGTTGCTCGGCGTGTTGCTCGGCCTTCGCTTTTAAGTTCTCGACGTCGATATTCCCTTGCTCGTCGCAGGCGACGGTTACCACCTTGAGTCCAGCCATGGCGGCGGAGGCTGGGTTCGTGCCGTGGGCAGAGAGGGGGATCAAGCAGATGTTCCGTCCGGTATCGCCTTGGCTCGCGTGGTAGGCTTTGATGGCTAGCAAGCCGGCGTACTCGCCTTGCGATCCGGCGTTTGGCTGGAGGGATGTCGCGTGAAACCCGGTAATCTCGGAGAGCCAGGATTCTAGTTGCTCGATGAGTTCGAGGTATCCGGTTGTTTGGGATTTCGGGGCGAAGGGGTGGATGTTGGCGAACTCGGGCCAAGTGATAGGGAGCATTTCCGCCGCCGCATTGAGCTTCATGGTGCACGATCCGAGAGGGATCATGGACGTGGTCAGCGAGAGATCGCGGTTTTCAAGGCGCTTGAGGTAGCGAAGCATCTCGGTCTCCGTGTGGTAGGAGTTGAAGACGGGATGGCTGAGGTAGTCGATTTCGCGGGTGAGCCCGTCGCTGGCGGCGCCTTCGAGGTCGATCG
>JBNKSG010000041.1:0-22523 GCA_050297195.1 Opitutaceae bacterium | reverse complement strand
AGGTAAGGTGTCTCAATCTTTCCTGGATAGTCGTGAGTGTGGGGGTCGGTCACGTGGAAGTTGACCGTTCCGGAGCGCTCGGCCGCGAGCTCGAGAGCTTGGGCAAGTATGGGATGGTCGTAGGCGTAGCCTTGGGCGGGTGGATTGAGTTCGCCGATTCCCTTGAATCCTGCGTCGAACGCAGCGCTCAGCAGGTCGAGCGCTTTTGGGCCGCCATTTGCGTTGAAAGGAGCAAGGCAGAGGAAGCGGTCTGGATGCAGGTGCAGCCATTCGACTTGCCAGTTTTGGTTTTCGACGCAGGTGTCATGGTTTTCCCAATACCAGGCGAGAACGACGACCTTTTCGATGCCGGCTGCATCCATGTCGTGCAGCAGTTCGCGGACGCTTTTCCAGGCTTGGAGGGACTTTCCTATTGGAGGTTTTACGCACGCCAGCCAATAGGATTCGCCACGCTCTCCAGCCCAAGCGGCGGGGTCTTGGTAGACCTCGGCGGGATAGAGGTGGATGTGGCTGTCGATGGCCATGGCTGCTGCTAGCGTTTTGCTCTCTCGCGCATGAGGTCGAGGCTCTGGCGGACGAGCTCTCCCATGGATTCGCAAGCGAGGAAGCTATTGCTCTTGTAGTGGTCAGCAAGCTCTCCACGCAGTTGGTGGACGTTTTCTTGAGGGGCGAGCCTGTCTTGGGACATGCTGTCGAGGAGGGAGCGGAGGCGAAGGTTGATTGCATCCATGCGGCGAGAAATGAGCGCGTGCTCCTCTCTCTGGTACTGCCTCGCGGTCTTTGTATCGATGTGGCGGGTACAGAATTCTACGAGGGGATTGTTTTCCTTGAAAAACTGAGGCAGGTAGAAATTTTTCCGTCCGTCGTAGGATTGCTGGTCGAAGTCCATGCAGCGGATACGGATCTGCGTTTCCTCGAAATCTGGGGTGATATCGACGATGAAATTGTAGGGCCGCATGTCGCCGAGAAGACGCACGAAACAGCGCTCGTTGAACTTGATCAGTTCCTTCGCGATACGGATTGCTTTCAGGCGTGGGCTTTGCATCCAGTCGTCGATGAAGATATCGCCCGGAAGGCCGACCACGTGTTCTTCCACGAGGGTGTCGCCATCGGTGAGGAAGAACATGCGGTTGGGGGAGAGCAGGTGTTCGAGCTCGAGGCCGTAGATGCGGGAGGCGTCTGCCTTCTTGACGTAGAAGTAGTCTTGGTTGTCGTTGCGCGAGTTGACGATACGGACGCGGAAAGGCTTGGAGTTTCCGAAGACGCAGTAGTCGATCCGGTCGACGTAGAGGTGCTCCATGACGGATTCGTCGCCGCCTGCCTTGAGGATTGCGTAGATGCGTTTCAGGCCTTCGTTGAGCTTCTTCATGATGAAGGGCTCGTAGATAAGGGTTTCCCAAAGGGTGTCTTCGCCGTTGGAATCGTAGAGCGGAGCGCCCATTTGGAATCGCTCCAGCTGGTTGTAGCGAATGGGCAGGGAGTGTTCGCGATTGAAGCTCTCGAGGTAGAAGCGCAGGGAGTCGCTGATCGGGATCGAGGGTTTGCGGATGGTTTTGGTAATCCGCTGTCGCGCTGTTTTTCGAGCGGGTTGCTCTAAGAAATCCTTTGGGTCTTCGCTCGCTGGCATGTCGTTTGGTTGAGGGTTGGTTCGGAGCTTAGTTCCGCTCCTGCCTGTCTCAAGGGCAAAGCGGCTCGGGGCGAGGAAATCGACCCTTCGCTACCGTTCGTGCCACAGCGACTCAAGTGGGCTCGGGGATTGACTGGGGATGATCCAGGGCTTGCGGTGGCAGTAGTGGAGGAGCCGACAATCGGCGAGCCCGCTGGTATCCGCGTAGTCTTTCTTTATCACGTTGTACTCGGATGGAAGCAGCCCCAGGTCGATCCCTTGCCGGTGTATCCATTTGTTTATGATGCCTTGGTCGCCGGAATTGTAGCCGCTGCGACCAGGGGTTTCGCGGGCGAGGGTTTTGAGTTGCTCGACCGTTCCATGCCCTTGTAGGGAGTGGTGAATGGAAAGCACGCCGCTGTTGATTTCGTTGGCGTGGCCCTTGTAGCCACGGGTTTTCTTGAAGCCGGTGTCGATGGCGGCAAGCAGGGCGTGGGGGCTGCTTTCGAGGAGGAGGGGCGTGGGACGGAGGCAAAGGACGTCGCTATCGAGGAAGATGTTTCGCTCGAAACCAAAATCCCGGAAGGCTTCGAACTTGTAGAAGGTTTGCGCGTGGCGTTTGGAGCGGCTTTTTTTGTAGGGTCGGATTCCTTCGTAGGCTGCGGTTTCGATCAGGATGAATTGGTCGGCGAGCTCGCGCAAGCGAGGGTCTTGCAGGATCGACGGCTCCTTGCTCAGTATAATGGTAGAAAGAGCGGGATTGAGCGCTTGCCAAGACTCGATTGTTCGCAAGGTCCCCGACAGGTAAAGCGAGTCGGTGAGGAGGACAAGGCAGTGGCTGGGCATTTTGCTTTCGAGGCGGCCGGGCTAGCGGATGCGGAGGGATCGCAGGCGATTGAGGGCGGCGGCGAGTTCCTGAAGGCGGATTTCGGCGAGGTCGCCCTTCCCGAGTGAGGAAAGGCGCTGGGAGCGGGTTATTTCCAAGGCACGCTGGAGGGCGACGGGAATGGGGTGTTGCTCGAAAAGACGTTGTTCGCAGGCGTGCAGCAGGGCGGCTCCGATGGCCTTTGCTTGGGAACTGTCAACGATTTGGGGGACGAGCGACAGGTCGATTTCGTCTTCTCCGAAAGTGATCGATCGCGCCTCTCGTGTTTTGACGCGGCTACGCCCTGGGCGACCGCGACTCGACGTGTATGGATCGATGGATACGGGGTCGGCGTAGCGCTTTGAGCTCTCGGGAGAGGTGGCGATGGTCGAGGGGGCTAGCTGTTGTTGGGCGATGCTTCCGTTGCAGAGGGCTTTCGCTTCTTGGGTCAGGTCCTTTGGAACGTAGTTATCGAGAGCGATGACGTGGTCGGCGGGCTCGAAGTAGTCGCCCGAACCTCCCAGTACGATAACCGTGGATACGCCGCAATCTTCGTAGAGGGATCGAACGCGTTGCACGAAGGGGGTGATGGGCTCTTTCTCCTTTGCGATCAATAGCTGCATGCGAGCGTCGCGGATAAGGAGGTTGGTGGCGGAAATGTCTTCGTCGAGCAGGAGGGTTTTGGCTCCGGTTTCGAGGGCTTCGATTATGGAGGCGGCTTGTGACGATGATCCGGAGGCGTTTTCGGTGGTGAAGGCAGCGGAGTTTTTGCCTCCGGGTAGCTGTCCGATAAACGGGGTGAGATCGACGTTCGCAACGGAGCGTCCGTCTTCCGCTCGAACTTTTGTGGTATCGCGTCGGGCTACAACGAGCTCGCGTCCGTCGTTGGGGCGGTGATTGTAGATACCTCTTTCCAGAGCGGAGAGAAGGGTGGATTTTCCATGGTAGCCGCCGCCTACAATCAAGGTCACCCCTTCATGTATACCCATTCCGGATACGGTGCCGGCGTGCGGGAGTTCGAATGATTGGCGAAGGGATTCTGGAGATTGGAAGGGGACGGCGTTAGGCATTGGTCGTTGGTCGATTCCGGAGGCCCGTGGCAGAATCGCGCCGTCCGCGATGAAGGCGACAAGGCTTTTAGGGGCGAGAGCCTCCCTGAGGGTGTCGGCATCTTCAGCTGTGTCGGCGAAGGAGCGGATCGCTTCGGAGTCCAAGCGATCGTAGCATAGGGCGTCCTCGACCATGCGAGGGAGGTCTTTGATGAGAAGGTCGATGGCGGCGTGCCCACGAATGCGTCGCCCGCTGGCGGGAAGGCCGACGGAGAAGCGGACGATGGTTTCGTTCGGGCCGATTTCGACGCAGCTGCGCTGCAGCATTTCTTGGGCGGGGGTGTCGATCTGTATCAAGCCAGATTTGCCGGAGCCGCTTTGGCTGGATGCTTGCTTGCACGCTCGGGAGAAGGAAAGGGCGAGGAAGTTTTCGGTTCCAGTACGGCGGGATACGTTTGAGTAAAGCTCTGCGGGGAGTTCCGATTCTTCGTGGGGTAGGATGATGGAGAGGCGAGAGGGCGAGGCGAAGGGGTCGCCTTGAACCTTGTCTATGCTGAGGTCGAAGAATTCGAAATCATAGATGCCTCGGGTGTCCTTGTAGGCTGGATACGGTCGTCCGTCGATTCGTTGGAGGGTGGCCTGGAGGTCTGTTTTGTGCTTCACTCGGTTTTAGTTACGGAAGGTGTTTTCGATGGTTTGCTTGGTGATGTCGATGCGGGTTGGTCCGAAATCGTCGCGAGGAGCTTGGGAGTCGAGTACGGTCGCAAAGAAGTAGCGTCTCCCGTCGCTTTCGGCCCAGCCGACCCACCAACCGATGTTTCGGTTTTCGGGCAGGACAGCCCAACCCGTTTTTGAGGCGTACTGTATCGATGTATCCGCGGGGGAATGCATCATGGACTTGACGGAGTCCATAACGCTTTGCTCGAAGGGGAGTTGGTTTTGGTAGAGCCGGACGAGGAACTCTATTTGTTCTCGCGGGGAAATGCGGAGTCCGCCGGTTAGCCAGAACTGGTCGATACCGCCGGTGATGTTTTGGTTTCCGTAGGGGATGGAGTCGACGAAGGCCTGCATGCGCTCAGGGCCGATTTCGCGGACGAGGGCTTGGTAGTGGGGGACGGATGAGATGCGAAACGCGGTTGTGAAATCGAGGTCGCGGTTGGTTTCCTTCCGCCCGCGTTCGATGCCGTCCCATTTGAGAATGCTGTCTTTGCTGGCGACGATGCCGGATTGGAGAGCGGCTTGAGTGCTCAGGATCTTAAAGGTGGAGGCCGGAATGAAGCGTTCGTCGATGAGGTCGGGATGGCTGGCCCGGTAGGCCTTCTCTTGGAAATCGTAGATGAGGATGGTTCCGCGGTAGCCGGTGGATTCCAAAAGGTCGCGCGCGAAGGGAAGAGCATGGACTGTTGGCTTTTCTGCGTGGGCGGAGGAGCAGAGAAGAAGGGAAAGCAAGATGGCGGAGAATTTCATGCGGGATGCTGGCGTTCGTAGGAAAAGATGAATTGCTGGGCGAAGCCTGCGAGGGGTCCGTAGTGGGCGCGTCCGAACTGAGCGAGTTGAGCGGGGGTCCAGCCTTCGAGGGCGTAGCGTTTTTCGAGGACTTTGATGATCCAGGTGTCGACGGGGAAGGCCTCGAGCTTGGCGGCACCGAAGAGCAGGGCGCAATCGGCGATCTTTTCTCCGACGCCGGGCAGGGCGAGGAGTTTTTGCTTCGCTTCGGGGTAGGGGTCGGCTTCGATTTCCTTGAGTAGCTGAGGCTGGGATGCGAGGAGGTCGGCGCTCTTTTTGATGTTCTTGGCGCGGAAGCCGAGACCGAGGGAGCGGAGTTGCTGTTCGGAAGCGTCGGCGAGTTGCTCCCATGTAGGTAGGGCGTGGATACCGGGCAGAAGCTCGTTTCCGAGGGTGGTTGCCATGCGTTCGCACATGACTTTGATTTGGGGAATTTGCTTGGTCGCGGAGCAGAGGAAGCAGAGGACTGCCTCTGCAAAGGGTTGCTTGAGGATGCGGAGACCCGGGTAAGCTTGGAGCGATTTGGCGAGGTGGGCGTCGCTACGCCAAGGCAGGCTGTCCACGGCGGCGTTCCAGTCGAAGTTCGCTCGGAGGTAGGTGGCGAGGGCGGGGATGGTTTCGTGAGCGTTGGTGGGCGTGGAGGCGAGTGTCTGATTGTTATCCGAAAAACGGATACGGGCGACGTGTTGCCCCCAAATGCCTTGCCAGCAGAATTGGTCCTGAAGGTAGTTCCAGCGGAAGGCTTGGCCGCCGTTTAAGGTTTCAGCGAGGGTTTGCTCGGTGAAAGGAGTGGTGAGGGGGAGTTGTTTCCAGGGAGTCCAGATTGGCATGGGTGGACGGTGGACGCGGGCTGAAGCTCCGCGCTACGGGGTTACTCGGACCAGAGGAAGCTTTGGGCGGAATCGAGCGAGGTGCCGGCGGCGTCGAGGAGATCGATCTTCCAGGCAACGGGGTGGTCGCTGGAGTCTTGCCATTCGTCTCCGGTGAAGCCGACGAGGATGCGTTTCTTTTTGAGGGACTCGGCTGGCAGTTCGAAGGAATCGATTTCCTGAGTGCCTTTGCGGACGAACTGGACGCGGACTTTTGCGACTTGCTTGAGAATCGATTTTTTGCTGGCGAGGAGTGAAATGTAGAAGCCGACGCGGCTGGAAGTTTCGCTGCGGTAGACGGCGTAGCGGCCGTCGCTGTGCTTGCCGGTCAGGTATTCCGAGACGCGTTTGAAGGAGTCAGCGTCGCGGTGTTCGGTGGAGATGACGGTGAGCTCTGCGTGTGCGGAGGCTGCGAGGGCGACTAGGATGAAAGTTAAAAGGTTGAAGCGTTTGTTCATGTCGGAAAATCGGGTTTGATATCGCGTGACAAGCACGCTCCCACGAGCTTACCAACCGTAGTTGCGGCGGATGCGGATGGGCTCGAATAGGTCGGTGGAAATTTCTTGGAGGAAGCGGCTTGGGTTCAGGAACATGCTAGGACCGCCTTTGGTATTCATCTTTGGATACAGAACGTAGAGTTCGTCGCGGGCTCGGGTGACGGCGACGTAGAAGAGACGGCGTTCCTCTTCGGTGTCGCCTACATCGATGGAGCGGCGGGTTGGGAAGAACCCGTCGGCGGCGCCGATGACGAAAACCACATTGAACTCGAGGCCTTTGGCTTGATGGACGGTGGTCAGGCGAATGGCTTCGTCGGACTCTTCCATGCGGCCGGAGGTCTCGGAGTTTAGGAGCGTGATCTGGGCGATAAGTTCCTGCATTTCCTCGAATCGAGCAGCAAAGCCGACGAGGGAATTGAGGTCTTCGAGGCGATTGGAGTAGTTGGCGTAGGCGCCTTGCAGGTAGGAGGAGTACCAGCCGTCGATAGCGATTTGCACGACTTCGTCTGGAGTGCCGGTGTCGGCGATTTGCTTCATGTCGCGAAGCGTGAGGGCGACGGCTTCCCAGTCGGGGCGGGCGGCGGCTGGGGCTTTTTTGATGGTTTGCTCGTGGCGGAGGGCGTCGATGAAATCGATCTCGTTATTCTTAGCGATAGCGAGGGTGTGATCGTAAAGCTTTTGGGCGGTCTTTTCTCCCACTTTGGGAAGCAGGAGGAAGAGTCGCAGGAAGGCGGTGACGTCGGAGGGGTTGTAGACGAGGCGCAGGTGGGCGACGAGGTCCTTAATGTGGGCTTGCTCGAAGAAGCGGACACCGCTGGTTATCTGGTAGGGTACGCCGGCTCGGGAGAGCTCCATTTGCATGTCGAGGGCGACGAAGTGGGAACGGTAGAGGACGGCGATCTCGCGGGGATCCTGGCCTTCGTCGATGAGTCCGCGGATGCGGGTGATGACGAATTGAGCCTGCTCGCGGGTGTCCATGGCTTGGACGACGTAAGGGCGCTGGCTGGAGGGTTTGTGGGCGCGGAGCTCCTTGTCGAAACCGGCGGTGGTGCGATTGGAAATGATGGCGTTGGCCATGCGGAGAATTTCCGGCGTGCTGCGGTAGTTGGTCTCGATGCGCAGGATCTCGGTGCCGGGATGGCGATCCGGGAAGGTGAGGATGTTGTCGAAGTTGGCGCCGCGCCAGGAGTAGATGCATTGGGCGTCGTCGCCGACCGCCATGATACGGTGGTGCGGAGCCATCTTGTCGATGATGGCGGCCTGGAGGACGTTTGTATCTTGGTACTCGTCGACGAGGCAGTGCTGGAAGCGTTTTTGGTAGTACTCCGCGACCTCGGGAGCTTCGTCGAGGAGCTTGAGCCAGAAGACGAGCAGGTCGTCGTAGTCGACCACGTTTTGCTCCTTTTTCTTTTTGGCGTAGGCTTCGGCGAAGCCTTCGATGCGGTCGATGAATTCGTGGTGCTGCGGGTAGAAGTCGATAATGGTCCTCTCGATCGATTCGCAGGTATTTCGGGCCATGCTGATGATCGAGGAGAGCGGACCCGGCTTGGGGTGGGTCTTGTTTTTGAAGAAGGAGGACTCGACGGACTCGACGGCGTGCTTGAGCACGGTTTCGGCTTCGCCGGCGTCGAGAATGGTGAAGTTTTTGGGGACGCCGATGGCCTCGCCGTGCATGCGCAGCAGGCGGTGTCCGATGCTGTGGAAGGTGCCGCCCCAGAAGCGTCGCCCTTCGACGGCGGTCAGCTCCTCGACGCGGTCGAGCATTTCCTTGGCGGCCTTGTTGGTGAAGGTGAGGAGGAGGATTTCGCCGGCGCGGATGCCTTTGCTGAGCAGGTAGGCGACGCGGTAGGTGAGGGTACGGGTCTTACCGGAACCGGCTCCGGCGAGGATGAGCAAGGGGCCGGGTTTGGCGGTGACTGCAGCGTACTGCTCGTCGTTGAGCTCGGCCCGAAAATCTATCTCGGGTATCTCGAAAGGGTTAGGCGTCGGGCTGAGGTCGAAGTCCATTCGTGGTGAGTAAGAATGGTCGTCTCGGAATAGTGAAGGGCGAATTTGGGTTCTCGGTATTGGGCTCCGGCAGTAGGGGCCCCTGTGGCAAGCCCGCTTCCCGCTGCTCAGAGCAGTACGAGAGCGTCGCGGTGCACGACTTCGAGGCGGGTGCGGTCCGGGTAGAGGGCGTTGAGCTCGTCGGCGTGCTTGTTGGCTATCTTTTCGATCTCGGCGCTGGAGAAGGAGATTTCTCCACGCGCGACGGCGTCGCCCTTCGAATTGACGATATCGACGACGTCGCCCGGTTTGAAGTGTCCGTCGAATCCGGTTACGCCGGCTGCGAGTAGGCTTCTCCCGCGGCGGATGATGGCGTCGCTGGCTCCGTCGTCGATGCTGATGGAGCCGCTTGCTCGTTGGAAGTAGGCGAGCCAGCGCTTTTTGGAACCCATGGGCTGGGGCGAAGCCTTGAAACGCGTGCCGACGACTTCTCCGTCGATGATGCGCAGGATGATGTTGTCTGCGGATCCGTCGGCTATGAAGGTTTCGCAACCGGATTTGGTGGAAAGCTTTGCGGCCTCGAGTTTGGAGACCATGCCTCCGACGGCGGTGGGCGAGTTGGTGCCTTTGGCGAGCGACTCGATGGCGGGGGTAATCTTTTCGACGACGGGTATGATTTGTCCGTCGCCGTCCATGTCGATGAGTCCCGGGGCTGTTGAGAGGATTTGGTATTGGTCGGTGTCGCTGAGGCTGGCGACCATGGCTCCGAGCAGGTCGTTGTTGCCGAATCGTATTTCGAAAGCGGATACGGAGTCGTTTTCGTTGATCACCGGCACTACACCGTAGGCGAGGAGCTGCTGGATGGTGGCCTTCGCGTTGACGTAGCGGTTGCGGATACGCAGATCTTCGTGGGTGAGGAGGATTTGTCCGGCGATGAGGCCATGGGGCTGGAGTCCGTCTTGCCAGCACTGGATGAGCCGGCTTTGCCCGATGGCGGCGCAGGCTTGTTGCTTGGCGAGGGTTTTGGGTCGGTCCAGAAGGTTGAGGGCTCCCATGCCCATCCCCACCGCTCCTGAGCTGACGATCAGCGTTTCGATCCCTCGCTTTCGCAGCTCGGCGACTTGGCTGCAAATTGCGTTTACACGCGCGGTATCAACTTTTCCGATACTATGCGTGAGGATGCCAGTGCCTAGCTTTATGACGACACGTTTCATTTTGTTTAAGGCTGAAGGGGAGGGCAGGAAGGTCGAGAGGCGCAGGAATGAAAAAGGCTGCGGTGTTGCCACCTACAGCCTATATCGCTTCAGCCTTCGGCCTTGGCAGCGGTGCTGCTTAGACGGTAGTGAGGTCTTTTTCCTTGGATGCGAGGAGATCGTTGATCTTCTTGATCGCGTTGTCGGTAGTGGCCTGGATTTCCTTTTCGCCGGTTTTGAGGTCGTCTTCGGTGATGTCTCCGGCCTTCTGCAACTTCTTGAGGGCGTCCATGGCGTCGCGGCGAGCGTTACGGATGGCGACGCGTCCATCTTCGGCTTGCTTGCTGACCAGTTTCACCAGCTCTTGGCGGCGGTCGCCTGTGAGCTCGGGGAGGGGGAGGCGGATGACGTCGCCCATGATGGCGGGCGTGATGCCGATGTTGGAAGTGAGGATGGCCTTCTCGATCGCTTTGAGAGTCGACTTGTCCCAGGGCTGAACGGCGATGGTGCGCGCGTCGGGGGTCGTGATGGCTGCCATTTCCTTGAGGGCCATTTGACTGCCGTACGCTTCGACGACGATGCCTTCGACCATGCCGGGGTTTGCCTTGCCGGTGTTGACGGAGGCGAATTCGTGCGCGGTGTGTTCGACGGCCTTGTCGGCCTTTTCGTCCATTGTGAGGAATACTGTTTCTTCGTCCATTTGAGGGAGGGGGTGAAAGTTAGGAGACTAGGGTTCCGACGTTTTCTCCAACGATGGCCCGGCGAATGGAGTCGGAGTCGTTGAGGCTGAATACGAGGATTGGCACCTCGTTGTCCATGCAGAGTGAGAAGGCGGTGGAGTCGAGGATGTTGAGACGCTGCTGAAGGGCGTCGATGTAGGTAAGGGTGTCGTAGCGGACGGCGTCGTCGAACTTCATGGGGTCCTTGTCGTAGATCCCGTCGACCTTGGTGGCCTTCATGATGACTTCGGCTTCGATTTCGCTCGCGCGAAGGGCTGCGGTGGTATCGGTGGAGAAGTAGGGGTTGCCGGTGCCGGCTACGAAAATGACGACGCGGCCTTTTTCGAGGTGGCGAATGGCGCGGCGGAGGATGAAGGGTTCGGCGACCTGATTCATCGGGATGGAGGTTTGCACGCGGGTTTGGACCCCCATTTTCTCGAGGCACTCCATGAAGGCCAGTCCGTTGATGACGGTGGAGAGCATGCCCATGTAGTCGCCGGTGGTGCGGTCGACGCCTTGGTCGGTCGAGCCGGACAGTCCGCGGAAGATGTTTCCGCCTCCGATAACGATGCAAACTTGGACGCCGAGCTCTCGGATATCCTTAATCTGCTGGCAGATCTTGCGGAGTGTGTTCCATGCGATGGGATCTCCCGTCTCGGAACAGCGTAGGACCTCACCACTTAGTTTGAGGACGACGCGTTTGTATTTAGGTTTTTCGGCCGGGTTTGACGCTGATGACATTAAAAACTCGTTAAGCCAAAGTGGGTTGGACTCGTCAATGCTAGGCTTCGTTATTGCGTGAATTGGCGCGAATGGGCCTTGCTGAAATATCGTTATTTAGGCGCTTGACGAACGGGGAGGTTATTACCAACTTATCGCTCCTTCAAAGGTTAGCCTGATGGTGTAACGGTAGCACAGCTGGTTTTGGTCCAGTCAGTCGGGGTTCGAATCCCTGTCGGGCTGCCATTTGAAATCTGATCAATTTCAAGTGGCGGTTGGTTAATCTTAATAAAAAAGCCGCAGCGTTTTTCGCTGCGGCTTTTTTGTGAAATGGACGTTGGCGGCCGGTTTAGAACTTGACGGTGAGGGCGTCGATCGAACGGCTGCGACGGCTTCCTTGGCTCGATAGGGCATCGTCGAGCTGGGAGAAGCTGACATGCTGGATATCGTCGATGGAAAGGGAGCGATTGGTGTTCAAGGTGCCGGTTAGCGGGTCGGCGTACTTGCCGAGCAGGTAGGCATCCTCGAAATCCCAGACGCCATCGGCGGGACCTTCTTCAAGTTCGGAGAGTTCGGTTTCGAAGAGTCCGTTGGAGCTTACAAATTGGTAGGAAGGTGTGGGGGCAGGATCGGTCGTTCTCTTGGCTCGGATCGTGTCTTCGAGAGAAGCCAAGGTTTTGAGAGCGGTGATTTGAGCAGGCGAAGGCTGTTGAGCGACGGCTACTGGAGATTGGACGACTACGCGTGGCTGGCTGGGTTGGGCCAAGGTCGCGAATTCTTGCAGGCCGTTGTTTGCTGCTTTGCGAGCGGCTGGCTCGACTTGGCTCGCGACGGCGAAGCTTGGAGTTATCGCTTCCGTTTCGCTCTTTTGGGCGATCGTCGGCTCGTCGACGGGAGTTTGGAAGCCTAGGTAAACGGCTACAGCTGTGATCCCGCAGGTCGCTGAGAATGCTCCTACTTTATAGATGCGGGTGGCGAAAAGGGACTTAAGGCCAGTCTCGCTCACGAGTTGACGCTGGATGAGAAGCTTTTGCTTCTGCTTTAGTTCGCGATCGAAGCGCACCCAGAATTCTGGTTCGGGTTGTTCGTTGCGTTTGGCTCGTATGAGCTCTTCTAGAGTATATTTACCTCTGCTATCGGGCATCGTGGTCGGTAGACGCGTTTTTTCCGGAAGCATTCAACTTTTTTGAAGTTTTTTTGAAATTTGGCTAAAGTTCTTAGGCATTAGCCCGTCACATCGCTAGGATAAATGGGGGTGATGCGCCTGAGTCCAGCGGAAAGTCTTCAAGGTTTGACTGTTGATCATCTGGAAAAGTTCCCTGGCCCTGAGCGGGGTTTTTAGGGCTAGCTGATATTTTTGGTCACGAAGTTCCCGTAGGATCCGAGGTGACTTCGGCTCTCGAGCGAGAGCGATCACGGAAGCGTCGCTGCCGGAGTCATGGATGAGTCTGGCGAGGGCATCGGGTACTTGGTCGTTTTTGTCCCTGTCGAAGAAAACCGAGAAGTGGGACCTGGGTTGTTGGAAATAGGAGTCTGGGATTTCCAGGCCTGAGTCCTCGGTCACGACGATATAGCCTTGGCCCCCAAGGATTTTGGAGGCTAGTTCTGCATCGGTGTCGGCAAGTCCGATCAGTAGGGCGTGTTGCTGGAGGGGGCTTTCGTCGTTCTCGTTGTCAGGAATCTGGAGGAGCGGCGGCGGCTTGGGGGCGAGGCCTTCTGCTTTCTCGCGCGGTTTTGCCGTTAGGCTATAGAGGGTTGAGAATACGGCGATTGAAGCGAGGGCGAGCCAGATGAAATTGTCGGAGGGATGCCGGCTGCTTTCTTGCAGCGATGCGGCGAGGGGGAAGGCCGCGCAGGCGATGGCGCTGGCTGCCAGGAGTCGCGCGGTTTGGGACTTTTTCTGATGTCTCGCTTTTACCGCAGTACGCAGGAGAAAGGCTGCGGTGGAGAAGGCTACTATATTAAAAGGGATGCTCCAGAGGGAGCTGCTGGTCTTGACGATCTCGTGGGTCGAGTCGGATCGCAGGAGTGACTCGTACCTGAGGGAAATGGTCGCGAGGGAATTCGCTATGGTAAGGAGGCCGGCGAGGGCGGTGTGAGCGAGGAGCGGCGCTTGCCTGAAGCGTTCGCCCGATTGCTTGAGGCACCATGGTAGTACTCCTAGTATGGCGACTGCGAGTCCGCTTGAGGCCTTTTCGAGTTTGATGAGCTGGGTGGAATCGACGGACTCGGCCATGCCAATGTTGCACAGCAGGTAGCTTGCAGTGGCGGCGTTTAGGATGCCTGCGAGCAAGTAGCTCCGCGGAGGGGCTTGCTCTTTCGCCTTCAGCAAAAGCCAAGCCGCGCCGTAGAGTCCCACCAAGGCAAGCAATGCTTGGATGAAAATGAGTGAGTGGCTCATCGACAAGAATTTGGATGAGCTCAGTTAACTCTTAATGCGACCAGGCGGTAAGGTCGGCCGCTCGCTTTTTACGAGCTTTCTGCCGGATCTACGGGCGCTCGGGGAATAGGTTTATTTGTTCCTGCGTACGCGCTGGGTAGGTTTGTCGGTTTGGATCGCTTTGAGGAGGGGCAGTTCACGGTGTCTGATCAGTATGATACTGATGCAGCAGGCGAGGACTGCGATGGCGAGCGAACCGAGTTGGAGGCGAGGGCCAGCCCAGCCCAGCTCCGTGACGTGTCCGATGATCGCTCCCGCCATCAGGCATGATCCTAGCAGAGCCCCGTAGACGATGCTGGAGGGAATGAGCAGGAGGATGCAGGCGACCAGTTCGAGGGCTCCAATGAGGATTCGACCTTGCGGCTCCATTCCTAGCTCGGTGAAGAGTTGGACGGAATCTGGATGGGCGGTGAACTTGAAGTACAGCGTTTGTCCCATGATGGCGGCGGCGATGATTTGGGCGATCCAGGAGGCGAGTTTGAGCTTTTTCGATTTCATGGCGGATCAGGTGTGGTGGGAAAATGGGTAGAGGGTGGATTCGAGGGGAACGTAGAGGTTGTCGAAGGAAAGTTCGTGCACGCAGCGAACGCCCGTGGCGCAGAGGAGCTCCTCGAGGTCGTGTTCCAAGCTGTGAACGTAGTTGGCTACTCTGAGAGCTTTGTCGGCGATATCTATTCCACGCTCGAGGTGAGGATTGTGGGAGGTGATGCCGATGGGGCAGGTGTTGCTGCCGCATTGCATGGCTTGGATGCAGCCGATGGAGAGCATGAAGCCGCGAGCGGTGGCGATGGCGTCGGCGCCGAGGCAGAAGGCGATGATTTGGGAGCCGGGGTTGATCAATTTCCCGGAGGCGACTAGCTTGAGCCGTTGCCGCGCGCCTGCTGAAACCAAGATGTCTTGGACGGATTTCAGGGCTGGGAACAAGGGCATGCCGACGCGATCGATAAATGCTTTTGGGGCGGCTCCGGTGCCGCCTTCCGCTCCATCGATGGTGATCCAATCCGGGAAGCTGTCTTGCCGCTTCATCTCGGCGACGAGTTCTGCGAATTGATGCGGATCGCCGATGCAGAGCTTGATGCCGACGGGGAGTTGCGAAACCTCTTGGATCCTGCGGATGAAGGCGACGGCGCTCGGATAGTCCTCGCATTCGGGATGATGGGTGGGGGATACGACATCTTGGCCCATGGGCACGCCGCGCAGCTCGGAGATTTCTTCGGTGATCTTCTCCTTCGGGAGCATGCCGCCTTTGCCGGGTTTGGCGCCTTGGCTGAGTTTGAGCTCGATGAGCTTGACCTGCTCCTTTGCGGCGAGGTTTGCGAGGCGTTGGTCGTCGAGCGTTCCGTCTTCGTGTCGGACACCGAATTTGGCGGTGCCGATCTGGAAGGCGAGGTCGCAGTTTTCCATCAAATGGTATTTGGGGTAGCCGCCTTCGCCGGTGTTCATGAGGCCTCCGGCTTGGGCGATCCCGCGAGCGAGGGAGCGGACGGCGCGTTTGCCGAGGGCCCCGTAGCTCATGCCGCTAATAATAAAGGGGACGTTGAGCGTATAGGTGTTTTGGATACCACGTTCTTCGCCGAAGGTAAGCTGGTAGGGGAGCAGCTTTTCCTTGGAGATGGGGAAGAGGGAGTGGCGCAGTTTGATCTCGGTGGCGTCGAAGTCGTTTTGGGAGCCGAAGGAGGATGCGGAGTCGATGTTGTTGGCTTTGCGGTAGACCTCGGCCCGTTCGGTGCGGTTGAAGGGGCGTTCTTCGGTATCACCTGAGTACAGGTATTGGCGAAGTTCGGGGCCGAGGCTTTCGAGCATGTAGCGGCCTTGGCCGAGGATGCCGAAGTTTCGCAGGAGCGAGTGGTTTCGCTGGGCGAAGAGGTAGTAGAAGTTGATGAGGGTCAGCCCCAGCATGGCGACCGTGATGAAGTGGAAGTAGAAGGAGATCTGCCAGCCTGCCAGGAAGAAGAGGAGGGTGAAGATCGGGATCGCCGTGTTGGTGAAGCGGGCGAGTTTGTGGAGATTGATGGCGAGCTTGGTGGACATGGGGCGGTTTCTGGGAGGGCTCGATTGCTAGTTGGCAGCTTGCAGGATGTTGTAGACCAATAGGATGAGGGAAAGGCACAAGCTACCGACAAAGGAGGCGTAGGCAATTCTCAGCCAGCGAAATTTTGGTATGAGCACATCGTGGCTGAGGTGGTAGAGATCCTTGGCGACTTCCTCGGCCAGCTTTGTGGTATCGCTGGTGATTTCGCTCATCTGGGCCATGTAGTCGTCGCGCTTTTGGCGACTGATGTAGGAGAAGTGGAGCAGGAAGCGATCGTCCGGATTGATGCGGCGGAAGCGTTTGGGGAACAGGCAGAGCGTGGCGGCGATGATGGTGGCGGCGGCGCCGACGAGGAAGATGGCGACGGATGGGAAGAAGCCGGCCACGTTTATTCGGGAAATGGCGACGGGTACGAGTACGGCTGCCATGGTGAGGAGGCCTTGGGCGCGTCGGTCGGCCATGGAAACGTATTGGGTGTGCTTGTTCTCGATGCTGGAGAGGATCGAGGCGCGGGCGATTGACTGGAATTTCGGCTGGGCGGGATCGGCTTGATTCATGGGTGTCCGTTTGCGAACGAGGTTTTCCCTTTTTAAGCAAAAGGTTGCGAGAACCGATTTTGGGAGCTAGGGGTTGATTCGCTGAAATTTTCGGCGTTTGAAGCTATGGCCCAGAATCCTTACAACCTTGAATGGAAAGTCGGATACACGTCTGACCCGAGCTTGCCGCCGGAGAAACTCGTCGCCGCGTCGGTGCCGGGCGCGGTGCAGCTGGATTGGGCCCGGGCTGAGGGGTGGCCTCACTTTTGGCAGGATGGCGACTTCGGGCGCTATGCTTGGATGGAGAAGGTTTACTGGATTTACGAGGCGGAGTTGCCGCGTTTGAGCGAGCTCGATGGGGATCGCCTCTTTTTTGTTTCGGGCGGGATCGATTACCGCTTTCTCGTGCGGGTGGGGGATCGGACGCTTTTTGCCCAGGAAGGGATGTTCAGTCCGGTGGAAATAGATTTGACCGATATCGCCAAGCCTGGGGAAAGGGTGGAAGTAGTGATTTTCCCAATACCGGATTCGGGTTTGGGCGAAGGGCGTATCGAAGCGAGCAGTTCGGTGAAGCCGGCAGTGAGCTATGGTTGGGATTTTCATCCGCGGTTGGTTCCTTCGGGAATCTGGCGCCTCACGTACTTGGAGGTTCGCAAGCCGGTGCATATCCGCGAGTTGTTTTTCGACTACGTGGTCGAAGAGGATTTGGCTTTGGTGAAGCTCGACCTGTCGATCGAGCTCAGCGCGTCCTTTAGCGGGATGTTCGAGTGGAGCTTGATCGGGCCGGACGGCGAAGTGGTCGATGGGGAAGCGATCAACCTCGTGAAGCAGTCGTTGGTGGACGGCTTTTGCGAAGTGCATGAGCCACAGTTGTGGTGGCCGCGTGGATACGGTGAACAGTCGCTCTATAGCTTAGCGGTCTCCTTGCACGATGACGAAGGCGTGATGCTGGATTCTCGGTCCCAGAGTATAGGGTTTCGTACCTCTAAGCTGGTAATGAATGAGGGAGCCTGGAATGAAACGGCGGAAATGCCGAAGTCGCGTAGCGTGGCTCCCATGGCGTTGGAAGTGAACGGGCGTCGGATCTTCGTGAAAGGATCGAACTGGGTGGCGCCTGACGTGTTCCCGGGAGTGGCGGGCGAGGATGCGTATCGGCCATTGCTCGAGAAGGCGGCCGCTTGTAATTTTAACCTGCTGCGGTGCTGGGGAGGAGCAGCCATAGGCAAGCCTTCCTTCTTCGACCTCTGCGATCGGCTTGGTCTCATGGTTTGGCAGGATTTTCCTCTTGCTTGCAATAAGTATGCGGAGAGTCCTGAGTTTTTGGATACGCTGGGTCAGGAGGCGGAAGCGATCGTGAAGCAACTTAAGCCTCACCCGTCGGTGATGATCTGGTGTGGCGGAAACGAGTTGTACAATTCCTGGTCAGGCATGACGGACCAGTCCAAGGCGATTCGCTTGCTTAACAAAGTTTGTCTCGAGCTGGACCCGGATACTCCTTTCCTTCCGACTTCGCCGATCATGGGCGCGGGGCATGGCGGTTATTTGTTTCGCGATTCGAAAGGAAAGGAATGTTTCGAGGTGTTCCAAAACGCCCGCAATTCGGCGTACGTGGAATTTGGGATCCCTGCGCCTGCCTCGGCCGAGAAGCTGAGAGGGCTTATTCCTGAGAACGACTTGTTTCCTCCCAAGCCCGGCGGGGTCTGGGAGTTGCGCCATGGTTTCGGGGCGTGGGAGGCAGAAAAGGATTCGTGGCTTTGCCTGCCGACGATCGAGCATTACTTCGGCCGGCCGGAGTCCATCGAGGAGCTGGTGGAGTGGGGGCAGCTATTGCAGGCGGAAGGCTTGAAGGGGATTTACGAGGAAGCCCGTCGACAGAAGCCGTACTGCTCGATGGCGATCAACTGGTGCTTCAACGAACCGTGGCCCGCGGCGGCGAACAATAGCTTGGTTTCCTGGCCATGCGAACCGAAGCCGGCGCTGCGCTCCGTTCGCCAGAGCTGCCGGTTGACCTTGGCCTCCGCTCGCGTGAAACGTTTTTCCTGGCGAGCGGGCGAGCTTTTCGAGGCGGAACTCTGGATTTTGCACGATGGTCCGAACGCTGTGAAGGGAGATCGCGTGGAGGCGTATCTAAGGTTTGGAGACGATGAAAGCTTCGTGCTCGGTTGGTATTTCGATGCCTTGGAGGAAGGGGAGAATCGGGTCGGGCCGGTGCTGCGGTTTAGGGTTCCGGAAATCGAGGAGCAGACCTTTAAGCTGATCCTCAGGGTGGAGGGGCGTCCGGATTGGAACTCGGAGTACGACTTTTGCTATCGTCAGGATTAAGCCTGTATGGGCGAGTTGTCCCAGGGCTCCGAGTGGCAGAACGTTTTTGCGTCGAGGAGCAGGGAAAAGACGAGGTTGAGCTGGCTGGGGATGCAAATGGTGTCCTCGACGCTTTGGCACTTTTGCGTGAGGAACTTGCGGGGCAGCAGGGGGAGGTCGTACAAGTCGATCAGTCGCATGGCCCAATCGCTGAAGTTTCCTCGTGGGCGATGCTTCGGTATATCAGTCGGCAGGTTGACATGGGAAAGGGGGCGTTTGTGGTGGAAACCTCACGATGAGGACTCGATCGATATCGGCTGCCGCGCTGTATTGCAAGTTGTCAGTCGTAGGGGGGCTTTTCGTAAAAGCAGGCCGCTGACGTGACCCAATAACCTGTTGGAGGCGCGGTCGCTTCGCCTAATCGTCGGTCAATGCGGTAGAGATGGGCGATTTTGTTTGAAGGTAAACCTTTTCTTAGTACAGTGATCAGCCTCTCTACTGATAGGGAGGAAAATAAATTAGAACATCTAATCTAAAGAATCAATGCCAGTCGCAACACCTAAGCAGTACGAAGCGATGTTGGATGCCGCCCAAAAGGGAGGCTACGCATACCCAGCCGTAAATATCACGTCACTCACGACGATCAACGCAGCCCTCAAGGCTTTCGCTGACTCGAAGACAGACGGTATCATCCAAGTTTCCACCGGTGGCGGACAATTCGCATCGGGGCTCAACGTAAATGACGCAGCCTTCGGCGCGATCGTATTGGCTGAAGCAACTCATTTGCTCGCCGAAAAGTACGACGTACTCGTAGCTCTCCACACGGACCACTGTCATCCAGAGAAGGTTGACGGCTTCCTCAAGCCATTGCTCGAAGCGTCCCGCAAGCGCGTTGCTGAAGGCAAGGGCCCGCTCTTCCAGTCTCACATGTTCGACGGTTCCGTCGTTCCCCTCGACGAAAACCTCAAGATCTCGACTGAACTCCTCAAGGAGTGTGCCGAGCTCGGTATCATCCTCGAAGTGGAAGCAGGTTGCGTTGGTGGCGAAGAAGATGGCCACGACACTTCCGGTCTCCCAGCTGAAAAGCTCTACACCACTCCAGAAGACATGATGGAAGTCTACGAAACGCTTCAGCCGCTCGGCCGTTTCCTTTTCGCAGCGACTTTCGGCAACGTTCACGGCGCCTACAAGCCAGGTTCCGTAAAGCTCAAGCCAACCATCCTCCGCGACGGCCAGAAGGCTGTGATGGACAAGCATGGCGCTGAAGCTGAAATGGACCTCGTTTTCCACGGCGGTTCCGGTTCCGAGCTTTCCGACATCCGCGAAACGCTCGACTACGGTGTGGTAAAGATGAACATCGATACCGACACTCAGTACGCATTCACTCGTCCTGTTGTGACGCACATCTGCGAAAACATCGAAGGTGTTCTCAAGATCGACGGCGAAGTGGGCAACAAGAAGACCTACGACCCCCGCGGCTACCTCAAGAAGGCTGAAGCCAACATGGCTAAGCGCCTTCAGGAAGCAGCGTCTGACCTTCTCTCAGAAGGCAAGACCATCTTCGGCACTGTATAAGCTGTAGTTTCAGTTTAGATACATTTTGAAAAACCGGTTCTCGTGTGGGAGCCGGTTTTTTTCGTACTTTGCTCAGGGTTGCTGCTGTTCGAGAATGAGTCGGGTCGATTCCTTTCGGTGGATAAATATTAGGTAGGCTCCGCTGTTCCTTTTGTCGTGGGAAGGCGTGTTCCTGAGATGTGCTTGAGTCCCCAGTCTCTTACAGCCCCGAGAATGGGCAAGAGTTCGGAACCGCTATCGGTGAGGGCGTACCCCATCCGTTTTGAGTTTTCGTTGAGGGGCTTTTGCTCGATGAGCCCGTATTCAAGAAGTCGATTCAGCCGATCCGTTAGGATGTTAGTGGGAATGCCTTCTGGGGAACCTGCAAATTCCTTGAAGCGAGTGGCTCCCAGGGCGAGGTCCCGAATGATCAGCAAGGTCCAGCGGTCTCCGATTATCTCCAGACAGCCTGAAACCGGACAGAAAGAGCGGGGCGTTTCTAGCTTAAGCTTCTTCATAGGACCTTTGAGTCACCTCATCCAAAGGATCGCAATTATTTACTTGCGAAATGCAATTGATTTCTAGATCACTTGCAAAATGAAAGTAAATAGACCGGTCTACACGCATTACGAAATGGGTTCTTTGGATGGATTAGAGTCTGCACGTTTTTCGATGGGAAACGAGATGGAGGTCTCGGGTAAGCGTTTCTTTGGCGAGCTGTTGGGGTTGACGGGAATGGAAGTTTCGCTGCACCGGATGGAAAAGGGAGGCTCCATGCCGTTCCTGCATACTCACCGGAGAAATGAGGAGCTGTACCTCGTATTGGGCGGACGGGGTGAGTTCCAGGTGGATGGCTCCACGTTTCCTGTTGGCGAGGGAAGTGTGGTTCGAGTCGCTCCAGAGGGTAGGCGCGCCTGGCGAAATTCGGGAAGCGCTCCTTTGGTTTATCTCTGCGTCCAAGCTCCGGCGGATTCGGGTGCGACGCGCACGATCAGCGATGGCGTTATGGTGGAAGAGCGGCTGGTTTGGGCTGATGCGGCCGAGTCTTAGGTGTTGCGGCTCTCTGGGAGAAATTGCCTCGATTCGAAGCGGACTGGCCGTTAGGGGTTGGTTATGGGTAGGCAGACGGTCGCATTCATCGGTACTGGGGTAATGGGAGCAAGCATGGCGGGCCATTTGTTGGCCGCAGGGTATCCGGTCTGTGTTTACAACCGAACGCGATCTAAGGCGGATGGCCTTCTTGAAGCGGGCGCGGTTTGGAAAGACTCGCCGTACGAGGCCGCGTCTGGAGCGGATATCGTGATCACGATCGTGGGCTATCCGAGCGATGTGGAAGCTGTCTATCTCGGCGAGCGAGGGATCGTTTCGGCGCTCGCGGAAGGCGCGATGGCGATCGATATGACCACTTCGAGTCCCTTGTTGGCTCGGAAGATCGCGGAGGTTGCGGCCCGGCGTGGTATCGGGATTTTGGATGCGCCCGTTTCCGGTGGCGACTTGGGGGCCCGCGAAGCGCGGCTTTCGATAATGGTAGGCGGTGAGCGGAGCGCCTTTGAAAAGGCGCTGCCGGTGTTGCAAGTGATGGGTAAGAACATCGTCTACCAAGGCGCGGCGGGTGCGGGCCAGCATACGAAGATGTGCAATCAGATCGCGATCGCGGGCGGTATGGTGGCGATCGGGGAATCGCTTGCGTACGCGAAAAAGGCGGGCTTGGAACCGTCGACTGTTTTGCAGGGCATCTCTGCGGGAGCGGCGGGTAGCTGGAGTATGAGTAACTTGGTTCCGCGGGCTTTGAAGGGTGACTACGCTCCGGGCTTTTTTGTGAAGCATTTCGTCAAGGACATGAAAATAGCCCTTGAGGCGGCGGAGGAGATGGAGCTGGACCTTCCGGGGTTGGAGATGGCCAAGCGTTTGTTTGAGGAGATCGTCGCCTCGGGGGGCGAGGACGCCGGGACGCAGGCCTTGTTCAAGCTTTTCCTGGAGAGGGAGTAGGAGGCTTCGCTTAGGCGTCTGGGTTGCGTGGGGGATCGGGTTGATGCAGGACGGCGCGAGCGCCGCACCCTACTGCAAGAGCTGCTTGGTGGCGAAGGCCAGCACGATACCGACGGTGAAGCTCAAGAGGGTGCCGACGAGGATGTATTCGGTCTCGCGACGGCTTTCGTTGGCCTTTTGGAAGCGTAGCACGGATTTGGCGGCGATGAGCAGGCCAGCGGCGGAGAGTTGTCCGCTGTAGACGAAGATGAGAAGCAAGATGCGCTCGAGGTAGCCAATGTAGCGACCTGCTCCGTTGAGCCCTCGGTCTTGGTGTAGCTCTTGGGGGGCGGTCGATAGCATCTGAGGCAGCGCTTTCGAGATGAAGTGCCCAGCGGCGAGTGTGTTGGCGATGAGGCCTGAGACCACGACGAGGGTTTGCAAGTAGGAGACCGGATTGAGCTCCAGCCACCAGGGCTGGAAGATTCCGATGCGTGACCAGTCGATGGCGCTGATGGCGAAGATGACGGCGAGGTGAGCGCTTTGGTCGACGAGGAAGGCGGGAAGGTCGTCGATGAGGCGACCGGTGAGCCGGATTTTTATGAGGTCGATGAGACCGTGGGTGGCGAGCACGACGAGGGGGATGCGCCATTCGGAAAAGTCGCCGAGCAGCAGGTAGGCA
>JBNKSG010000040.1:0-22534 GCA_050297195.1 Opitutaceae bacterium | reverse complement strand
ACTCCCGACGAGGCTCCGGAAAAAAACATTCACGCCCACTTGCTCGCGCTCTCCGCCGCCATCGCCGATAACCTAGGCAAAGGCACCCCCGGCGAAAAGTCGTACTGGACCATTACCCAAGGCCGGTTGAGGGAAGCCGGCCTCGATATCAAGGAGCTTCGAGCCGCGCACCAGGAAGTGAAGCAACGCATCGAAAAGCTCTCCGAGGAACTTGCGGCCTAATAACAGGTGGCCCGTCCTCGCGGCTAGTAGCAAAAAGCTGTTTGAAAAAGAGCAGGCTTGTGTTACTCCAAGCCTGCAATAAAGCCTGTGCCCTCACTTGCCATCTTATGAAAAAACCGCTTTCCCTCGCTCTCGTTATCGTTGGGCTGATCCTTCTCGCCTACGGATTCAATGCCGCTGATTCGCTCAGCTCCGGTTTTTCGAAACTTTTCACCGGTTCACCTTCTGAAAAGGCGATCTGGCTGCAAATCAGCGGAGCCCTGTGCTTGATCGTCGGCGCGATTGGCCTATTCCGCAGCAAATAGCTCCCTAGGAGCAGCCGGGCTCGCAGCGTCGTCAGATTCCCAATACATCGGATCCCTTCGACAAGCTCAGGGCGAGGGCATGATCGGGGTTGTTTTGTTTTTGCCCATTACCGAGGAGTGAATACGACGACACGTCACTACAAAGTGTCCTAGCCCACGAAATGGGATCTTGCAGTGTTGTGTTAACCGCGGAGGACGCGGAGTTAGGTGGGAGATCCTGCAGCCATGGTTTGCCACGAAAAGGCCCGAAGAATCCTGCAACACTAAGCCTTCGTTATAAGGAAGGTCCTTCAGCGGTTCGGTTTTTGTGCCTCTTCGTGGCTAATGAAAAACGTCCTCGCCAGCAATAGCCGGGCTCTTGCCGTTATAGACGACCCAAGGAGGAGCGAACGATGTTGGTTTGAACAACGTTGCTCTTGCCCACGAAATGAGATCCTGCGGTGGTGTGTTAACCGCAGAGGACGCAGAGAACGCGGAGTTAGGTGGCAGATCCTGCAGCCATGGTTTGCCACGAAAAGGCACGAAGAATCCTGCAACGTTAAGCCTTCGTTATAACGAAGGTCCTTCAGTGGTTCGGTTTTTGTGCCTCTTCGTGGCTAATGAAAAACGTCCTCGCCAGATCCTGCCGACGCAGCTCTCCGCCTAGACGTCCGAGAACTTGGCAATAGCTTGCGGGTGTACTGTGCCCTTGGCGTTTTTTTGCAGGGCTTTGATTTCCGTTTCCGCCGCTCGTACCGCTTTCTTAGTATCCAAGGCCTCGACCACGAGCTTCGTGCTCCGTGATTCGCCCCCAGCTAGCATGATGACCCGACCCTTTCCCCGCTCGAAGCGACGAGGATTCGGATACGCAGTCGCCGGTTCGAGCCCCGTCACGTAACCATCCTTCGCTCCTGCTGTGTTCTTCCAGAGCGTGAAGCACGGGAAGTCCTTCAGCGAATAGCGGAGAAGCGAAGCTTGGTCGCACTTCGCATTTTTCAGCATGGCCACGGTTTGACGGTTGCCGCGCTTACCAGCGAGCTCGAAGAAGTAGGCCTGTTCCACGAAACCAGGCAAGGGTCCGTCGAACTGGTCAAATTCGCCAATTCCCTCCGCTGCGCGCGCATCGCGCGGGGCCACTTGCTTGAACGGAGCCACGAAACGCGTTCCTTTTTCCAGTACGCTGCCGCCGTAGTTAACGTGGTAAAGCAGCTCGTGCTCGGTTGGCTTGTCGCCTAAGTTTGTTACTGTATCCACAATCGTGAGACTGCCAGAACCGAATGCAGTACTAATCTCGGTTTGCAATCGCAAAGCCGGACCAAACATCATGGTCTCGTCGACCTCCCCCCTGAGGATGATTTCCTTTTCCGTAACCTCGACCGAAACGGTATGCGCGGGAAGATTTGCGATATTCCCGTGTAGCGGCAAAAAGGCCTCCATGGCGTTGCCGTTGTTGTCCACAAGTGTATCCATGCCAGGCGCTCCCATGCTGGACAGGCCACAGCGAACGATCCATTCGTTGAAGCCCCTGAGCCATCCAAGCCCCCCATTCTCCAGCGAATTCACGAAGGCTGGGTGTACCGGTTTCTTGACGGGCGAATCCCAGCCGAGCTGGACCTTGCCGTATTGGCCCTTCCAAATCCCCATGCCACGAGTCGGCAGCACGGCGAAGGAAAGTTTGCCGTTGTCGATCTCGACTACGTCAACCCCTTCCTGCGTTCCACCACGCAAGGTTCGCGTTTGCACGGACCAATCGTGTTTCTTGCCCACAGGGAATTCTCGGGAATCGATACGGACCGAGGCCATCGGCTCCGAACTTTCGGGATGCAGCAGAGATCGAACGTAAGACATAGAATAGAAAAGGTGTTCGTAATATGATTTTAACTACGACTATCTGTCGGACGTTTTCTCGATCTGAGCGATCATCGATTCCTTAGCAGGAGCCGTAGCATGTGTTACGAAAAACGCAGTGGCCGCGTTTGCAATGACCAAACGCTCCTCGAGCGGTAAGTCGCCCTAAGAAGCGCAAAAGGGAGACTCCAGCAGTACGGATGACCTTGGCCTGCAGCTCTTGCAAGGCGCCGCCTTCTCCATCGCCCGCGGGAGGTCGCTGCAGCATTGCCGGACTCGCTAATCCGAGTTGAAAAACCTGCTCAAGCAGCAAATGCTCTTCCCTCTGTACCAACAAATCGGAAAGGCGCTCCACCCTCCCCCCAAAAAAAGTTGCTCCTCCATTCCCGAGATCCCGCCGATTTCCTTGAACTGTCACCAATACTCAGCCCCTATTCAAACCGTAAGGACGAAAGCAGGCTTTCGAATAAACGTTCCCGGCCCCTCAAAAACCCGAACCCCACTTCTTATGAAAACGCTACGACTCGCTCATTTCATACCCGCCCTCCTCATCGCTTCCTTTTGCCAACTCGCGTCCGGACATCCCAACCACGATGGAAAAGCGCCTTCCGAACTCGCGATTACGCATCTCCTATCGAGCCCATTGTCAGGGGCTCCAAATATGGAAGTGATTCTCGATACACTAACCATTCCTCCGCATTCCACCCTGCCGATGCACTGGCACCCAGGCGAAGAATTCGTATATCTTATTCAAGGCTCCGCCACGCTGATCCAGGACAGCAAAGAAGACACGGTTTTCAAAGCAGGGGAAGCGGGCATGGTTCCATTCAAACAGATACACAGCGCGAAAACCGGCGACGAAGGGGCAACAATCGTGGTCTTTCGCGTCCATGAAAAAGGGCAGCCCCATCGTATCCTCGTAGACAACTGAGAGCCCGAACACCCCGAACAGGCGTCAATTTTCTCACCACGTGAATAAAAACCAACTCTACGAGCTGACTCGAAGCTCCAGCTTCCTCTGGAAAAGCGCTGCCTGCCTGACCATTGCAATCGCCCTGCTGGGAGCTGGCATCTGGGCAATCAAGCCCGATGATCCCAGCCGTATCAGGCATGAGGAACTGTTCCTAAGCACCGAAGGCGGCGATTCACAGATCGCGATCAACACGGCTCTGTACGAAGAAACCTTGAAGGCCCAGCTTCTACAGGACAGCTCCTTCGAGCAGAAGCTCTACGCCCTGCAGTACCTGCTCTCTATAAACCTCGGACGTAGCCAATCCGTCCTACCGCCAGCGAAGCAGTTCCCAAATTTGGATACTCAAGAGTACGCTCTCCTGCTCGCTTTCAGCGAAGCGATGCAAGACAAGCCTGAAAGCGAAGGAGCAGCTCATGCCTTACTCAAACTAAGCCAATCAAATCCACCCGCCCCCTTCTCCAATTTCGCTCTTTCCCTCTACTATTCCACGTATTCAAAAAACCGATTGGCAATTGATGCCGCAAAAGCGGAAGTCGCAAACCACCCGAGCAGCGCGTCTAGAGCCTTGCTCGTCGACCTATACCGAGGGCACGATTTGCTTGATGAAATAGAGAAACTGCTAGCAGATCCTGAATACGCTCCCGTCATCGACAGTTTTCTCAAGCGAGACATCGCTCTGCAAACGATGGATTGGCCTGTCCTCATCAGCACCCTGCTTCCTGTCGCCTATGGTGACACGCCCCTTTCCATGTTCATCCTCGCGCTCGTCGCGGGAGCTTCTTGGGCAAGCCTGCTGCTTCGATTCAATGGTCCCTTGGGGTGGAGCTCCTTTGCAGTTCGTCTCGCGATCCCTGCCCTTTTGCTAGGTGCCCTCTCCGCTCATCTAACCATCCTCGCCATCTATTTCCAAGAAGACCAGCTCGGTCTCGCGCGAGGGGATGACCTGATTGGCCAAGCGATCTACTGTTTTGCCGGTATCGGACTCCGCGAAGAGTTCCTGAAACTGCTTTGCTTCACGCCTTTGATCCCCATCCTCGCCAAGCGAAAACAGGAGATGGAAATCCTCATCGTCGCCAGCCTCGTCGGACTCGGCTTCGCCATCGAGGAAAATATTGGATATTTCGAAAACAGCCTTGGAATGGACGCTTTCGGGCGATTCGTCACCGCAAATTTCTTCCACCTCTCCCTCACTGGCATTTGCGGGCTCACTCTGACCCAAGCGGTCATGTACCGCGGATCCTATATCAATACCGCAGCCTCAACCTTCGGGCTAGCGGTTCTTGCCCATGGAGCCTACGACGCGTTCATCATCGTCCCCGAACTGGCCGAATACAACATCGTGACGATGGTCGTATTCATTTTAATCAGCTACCAATTTTTCATTTGGGTGCGGCACCTTCGTCCGCAGTGGCGGGAACCATTCAGCCTGTCCGCTCATTTTACGCTAGGACTCATCCTCGTATTCGGAACCTCCTACCTATTGCTTGCCTGGGAGACGGGGCCGCTCGCCTCGCTCGATCAACTCGTCGGCGAAGTCCTAAGCCTCGCCATCTTGCTGATTATGTTCTATCGCGAGATCCCCGAGGAAATCCATTAGTCGCGTCGCTCCGAAAGTCCAAGATCTGGATACGAGGAAAGCCAAGCGCCCGCAGGCGCTTGGCTATTGTGAAACTCAGATGATATTAGACTTAATTTTTTGGCTTTCGCAGCACTGGGCAAACAAAGTCCGCATCAGGCATGCGCATCATGGAGAGCTCTCCTGCAGCGAGGGACGCTTCGACCATGGCTGCTGAGGTGAAAAGCGGCACTGGGCCGGCTTCCTCCCAAGTGACCACGTAGACCTTCCATTTGCCACCGTGGTAATTGGTATCGCCCGGCGCGACCGTAGTAACCCCCAGCTGTCCCTCTTGCCCATTGGTGAGGACGTAGATCGTGTCTACACCTCTTCCAGGCATCGAGGTCGGAGTGGCGACCGTGCCGACGGTTTCACCATCGTAGAAGAGAGCTCCAAAAGCCGCTCCCTTGTCATTCTTTTTACCTGCCCAAGCAGCGTTTGCAACGAGAGCTGCCAGCGATAGGCTTGCGAGTAGACGTATCCATTTCTTCATATACAATATTCTTTGAATTTTGAGACTTACATGAGGTTAACGGATCCGGATCGATGATTAAGCGCTTCAGAGGTTGAGAGCGCCCACCCACTCGCAGTATTCCAAATAATTTGTTGTTTTTTAAAACAACGCCTCAAGCCACAGCGCTACACACGCAGCGCCTTGCCCCACGGGTAAGGGGAATCCCCTTATTCCAAGACCAGGAGCGTGTCGTCCTTCTGTACCTTATCGCCCGCTTTCACGCGGACTTGCGATACCACAGCATCGCCGCTGGCCTTGAATTCGTTATGCATCTTCATCGATTCGAGGATGATCAATGCCTGCCCTTTTCCTACTGCGTCTCCCGGAGACACCAGCACGTCGACCACAAGTCCCGGCATGGGAGCCTTGACCAACTGCTCCCCGCTCGCCCCGCCTAAAATTGCCTTAACACTCTCCATGCGACGTCGCCGCTCGTCGAACACCTCTACGGGAATGTTTTCACCCTGCAGCAAAACGCGATAATGATCGCCATCGGCTGTCACGCGAAGCTCGTAGGAGCGGTTTCCAAGAATGAGGGAATAGAGGCTCGGGTCCTTGCCAGCCTGCAAGTCGAACTCGAAACGCTCGCCGTCGACGAGGACAGCGCCATCCTTCTCAATCTCAATCGCGTACTCCCGCGAACCGGCCTGGCTAAGGTATTTCATTTTCTCAGAATCGGGTCGCGAATTGGACGCTACGTGAAAATTGCTTCCAACGATCTCCAAATCCGTCTCGCCTCAAAACCGTGGCCTGCTTCGTCTTTCGATGGGCGAGCAAACTGGCGGCGATCGCAGCAACTTTAGCCCTTTCCGGGCAACTGCCTTGCTTGATCATATACTCGTCCTCCAGGAATCGAGTATGTATGTTTCCACTACGGAAGGCGTCGGTGCTTAACAGCTGGATGTAAAACGGGATCGTAGTATCAATTCCCGCGATCTGAAATTCCTCAAGGGCTCGACAGGTCCGTATGATCGCTTCCTCTCGACTGGTATCCCAAATGATGATCTTCGCGAGCAAGGAATCATAGTACGGAGTAACCTCGGAGCCGAGCCCTACGCCTGTATCAGTCCTGACCCCGGGGCCTGAAGGCAGGCTGAATCCGCTGATTTCCCCAATGGAGGGAATGAAACCGTTCCATGGGTCCTCCGCAAGGATGCGGCATTCGATGGCAGAGCCCTTCAACTCGACGTCCTCTTGCCTGACGGTTAGTGGCTTGCCTTGGGCGATGCGAATCATCTCCTTTACGATATCGATCCCCGTTACCCGTTCGCTCACCGTGTGTTCGACCTGCAGGCGAGTGTTCATCTCCAGAAAAAAGAATTCCTTCGTTTTGTTGTCCAAGACGAACTCCACCGTACCAGCCGACTTGTAGTTGACAGCCCGTGCCGCCTTTAGCGCAGCCTCTCCCATCCGCTCCCGCAATTCGCTGTCAACCACGGGCGAAGGAGACTCTTCGATCAGCTTTTGATGGCGGCGCTGCAGCGAACAATCCCGTTCGCCGAGATGGATCAGGTTTCCGAACTGGTCGCCCAAAACCTGAATCTCCACGTGGCGAGCATTGGTGACGAATCGTTCGAGGTAGACGCGATCGTCGCCGAAGGATGATTGCGATTCCGCTCGGGCGATTCTGATGCCCTCCGCCAATCCTTCGGGTGTCTCCACAATCCTCATACCTTTGCCACCGCCGCCTGCAGCCGCCTTGATTAAGAGAGGAAAGCCGACATCCCTTGCTCCCGCGAAAAGGTCTTCATCTGAAACAGCGCCTGACTTGCCCATGCCAGGTACCAGGGGAATGCCGGCAGCATGGGCCGTCGACCGCGCGGAAAGCTTGTCGCCCATGAGTCGAATCGATTCCGCAGAGGGACCAATCCAGACCACACCATTCTTTTCGAACGCCACGGCGGCATCCGCATTCTCCGCTAAGAAACCGTAACCCGGGTGAACCGCATCCGCACGGGCAGTCTTGGCAACCTCCAGCAACTTATCGAGACGCAGGTAGCTGTCGGTCGCGGGACCGGGGCCAATACAATAAGCCTCGTCCGCCATACGCACGTGCGGCTGCATCCGGTCCGCCTCGGAGTAGACAGCAATTGTCGCGCAGTTCAGTTCATTGCAGGCCCTGATGATGCGGACCGCGATCTCTCCGCGATTGGCAATCAAGATTCTGGATACGGATTTCATCGAAACCTAAAGGGGAATATTCCCGTGTTTCTTGGGCGGATTTTGATCCCGCTTGTTACGCAGCATCTCGAAGGCGTTGATAATTCGCGGACGAGTTTCGGAAGGCTCGATAATATCGTCAAGGTAGCCCCAGCTCGCTGCCACATAAGGATTCGCGAAGCGCTCTCTATATTCTTCTACCAGCTGGCTCCTCAAGGCTTCGGGCTCCTTCGATTCCGATAGCTCTTTGCGATGCAGGATATTTATCGCTCCTTCCGGTCCCATGACCGCGATTTCGGCGCCAGGCCAAGCAAGGTTGATATCGCCACGCAAGTGTTTGCTGCTCATCACATCGTAGGCGCCACCGTAGGCTTTTCGCGTGATCAAGGTGACCTTCGGCACGGTCGCCTCCGCATAAGCGAATAGCAACTTCGCCCCGTGGCGAATGATCCCGCCGTGCTCTTGGTTTACGCCGGGCAAAAACCCCGGCACGTCCACGAGCGTGAGGATAGGTATGTTGAAGCAGTCGCAAAAGCGAACGAAACGGGCTGCCTTGGTCGACGAGTCGATATCCAGCACCCCCGCCAGCACTTGTGGTTGATTTGCCACTACACCGACGCTTTGGCCATTTAGCCGAGCGAAGCCCACTATGATATTTTCGGCAAACTGCTCGTGCACCTGCAGGAAATCGCCACTGTCTACCAAGGATCGAACAATCTCCAGCATATCGTAAGGCTTGTTCGGGCTTTCGGGGATGATTCCGTCAAGCTTGGGATCGACTCTCAGCGGATCGTCGTCGTTAGGAGTTCGGGCAGCGCCGTCTAAATTATTGCTCGGCAAATAGCCTACCAACTTGCGCACCAGATAGAGAACGTGTTCCTCCGAAGCCCCCGAAAAATGGGCAACCCCACTTTTGGAATTGTGCGTATAGGCCCCACCCAATTCCTCCGAGCTCACCTCCTCGTTGGTAACGCTGCGCACGACCTCCGGGCCGGTTACGAACATGTAGCTCGTCCCTTCGGACATGAACACGAAATCGGTTATGGCTGGCGAGTACACCGCCCCGCCAGCGCATGGGCCTAGGATACAAGAGATTTGCGGCACCACCCCGCTCGCCAACACGTTCTTGAGGAAGATGTCGGCATATCCTGCCAGGCTGACAACTCCCTCTTGGATGCGAGCGCCTCCAGAATCGTTTAATCCGATGATGGGGGCCCCATTCTTCATGGCCAAGTCCATGACCTTGAGAATCTTGTTCGCATGGCCAATCCCAAGGCTGCCTCCATAAACCGTGAAGTCCTGAGAAAACAAATACACGAGCTTCCCTTCTACGCTGCCATAGCCGGTGACCACTCCATCTCCCATCAAGACACCATCGCCTTCGCGGCCGCCAGTTGCAAAGGAGTCGAGCTCTCGAAACGTTCCTTCGTCAAGCAGGAGCTCCACGCGTTCGCGGGCGCTCAACTTGCCTTTCGCTTTCTGCTTTTCGATTCGCTCCACACCGCCACCGAGGGCCGCTTCCGTTCGCATCTCGCGCAGGCGCTGCAATTTCGCCTCCATGCCGTGTGTGTCTACGTCTGCTGCCTTCATCGCCTTGTATCCATTCTTTCGTTCCGATTCGCGGGAAGGTCAGGCCCTAGTCTCTTTCGCTCAGCCAATTCACGACTTCGGGCCAGAGTTCCTTCTGGGCCTTGCCGCCTACGGCGAGTCCGATGTGGCCAGCCTTGAATCGAATGATCCTCTGGTCCTTCGAAGAAATGAAGCCGTTGAGCGGAGCGCTCTGGGCTGGCGGCACAAGGTCGTCGTTGGTCGCCATCAGGTTGAGCACAGGGCAAGTGATCTTTCGCAGGTCGACGATATGCTTCCCGACGGGGAACTTGTTTTGAACGAGCAGATTCTGCTGGAACAGGTACTTCGCGAACTCTCGATACACCTCGCCCGGCACGGATATATTGTCGTTCAACCAGGTCTCCATGTGCAGGAAGTCGTCGACGAAACGATCGTTCTCAATGTTTTCCCAGAAGCTTAGCGGCTTTTCGATTAGGTTCTGGACCGGCTTCAGCATGAGGAATGCTTGCTGCAGGAATTCAGCAGGCACATTGCCTACGGAATCTACAAACGCATCCACGTCGAAGTACTTCTCGTCTGCCCAAAGGTTGATCAACCCCTCGCGTGTCGAGAAATCGATTCCGGTAGCTAGAAGTATCAAGTTCTTGACTACGTCTTGATGCAAAGCGGTAAACATCGTGCTCAGCGTGCCGCCCATGCAATAGCCGAGCACATTTGCCTGCTTCGTCCCGCAACGTTCGCAAACGTAGTCGAGGCAATTCTTGAGGTACCCGTTGACGTAGTCGTCCGTGGTCAGGAAACGGTCCGACTGGTTCGGCTTGCCCCAGTCGATCAAGTACGTGTCGAAACCATCGTCCACGAAGTTCGCCACCACACTCCTCCCTTTTTTCAGGTCGACGATATAGGGGCGGTTCACCAAAGCGAAAACGATGACCAAGGGCGTCTTGTGACGGATGGGCCCCTTCCCGAGGTAGCGGTAGACCTTTAGCTTGTCCTCTTCGTAGACCACCTCTTTCGGCGTAACGCCCTTACGCACCTTTTGCGCTTTCTCATAGAGGAAGGGCAACGCGGACATCCTGCGCATGCTCGATAGCGACTCTTCCAAAAAAGACCGCTGCCAATCGAAAATGTCGAACTCTTGATCATCTACTTTTGCCATCGCTATTTCCTCCTCACGGTTTTTCGAGTTGCAGCCTTCTTGGCCGGCTTCGCTTCTGCCTTGCGCGCAACCGGTTTCGTTTTGCGGGGTCCCGCAGCCGCGCCTTTAGACGCGCTGCGGCCGAGGCTCTTTTCGATCTCGCTAAGCCGCCGAGCGATTTCCTTGTGAAAGGCGTCGTTGATCGAGGACGCGTGGTCGCCCGTTAAGCTGGAAAGGTCGGACTGCAATTCGTCCAAGGTTTCCTGCAGGGTTTCCAGCCGGTCGAGGATCCGCTTTTCGACGTGACGAATAGCAAGCAGCACCCCGTCGATGTCTTGCTTGGCAGCCGTCCCCATCGCCTCGTGCATGCGGGCGGCGCCCGACTTCGCTTCCGCTCCCCAAACGGAGGACCCTTTCATGGATTCGCGCATCATTTCCATGAACTCGGGCGTACGCATGAAGTCCTCCCAAGACTTGGAGATCGCGCCCAGCATACGCTGCCGCGCCTTTTTCATTTCTTCGGGCGGAGGCTTGGTTGGCGAATACTCCGACCAAGACCGGGCGATACCCGTCATGGAATCGACCCAAAGGTTTTGCAGGGCGGTCGCCCGCTCGAATGACTTTTTGAAATTATCGTCCATTTTCATTTCCAGGTGATGCGGCGGCTTCCGGAGACGGAAGCCGCCGCGATTAAGCTCACACAAGCTCGATCGCCATGGCGACCGCTTGACCACCGCCGATGCAGAGACTGGCGATGCCCTTCTTTTTCCCTTTGGACTTGAGCGCGTGTATCAGCGTAACAACTACCCTCGTTCCACTCGCTCCGATCGGATGGCCGATGCATACCGCCCCACCCTTTACGTTTACCTTTTCTCGAGGAATTCCGAGCTCTTCCATTGCAGCTAGGGGAACAACCGAGAAGGCCTCGTTTATCTCGTAGAGATCCGCGTCCCCCGCGTTCCAATCCAGCTTTTTGAGCAATTTCTTGAGAGCTCCAACTGGCGCCAGGGTGAACCATTCGGGCTCGTGGGCATACTGGGCGTAGCCCAGGATCCGCGCTTCAACGTTGGCGTTCAGCTCCTTGGCCTTTTCCGCAGACAGAATCACCACAGCGGCGGCCCCGTCATTGATGCTGGAAGCATTTCCAGCGGTGACAGTTCCATCCCGCGAAAACGCAGGACGAAGAGAAGTGAACTTTTCTTCGTTGAACCGCTGTGGCTCTTCGTCCGTATCAACGATTGTGATACGTCCTTTTCGGTCGGCGATCTCAACAGGGGCGATCTCGCTTGAGAACTCACCCGCCGCAGTCGCCGCCAAGGCAAGCTTGTAGCTTGCAATGGCGTAGTCATCCTGTTGCTCACGACTGAAGCCCCGCTTATCCGCAGCTTTATCGCCGCAGAGGCCCATATGCGAACCGTCGAACGCGTCGACCAAAGCGTCTCGCATCATCGAATCAAAGATCTCTCCATTGCCGAGGCGATAGCCCGTTCGCGCTTTCTCCAACAGGTAAGGAGCGCGGGACATGT
The DNA here is from genome assembly GCA_050297195.1 of Opitutaceae bacterium. Taxonomy (GTDB): domain Bacteria; phylum Verrucomicrobiota; class Verrucomicrobiia; order Opitutales; family Opitutaceae; genus Pelagicoccus. The sequence continues at coordinate 10,685 of JBNKSG010000040.1, read as the reverse complement.
TCTCGGTTCCACCCGCCACCACGGCATCGCAATCACCCGCCTGGATAGACTGCGCCGCCATCATGATGGTCTTCATGCCAGAGCCGCAAAGATTGTTCACGGTACTGGCGGAGGCGGACACCGGGATGCCGGCCCCGACCGCGATCTGGCGCGCGGCATTGGGCTTCAACCCGCCGCTCAGTATATTGCCTATGAGAACCTCCTCGATCTGTTCCGGAGCAACGCCAGAACGTTTCAAGGAAGCCTTCACCGCAGCAATGCCTAAATCAATCGCCCCGACCTCCGCAAAGGCGCCGCCGAAGCTGCCAACAGGCGTGCGAGCGCTGCCCGCAATCAACACATCTCTTTTCATGGTGGACCTCCATATCTAGTTGTGTCGCGGGACAGTTACTTTGTGTTCAACAGGTCTTCCCAAGACTTGGTAATCTGGGAGTTCATGTCGACTATCGCATGCACGTTGCAGCGCAACGCGGACAAGGAGGATTCCACAAGGTCCTGCAATCGTTCCTGCCCCTCGCTAGGCGAGCTGACCTGGTAGAGGCTCACCGTCTTGGTAAACAGATCAGTGCATTGCCTAGCGCTGTCCTGGAATACCCTGATGATACCCTCCAGTCGATCCTTGCTCAAGGGGAGAGAGTCCTTGGTGAGAGACTCGAGCTTCTTTCTCAATTCTTCAGGCGACCCAGCCGTTTCCAGTACATCCTTCCAGAGCTTGATCGACTCCTCTTGTAGTTGAATTCCTGACTTCAAGGCGTCCTCAAAAAATTTGAGTGCATCCTGTACCGCTTTTTTTGGGGTGTCTGCGGCGGGTTTTTCACGCGTTTTTGTGGTCATGATACATACATTAGGGTTAGGGCCCTTTGCATCGCGAATCGAACCAACCGACTTCAACTCACCTTCGCTCGCCAAATACCTGACGCTCAAAAGTGCCGAAGAGCCCGACTGAAGCACAGGGCATACATGCGAATTAACATCTCTAGGACTTAGCCCCAGTTCTGTGCATCGTCAATGCGGTTTGTGCGTTTGCACAATTCTAAGACCTTATAGAATGTGACCTCATAATTGATATAACAATAATGCTCGTCGTTCTGCCCTAAGTACCACGTTTCTTCAAGTCCTCGACTTCCTTCCTTAGGGCTGCCAACTCCTCCGCGACCCTATCGACCGGAGTACCCTGAGCCCCTTGATCCCCAAACATCTTAGCAAAAGGGTTCATTGCTTCGAAGGAAGCTGTAAAAGGGTTTACCGACTTCTCAGAGAGGCCGCGAGCCTGCCGTACGAAATCCTCCATGCTTCGCCGCGAATCGGAAAACAGCGAGAACATGTCGCCGAAGTAGCTCTCCAAGAAATCCCGCTGGATCTTGTCGTTCACGCGTATTACCTGCAGCAGCAACTCCGAGGAGAAGAACTCAAGCTTGATCGGCTCGTACTCGATCAAGATCTGCAAGAGTACTTTGGCCGTTATGTCGGCTTCGCTTTTCGCATCGGTAACGCGGATGTCATGCCCTTGGCAGATCCGCCGGTGAATCTCCTCGAGGCTGATGTGACAACTTTCCGTCGTATTGTAGTACCTTCTATTTTGATACTTCCGAATCTCTAGCAGCTTCATATTAACAATTTATATAGTTATAAAACGATTGCGGCTAAAACTGAATTACCCGACCTAATCCATAAGGAATAAATCCTAATATTTTGCAATCGCAAAACGCCGCAAGTTGACTTGATTCGTTCCGGATTCTATTTTTCGCACACTCTTTGGCGGAACGAACACTCCGCTTCACAGTTTGCAAGTCATTCAATCCGAAATGGAGAAAGGGAGATCGATGGAAAATCTAAAGGAACAAGTGGCAGTGGTAACCGGAGCAGCTGGAGGCATTGCCCGAGCGCTTGCCAAAGACCTGACCAATCGCGACATCAAGGGAATCGCGTTGGTCGATTTCAGCGAATCGGTCAATGAGGTCGCCCAAGCTTGCAACGAACTCGCAGGCAGGGAAATTGCCTTTCCCTACATCGGAGACACATCGAACGGAGAGTTTCGCGAGCATGTCTTCGCACACATGACCGAGCGCATCCAGGCTCCGAGCATCTGCGTACCAGCCGCCGCCATCACACGAGACGACCTAGCGGTCAAGATCGACAAGGAAACGGGAGCTGCGAAGCTCTACCCGGTCGAGAAATTCCGTCAGGTGGTAGAGATCAACATGATCGCTCCCATCTATTGGGCCATGGAAATGATCGGAGGTATCGCCGCCGACCGCACAGCCCGCGGGCTCAAGCGCTGGAACCCCGACGAAGGCATCCAAGGGGCAGTCGTCTTCATCGGTTCCATCGCCTCCGTCGGCAACAAGGGCCAAATCTCCTACTCTTCTACTAAGGCAGGTCTGGAAGGGGCGGCTTCCACCTTGATGGCCGAATCCATGTTCTACGGCATTCGCTGCAGCGTCATCCATCCTGGTTTTACGGATACGCCCATGGTACAGGCTCTCGGCGACGACTACATCCAAACCAAGGTTTTGCCGCAAACGCAGCTCAAGCGCTTGATCAAGCCGGAAGAGATCGCCGACGCCATTTGCTTTATGATCACCAACTCGGCGGTCAGCGGCGAACTCTGGGCCGATGCTGGCTGGCGCCCCGCTTCCTAGGCCTTCCCTCACTAGTTTCCCAGCGACAACGATCCTATCAACCGCCGCTTCGTTCATCCCGATAGCGGCGATTGCGTCAACAGAAAGCCCATAACGAGGACACCCAGAATGAAAGTCTTAGAAGGAAAACGAGCCCTAGTAACCGGGGCTTCGCGCGGCATTGGACGCGCCATCGCGATCGAGCTGGCCGAGAATGGCTGCGACATCGTCATCAACTACTGCCACTCTGACGAAGCTGCGGAAAAAACGAAAAAGGAAATCGAAGCGAGAGGCGTCTCCTGCAAGCTCTGCAAGGCCGATATATCGTCCCGATCCGAATGCCAGAAGATGGTGGACGAACTGCTGGCAGAGAAACAAGGCGTCCAAATTCTAGTAAACAATGCAGGAATCAACCGTGACCGCAGCTTCCTCAAGATGACCTGCGAGATGTGGGACGAAGTCCTCGGCGTTAATCTCAACGGCCCCTTTAACGTCACGCACGGTCTGCTTCCCGGCATGGTGGAAAAGGGTTGGGGGCGTATCATCAACATTTCATCCATGGGAGGCCAAACCGGAAACTTCGGCCAGGCAAACTATTCGGTCACCAAAGGAGGCTTAAACGCATTTACCATGACGCTTGCCCGCGAAGTGGCTCGCAAAGGCGTAACGGTCAATTCCGTCTCTCCCGGCTACACGACGACCGACATGACGAACTCTATTCCGGAGGCTGTCAGCAAGCAGATCTGCGCCACCATCCCGATGGGCCGCATGGCGGCCCCAGAGGAAGTGGCGGCAGCCGTAGCATTCATAGCAAGCCCTAAAGCAAGCTACATTACTGGACAAGTTGTAGGCGTAAACGGCGGGATGTACATGTAGTCCTCGGAATTCCCGACGACGCCTCGAGAGCTCTCGCCCCTATGGACGGGAGCTCTTCTGCGATCCGATTCCTAGCTCTTCTTGGGCTTGTAGTAGGACACGATTGAGGCTCGCCCGAGCTCGTGCTGCATGACCATCATGAAGGTAGCCTGGGCCAGCGGCGTTTGCGGCGTGATGCCCAAACTTTCCACATCGAGAGCGTATACAGTAAACAAATACGTGTGCGCAAAGTCTCCAAGCGGGGGACATGGGCCGCAATAGGCGGCCATGCCAGTATCGACCTCCGCCATGAATGCCTTTTCTGGCAACAATCCGCTCTGCGGATTCCCCGCCCCGCTCGGGAGCTCGCTAACGTCGCCCGGTATGTCGAACACCGCCCAATGCCAAAAGCCGCTAGGAGTCGGAGCATCGGGGTCGTGACAGAGAACCGCGAAGCTCTTCGTTCCAGCTGGAGCGTTTTCCCATGCGAGGTGCGGCGATACGTTGCTCCCGTTGTACCCAAAGATGTCTGCCAGTTGCTCGTCGGTGAAATTGCCGCCGAGGTCGTTGCTGCGTAGCGTAAATGTATTCATGAGTCGTCGATTTAGGTTCTAAATTAAGCTCAGGACAGAAACGTAACGATGCTGATCGCTATTTCAAGAATTGCTGTCCGCGAGAGCTCGCGGACAGCATAACTCTTGCCGCTACTGGATGCGCACCAAGGTGATATCGACGGAGCGCAGTTGCCCGTCGCGGAGGAAGACGATACTGACGGTCTCCCCTGCTCGCTTTTGATCGAATAGGTGGTAAAGGTCGTCCACGGTTTCGATAGTTTGCCCATCGATGGACTGTATCAAGTCGCCCAATACGATGCGTCCACTGCGATTCTGCTCCAATCCTCGTAGGCCGGCAGCCTCGGCGGGCGATCCTTCCTGTACCGACTGCAGCATGACGCCCTTGAGACCGAGACGCTGCACGAACGAACCGTCGCTCACCACCGTTATGCCGATGCCAGATCTCACGGGTTCTCCATATTGGATGATTTGATTCACGATGCGGGAAATCGTGTTCGATGGCACCGCGAAGCCGATGCCCGTCGAGTCCCGCAGGATCAGCGTATTCATCCCGATGAGACATCCGCGGCTATCGAGCAGCGGACCGCCTGAATTGCCAGGATTGATGGCAGCATCCGTTTGGATCATGTCGCGGATGGTCACGTTTTGCACGATGGACGCCATGCTGCGGCCCAAAGCGGAGATCGTTCCCACAGTCAGGGTGTGGTCGAGCCCAAAGGGATTGCCGATGGCGATGCTCTTCTGCCCGACGATGACTTTCGACGAGTCCGCCACAGTCTCCCCCAGAGGAGTGACGTTCGTCCCGATCAAGTCGATCTTCAGCACGGCGAGGTCCTTCTTGGGCTCCTCTCCGATTTTCTTCGCCTCGTAGGTTTTGCCGTCGATCAAGGTAACCGCAATGCGGCTAGCTCCTGCAACCACATGGTAGTTGGTGACGATATGCCCAGCCTTGTCCCAAAGGAAGCCCGAGCCAGACCCTTGCGGCACCTCCGAAACCGTCCACGTACGCCGATCGAACTGGTTTTGCAAATTGTAGACGAAGACTACGGATGGTGAGGCTTTCTGGAAAATCGCGATTGTGTTTCGCTCGTCCGGCAGCAACTCGCCCGCTTCAGGAATGGCCGCTTGGTCTACGTGCAGGGTGCCGCCCCGCTTCTCGAAGACCTGCCTCGACACATAGGTGATGAGGAACACAGTCGCAGCAAAAACGAGCAAGGGCAGAACAAGGCGATAAGGACTACGACTTTCAGACATTTGCACAGGGAGCCAATTCGAAGAAGTTACAGGTGTTAACTGAGCATCGCCCAGAGGCGTACCAAAGTCGTTTAGCAGCACGCCCGAATCAAGTCCCAACAGGCGCAAAGCGCTCGGCCGCATTCCTTTTTGATTGAGACGTGCAGAGCCAGCGTTAGCCTAGAATCCTTATACAGAATGGAGAAACCAGAGCAAAAGTACGAAGTAGCCATCAGCTCGCTGAAGAAGGACCGGTACCGGATCACCGAACCGCGCAAGGCCTTGCTCCGCCTCTTGATCGACAGCCATAAACCCCTATCGGCCGAGGACGCGCACATCGCGCTGGGCGTCGAAAACCACGATCTGGTTACCGTCTATCGGAACTTGGAAATCTTCGAATCCGCAGGCATCGCCACCCGTATTCCGACCGAATCCGGAAAGTCGCTCTACGAGCTAAACGCCGAGGAGCATCACCATCACCACATTATTTGCCGCAAGTGCCACAAGGCCGAGAAGCTTGACCATTGCGAGATCGAGAAACTCGAAAACCTAGCCACCAAGCTCGGCTTCACCGAGGTGACGCATGTCCTCGAGCTCTATGGCGTCTGCGGCGAGTGCCGTTAGCCTAGCAGGTCAGGATCGCATCGGAGGACGCGAATATACCCTCAAGGCGCTCCGAGAAGTCTTCGATAAGATTGAGGCTTAAGCCGGAGCGCCTCCAAGCTTCCTCGTACATCCTCGGCTTAAAGGCGCTGACCGATCGGGTGCTGCCAACGCAGCAGATGTAGTCCGCGATGTAGACGAGGTCGACCAAGGGATAGTACAAGCGGCGCCGGAGCTCGATCGGATTGTGATGATAGCCGGCGACACACTGCAACTCCTCGGGCAAATTCCATTTTTTGAAGAGAATCCGGCCCACATCCTGATGGCTGAAGCCAAACTCACGTTGCTCCACTTCCTGCATGGGAAGGCCCTCCCTAATCGAAATATCGACGATGTTCATCATCTCCTCGGCAAAGCCTTGGATAAGGGCAAGGAAGCCGATGTCGTGCAGGAGTCCGGCCGTGTAGAGAAGCTTCGGATCCACGATGGTTTTGAGGTACCGCGGCGCCGCCAAGTACACGTCTTCCGAAAGCGTGGCCACAGCGAGGCTCCTGCTCCAGAAGTTCCGGAGGTCGAAACAGTCGTGATCTATCTCGATTTGCTTGATGATCCCCAAGGCGAGAGAGCTCTCGACAACCTTGCGCAAGCCGAGGAGCTGGGCGGCCTCCTCGATGCTAGCGACGTGTTCGCTGCCGTTGTTGTATAACGAGGAGTTGGAAAGCTTGAGCAAACTCGCGGCGAGCTCGGTGTCCTTGCGGACGACTTCTACGACATCTTCGATATCGGAATGCGGATCATTGGCGATCCGACGAAGCTGCATGAAGGAGTCCGGCAGATTGGCCAAGGAGAAGCCAGAGGTAAGAAAGTCGATAACCTGCTGCTTGTTCATGCGTAGAGTTCAACTCCCCCGATCTCGCTCCGGACCTGCCGGACCTTGCCTGTTCCTGCGATCGCATTCAGAAGCGAGCTCGCGGTGATTCTTCGGGAAAACATCGTATCGTTTGAGTTTAGGAAATTGGATTCGCAAGCGTTGCGTAAGCCGTACCCTAAAATACTTCGGATTCTACGTTAGTTGCCTAAGTTATTCTTCCTCTGTTTCAACCAAAGTTCCGATAATTGTCTGATTTTGTAAGCTTTAGAGCTTTTAGGTAGAGTATACCCCCTATGATTTCTTCAAATCCCGCCCCTTTATCGACTTGAATTTGGAACTCAGACACAAAAAGGCCCGGTCTCGCAAGAGACCGGACCTGAAAAAGTGAGTCGATGCGTCCGATTAGGCTTTGACGAGTCGATTCAAGGCGCTCACGACCCCGCGGATTGACGCCATCGAAATGTTCGTGTCGATGCCTGCTCCAAAGCAACTGGCTCCGCTTGGGCCCTTGAGCTCGATGTACGAAACCGCCTCCGAACGGGCGCCCTTCGAGAGTGAGTGCTCGCTATACGACAGAAGCTCAAAGTCGGTGTAGCCGATGCTCGAAACCGAATCGACAAAGGCAGCGATGGGGCCGTTGCCGGTTCCGCGCAGATTTAGCTCCTTGCCGTTGTGGCGAACCACTGCCCAGCCCTCGACCGTCTGGTCATCCAGGCGTTCCGAACGGTACTCGACCACGTCTAGGGGCTCGCGAAGTCGAATGTATTCGTTCAGGAAGCACTCGTAAACGCCAGCGGGCGTGATCTCGTCGCCGGTCTGGTCGGCGATCGCATTGACCACCGCTCCCAGCTCCTTGTGCATAGCCTTGGGCATATTGAAGCCATACTCCTTCTCCATGATGTAGGCGACGCCTCCCTTGCCAGACTGGGAGTTGATGCGGATAATCGCGCGGTAGCTGCGTCCGAGGTCCTTCGGATCGATGGTCATGTAGGGAACCTGCCAGAGAGCCCCCTCGTCGGATGGCATCTGGGCAAAGCCTTTCTTGATGGCATCCTGGTGGGATCCCGAAAAAGCAGTGAACACCAAGTCCCCGCCATACGGCGACCGCGGCGGCACATCCATCTTGGTCACGCGTTCGTAGACTTCGCGTATGTCGTTCAGCTTCGAGAAATCGAGCTCGGGATCCAAGCCTTGCGTGTACATGTTCAAGGCTACGATCACTATATCCAAATTTCCAGTACGCTCGCCGTTGCCGAAAAGCGTCCCTTCCACGCGATCCGCGCCCGCCAAGAGCCCGAGCTCTGTAGCAGCAACGCCTGTTCCCCGGTCGTTGTGCGTGTGCAAGCTGATGATCACGCTATCGCGACGCGAGAACTTGCGGCAAAACCACTCGACCTGGTCCGCGTGCACGTTCGGCGTAAAGAGCTCCACCGTAGCCGGCAGGTTCAAGATCATCTTGCGCTCTGGCGTCGGCTGCCAGACGTCTGCGACCGCTTCGCAGCACTCGAGCGAGAACTCCAGCTCCGTGTCGGAGAAGCTCTCCGGCGAGTACTGGAGGACGATTTCGGTACCGGGCAAAGTCGGCACCAGCTCCTTGACCAAACGAGCGCCTTCGATCGCGATATCCCGAATCTCGTCCTTGGAGGATCCGAATACCACGCGGCGTTGCAGCGGATTCGTGGAATTATAGATGTGCACGATCGCGCGCTTCACGCCCTCGAGAGACTCGAATGTACGGCGGATCAAGTGCTCGCGACACTGCACCAACACTTGGATCGTGACGTCGTCAGGTATCAAATTATCCGATACAAGACGGCGCAGAAATGCGAATTCGGTCTCTGAGGCGGACGGAAAACCAACTTCGATTTCCTTGAAGCCGATTCCTACCAGCGTCTTGAATAGCTCCACCTTTTCCTCGACGTTCATAGGAATCGCGAGGGACTGGTTACCGTCGCGTAGGTCTACGCTGCACCAGATAGGGGCCTTGTCGATGGTGCGACTTGGCCATTGGCGATCAGGCAGATCGATTACCGGGTATGGTCGGTACTTGCTGATGGGCTTCTTTTGCATGGCATTTTATCGGTTGTGAAAACGAACGTCTCTAAATGGGAGGGGCAATCCCAAGAAATGCCGGGCCGATACTCTGTAAATCCAACTAGGGCGCTTCCTCACAGAGGAGCAATGATACATCCGTACGTCCCGACAGCCCCTATTCTTAAGCGAGGAATAGGCTGTCTTGGCTGCTAAGTCGTAGCTTCGTTAGGACGTTAATCTTCATCAGAGGATGGCGAACACAACCGCTCCCCTAGTCCCTGTCAAGGTTCTTGCTCTCCCAAGTCGCCTCACCTCGGCTCGATTGAAAGCGCGGCTTGCGAGGCAACGGCTTAGCTAGAGCCGCTCCAATTGGGTTTGCCCACTCGCTTACAGCCGCTAGCGTCGTCCCATGCAATTCAATCCATTCGGCAAAGACCAAACCCAAATCTCACGCGTCGGCCTCGGCTGCTGGCAACTTGGCAGTGACTGGGGAGAACTCGACGTCGCGGAAGCGAAAGCGATCCTCAAAGCCTCGATCGACAGCGGCGTCACCTTCTTCGACACAGCTGACGTCTACGGCGCTGGCCGCTCCGAACAGATCATCGGCGATTTCCTCCACGACGCCGGCCTGCAAGACGAAATCTTCGTCGCCACCAAACTCGGACGCCTCGGGAACCTTTACCCGGACAACTACACTGCCGCCAGCATCCGCTCGAAGGTCGAGGATTCGCTGGTCCGCCTAAAAACCGAAGCCCTCGACCTCGTGCAATTACACTGCATCCCCACCGACGTGATGCGCGGGGACGAAGTCTGGAGCATTCTAGATTCGCTTGTCGCAGAAGGTAAGATCAAGCGCTTCGGCGCCTCCGTAGAGAGCATGGAGGAAGCCGTCCTTTGCATCGAAAAGGCCCCCGCTCTCAGCTCCTTGCAGATCATCTTCAACATCTTCCGCCAAAAGCCCATCCGCAAGCTCTTCGACCTCGCCAAAGAAAAGCAGGTGGGAATCATCGCTCGCGTCCCCCTCGCCTCCGGACTCCTATCTGGTAAGTTTTCAGTGGATACCAGCTTTGGCGAATCCGATCATCGGAACTACAACAAGGACGGAGCGGCTTTCAATGTCGGCGAAACCTTCGCCGGACTTCCCTTCGAAAAAGGCGTTGCCCTCGCCGACCAGTTGAAGCCACTCGTCCCGCAAGGCATGAACCTCGCCCAGATGGCCCTGCGTTGGATCCTAGATTACGATGCCGTTTCCGTCGTTATCCCAGGTGCGACTCGTATCGAGCAAGCCCAAGGCAACGCCGCCATAGCCGACCTGCCCGCCCTCTCCGAAGAGCTGCACCAAACCCTGCGAGAATTCTACAAAACGGAAGTGCGCGACCATATCCGCGGCCCCTACTAAGCTCGTTTCGGCCAAAACAAAAGACTTGAGAGGCAATCGTAGGCCCGACCCAGTTCGTTCCGGCGTTTGCCTCTTACTTTTATGCGAGCAATCTCCCTACCCATCGCCACCGCCCTTTTGGCAAGCCCTAGCTTCGCCCAATCAGTCGAAGGCACCTACGAGCTGGATCCATTGATCGCCAACGCGAACCGGATCCAAGCGACCGGAAACTATTCCCAATCCGCTGTATCGACGATTGGACTACCGGACTTGGACATCGGGCGATTTCGGGACATTTCCGATGCGCTTTCCTCCTACCCCGGCATAGCCTCCTTTCGTCGCACCCACTCCATCGCCGCCCATCCGACCACCCAAGGGGTTCGCCTTCGCAACTTCGGGGCCAACGCGACTTCACGGTCGCTCGTCCTTTTCAACGGAGTTCCGCAAAACGACCCGTTCGGGGCATGGATCCATTGGCACCAATACGACCTCTCCCGCATCGAGGCCCTCAATAT
>JBNKSG010000039.1:0-22578 GCA_050297195.1 Opitutaceae bacterium | reverse complement strand
CTTCGCATCCATGCGCAGCGAAAGCCACGTCCAACCGCTCTGCGCCAGCAGCATCAAGGGCATGGTACCGGCCGCGAACGACAGCATCACGACTGCCCCTTGACTCGCGGACCCGCTCATGGTCGTCGCCCAGAGCATCAAATACAACGGTCCGCAGGGAATGAGCGGCGTCAAAATCCCCAGCGAAAATCCACGCGCGTGACCAGAAAGCCGATACGCCTTTCGGACAATGCCGCGGCCCACACCCGACTTCGCCTGCCACTTCGTAAGCAAGCCATCCAAGTTAAGCGCGAGAGCCACGAAAAACGCCGCAAGCGCCCACGGGGCGTAGCGAGCCGGATTCTCGCCGACCCAAGAAACCACCCGACTTCCCAACGCGCCCGCCAAGGCGCCGAGAAGCGTATAAGAGATCAAGCGACCTAGATGGTACACTCCATGCGAAGGCAGGGCCGAGCGCCCCTTCTTTTGCCCGATCAACGCGCAGCTCAACGGACCGCACATCCCTACGCAATGCAAGCTTACCAGCGCTCCGGCGACAAAAGCGGCCATCGGGCTGAGCAAGGCGTAGAGATTCCCATCTTCAATCATTTCGATTGCTCCAAAGGGATAGGCTCCATCGCGTTTTCCGAAGCAACCGTGATCAAAAAGTACCAAGCCACAATCACGACCACGAATGCCAATGTCACCCAAATCCCCAGCGTTCGCCAACCACCCCGTTTCTTTTCGTCCGCTTGCTCCATGGTACGAATGCCTCCTACTTGAGGAGGCTGAGGCTAGGCCCGATAAACTCGAGAGGACGCTCCATCAAAGTCTCTCCATTCGCATCCAGTACGCGCACCGTCATCTCAAACGGTCCCTTGAAATCCTTTTTCTCCACTAGCACGACGACTGGCCTAACCAAATCCCCATTGCTTGCGATCTCAAAAGCTTGGTCGATGCCGCGCACGCTGATCTCCTTTTGCTCCGAATCAAGGGCCAAGCTATAAGTTCCGGCCTCGTTCTGAGTATTGGTCACGCGCACCATGAACTGATTGCGCACTACATTCGCATCTACGTAAAAGGATGAACCAGGAGCGCGCCAGGTAGTGATGGTCGCATCACCCAAACCACGTAGGGAAACGAGCAATACGGACGCGCCAATCATGAGAAGCACCGTGTAGAGGATCATGCGAGGGCGCACATACTTCGTCTTGCGCCCCTCCAAGCCCTCCATGGAATCGTAGCGTATCAGGCCGCGGGGACGCTTGAGCCGATCCATCACCGAATCGCACGCGTCGATGCAAGAGGAGCAACCGATGCACTCCATCTGCAAACCTTGGCGAATATCGATGCCCGTCGGACACACCTGCACGCACCTGTTACAATCGATGCAATCGCCCACGTTGGCAGCCTTCGCCTTTCCGCGCGGCTCGCCACGCTTTTCATCGTAGCCAATCACCATCGAATGCTCGTCGATCAAGGCGGACTGCAAGCGACCGTAGGGGCAGATAACGATGCAAAGCTGCTCGCGGAACCACGCAAAGTTAAAGTACAGCACCGCTGCGTATGCAAAAACGAATACAAAGACCTTCCAGTTTTCCGCCGGAGCTTCGCGCATCATATCCCACAAGCCGGGAATAGAGACGAAATAGGCCATGAACATGTGGGCTAGGGCCAACGAAAGAAAAACGAAAAGGCCATGCTTCAATCCACGCTTCCAAATCCGCTCAAAGCCCCAACCGGCCGCGTCGAGCTTGCGGCGCTTGATGGCATCCCCCTCGATCCAACGCTCCACCCGACGGTAGACGTGCTCCAGAAAAACGGTTTGCGGACAGGCCCAGCCACACCAGATACGCCCCAGCAAAGCCGTCACGTAAAAGAGCCCGAAACCGAGCCCGGAAATCAGAAAGAACGCCAGCCACAGATCTTGGGATGCAAAGGTCATTCCGAGAAAATGGAAGCGCATCGCATCCGTATCCAAAAACAAGGCGGGATAACCGCCGATGTCGATCCACGGCAAAACCGCGTAAACCAGCACCAGCACGTAAGCCACCAAGCGTCGCCAACGCGTGAAGCGTCCTCTCGCATCCGCCGGGTGGATGATGTAGCGCGAGCCGTCCTCGTTAACCGCAGTCAACTCATCGCGATTAGGAAGGTGTTTCTTTTGCTTATGGGAAGTGGACATGGCTTTGAGAGTAAAAAGGACGAGCGGGCTGCTCGTCCTTCACCTGATGAAACTACTTAACTTGCTTGCTCACAAGGTAGGAGACCACTTGGTTCACCTTCTCGTCTCCGAGAACCGGCCCCCAAGAAGGCATACCAGCAGTGCCCACTCCCTCGGTGACGACCTTTTTGATGTCGAGCGGATTCGAGCCGTGCTTCCATTCCGCATCGTTTAGCGGCAGCCCGATCCCACCTTCGCGATTCTGGCCATGACATGCCATACAGTTCTGCATATAGATCTGCTCTCCAGCGGAGACGATTGCCGGGTCCTTTGCCATCACGGCAAAGGTGTCGTTGTCCAGCACTCCCGCCTCTGCCTTAGCCTTGGCAACTGTTTCGTCGATCTGGGCGAACGCTGCTTGGAGCTCCTCTTCCTGGTTTAGACCAATTTCCGCCTTCTGGTAGTACACCCAGTAGGCGATTGCGAAAACGATTGTCCCGTACAGGGTGAAAAGCCACCAGTTGGGTAGGCTTTTGTCGAACTCCTGGATACCGTCGAACGTATGCTCACGGATTTTTTCTTCGTTCGGTTTCTGACTCATTTTTAAAATATATTCGTAGGTTATCTTTCAATACAGGATCAGTCGTCGAGCGGCATGCGGCTCGCTCTGCTGCTCTCGCCCTTCCCCATCTTCAGCGCCTTCCAGACGACAATCCCAAAAGCGAGAAAGAAGAGAACGAAGCCGATTTGCGGAAAGAGTGTTTGCCACTCTGTGTATTCAACTCGTTGAAACATATTTCTATACCTCTATTAGTTGTTCGCGACTTGCTCCTGCACGTCGATTGACTTGCCGAGCTGTTGTAGATAAGCGATCAAAGCTACGATTTGCGTATCTTCGTTCACTTCCTTACCGAGAGATTCGAGATTCTTCTTGATCGCCTTGGCCTGAGCCTTGGCAGCGGAATCGATCTCAGCCGGAGACCAGTCGGGGAACGGAACCCCGAGAATCTTCTGAACATTGATCTTGCTCGGAAGCGAACCATAGTCGGTGAACTCCTCGAAGAGCCAAGGATAGTTCGGCATATTCGAACCAGGGGAAATCTGGCGAGGATCCAACATGTGGTCGTAGTGCCAAGAATCTGAATACTTGCCGCCGACGCGAGCGAGGTCTGGTCCGGTACGACGCGATCCCCATTGGTACGGATGGTCGTAGATGGACTCTCCTAGGCGGCTATAGTCGCCGTAGCGCTTCACCTCCGCCACGAAAGGCCGGATCATCTGCGAGTGGCAGTTATAACAACCTTGGCTGACATAGATATCGCGTCCCGCTAGCTCGAGAGGCGTGTAGACCTTTTGCATCTTGTCCTCGGCCACGTTGGCCTTGTCGATGTTCACGAGCGGCACGATCTGCACCACGCCGCCCACAGCGGCGCAGATGAGAACGAGCACCGTGAAGGGCATCGCGTTCTCGAGCAGCTTGTTGTACCACTGGGCGAAGCTTTCACCGCTGCGAGCGAAGTGCACGATGCAGCTCATTACGGTCGCGATCGTGGCCCCCATGCCAAAGAGCTCTACAAAGCCATCGGCAAACAACCAAATGCAGGAGAAGACCACCAGGCCTGCTGAGTAGAGGAATGCAGGGTGCGTGATCGCTCCGATCAAGCCCATCTTCTTCGCGTCGTCTTCAGCAGCGGAAACTTCGCAAACGCCATTGACCGCTTCGCCAGACTGGACCGTTTTCCAGATGTTGAATGCCATCAAGATGAAGCCTGTCAGGTAGAGGCCGCCACCGACTACACGAGTCAGCATGAGAGGACGGATGGATTGGAGCGTTTCCAAGAAGTTTGGATACGCGAGGATTCCTTGCTCGTCCGCGTTGTTCAGCATCAAGCCTTGAGTGATTCCAGACACCCACATCGACGCGACGTACAGGAGGATGCCTACCAGACCGAGCCAGAAGTGCATGTTCGCCATGGATACGGAGTAGAGCTTCGTCTTCCAGAGGCGCGGTGCGAGGAAGTAGAACATACCCGCTGCCATGAAACCGTTCCAGCCGAGCGTACCGGCATGAACGTGGCCGATGATCCAGTCCGTATAGTGGGCCAGAGCGTTCACCGAGCGGATCGAAAGAAGCGGTCCTTCGAAAGTAGCCATACCATAGAAGGTCACGCCCGCAGCGAAGAACTTGAGCACAGGATCCGTACGAAGCTTATCCCACGCGCCGCGCAGGGTTAGCAAACCGTTGAGCATCCCACCCCATGATGGAGCCCAAAGCATCAGGCTGAAGATCATGCCGAGCTGCTGGAGCCATTGCGGAAGCGCCGTGTAGAGCAAGTGGTGAGGACCCGCCCAGATGTAGATAAAGACTAGCGACCAGAAGTGAACCACCGAGAGGCGGTACGAGTAGACCGGACGATCCGCTGCCTTCGGCATGTAGTAGTACATGATGCCGAGGATCGGAGTCGTGAGGAAGAAGGCCACCGCGTTGTGACCGTACCACCACTGGACGAGAGCGTCCTGCACGCCACCGAAAATCGGATACGAATGGAGCAAGCTGGTTGGGATCGAAAGGTGGTTAACGATGTAGAGCATCGCCACCGTCATGATCGTAGCGATGTAGAACCAAATCGCGACGTAGAGCGACTTCTCGTTACGCTTGGCCAGCGTAATGAAAAAGTTGAGAGCGAATACGACCCAAATCACGACGACCGCGAGATTGATCGGCCAGATGAGCTCTGCGTACTCCTTGCCGCGAGTGAAACCGAGCGGAAGCGTGATCGCAGCGGACACGATGATGAGCTGCCAACCCCAGAAGTGAATCTTCGACAGAAGGTCACAACCGAGCCTGGCCTTCACCAAGCGCTGCGTGGAATGGTAGACCCCGGCGAACATCATGTTACCCACGAACGCGAAAATGACCGCATTCGTGTGCAAGGGACGTAAACGCCCGAAGGTCAACCAAGACGTGTCGAAGTTGAGGAAGTGGAAGTTGAGCTGGGCGGCAATGATAACGCCTACCAGCATACCAACGATGCCCCAAAAGATGGAGGCGATCATGAACATGCGGACGGTTTGGTCGTCGTATTCGATTACTCGTTTCTGATCAGTCATAAGGTCAGTGGGTTATAGGAGGAGGTGTTCGCTTGGTAAAATGAATTGGCAGCGCCAGAGGCTAGTGATGGCTGCGGTGGCTGACCGTGCGCTCTTCCTCGAGCGGCATCAGGCTGTCCCGCTCCGGGCTGCTCCAGTTCGAAGAGCGGCGCGTGAAGGCAAAGAAGGTAAGGGCCAAGCCGACTAGGATCAGACCGACAAAAACGGTTAGGAATAGTACGTTCATTGCGTTGCGAGAAGGTTGGCTAATGCTATCAATCAGGATCCCTATTATTAAATACCTTTATTTCTTTTATTACTAAGAAATTTTCCGAATCAAGCCTTATCGGCAAACGATTCAAGATAAGAAGGTCGTTGATTAAGCTTCCTTATGGAGGAAATCAAATCCGCACCCCAATTTCCTCCGGCTTCCTCTCAGGAAACCTAATTGGCGGCTGGCTCTCCACTGCCAAGTCCCTCCGACAAGCGGCAGCCCCTGAGGGGGGGGGCTACGCTCAAACGCGGCCGCCTCAAGACCTTCGACACGCCTTAGCGATCCAAGGCCATCGACAGCAGGTAGCCGCCCTCGCCCATCTTCTGCAGCAAGCAATCGACGATCCCGCTTTCCTGGTAGAAGCAAAAAACCATGCTCTCGTTGCGGTAGCTCAGGGTTTTCTTGCTTTCCCTCAGGCGGATGGCGCCTTGCAGGTAATCCCAGTGCGAAAGCGGAAAGTAGTCATCGACGCGCTTGGAAGCCGGAAAGTGCTTGTCGCAAAACTCGCGAGCCAGGTTCGAGGCCGACTCCACCCGCCCTTCCGCATCGAGAAAGAACGAGACCACCCCTAGCCTGCCTCGCAGCGACATAAGCTCCACTACGCGGTCCCTCACCTTCCGGCAAAAGACTCCCTTAGCGCTCATTAATAGAGAGCGGTATTCCTCGCGCGGCTGCCACCCCCTGTTCTTTTCCGCATCCTCGCACGCCCTGAAAAGATGCACGTCCAAGCTCACCTTCAAGCCGACGGAGAGCGACAGCAATACCTCGCTATCGGAAACCTCCCGGACTTCCACGTGATCCATGCTCTCGATGTCCTCGGCATTCACGTAATCGGGCCGAAGCTGGATCACCACCTCCTCCAAATCGTAGGCCTTCGCCAGGTACGACTTCATATCCCCCCAGTCGCCAAAGTGAAGGCTCGTGGGCGAGAACTCCTCCGCTGGGGAGGTTTCGTTGGCATGAGATTGTCTAGTTTGTGAATCCATAACAGGAGTCCGCAAGGGACCTATCCGACACTCGAAACAAACCACAGCCGACGGCTAATAGTCCTATCTCCAAGGATTGCTCGAGCTAAGAGTTGGAGCCACCATCATTCAGACATTACCGCAGTCCTGTCGAGCATCTTATCGCTTCTTACCTAGGTAAATTCATTAGCCCATTCAAAACCGCCGCATGAATGGATCTGCAGGCAGAACTACTTCAACGCCTTTACGAACCGCGGACGACCGCTCCAGTCGGCCACTCCTTCGCAGGTGGCGTAGCCGATCGACTTGCAAAGAGCCAATAGCGGCTCGCGGTGCTCGATCCCCGTCTCCAGCCACAAAACGCCGCCGGGCTTCAGGCGATCAAAGCTTCCCTGCACGATCTTCTCCAAGTCGGAAAGCCCGTCCTTCTCCGCAAACAGCGCGGAACGAGGCTCGAAATCCTTCACCTCCGGGGCCGCCGTCCGCATTTCCTCCTCCGTCAAGTACGGCGGATTGGAAACGATGAGGTCGAACTCCCCTTGCGGATCGAAATCGGAAAACCAGTCGGACAATACAAACGTCACCCGATTCTGCAGGCCGCAGCCGAGGGCGTTTTCTTGGGCGAGCTCCAAGGCCTCACGACTCGCATCCACCGCGAACAGCTCCGCTCGCGGCAAGGAAAAGGCCAAGGCCAAGGCAATCGCCCCAGTTCCTGTCCCCAAATCTACGATACGGTACGGCGCGTCGTTTTCGCCTAAGCTTCCCAACGCCAGCTCTACCAGTTGCTCCGTCTCGGGCCTCGGGATCAGGGCCCGATGGTCCACCTTGAGCTCCAGTTCGTGAAACGGCGTCGTCCCCAATATATATTGTAGCGGTTCCCGCTTAGCTCGACGGGCAACCTTCGAACGCATATCCGCCAATTCATCCTCCTTTAGCGGCCGGTCAAACTGCATGTAAAGCTTCATCCGATCCATCCCTAGGGAGGAAGCGATCAACCACTCCGCATTGAGACGGGCGCTTTCCACGCCCTTCCCTTCCAAGAAGGCAGCGCTGCGCTGAACCACGTCGAGCACTGTCAGCATTTCAGGCATAATCAGAGAAGGATGAGCGTATCCAAATTACTTGGACTGGGTCGAACTCATCAGGGCGTCGATCTTGAGTCGCATGTCCTCGGTCTCGAGCGTCTCCAGGATCTCGTCCATTTCGCCTTCCATCACTGCCGGCAAGCTGTGCAAGGTCAGCCCGATACGGTGATCCGTCAGGCGACTCTGAGGAAAATTGTAAGTGCGGATACGTTCGCTACGGTCTCCGGTGCCGACCTGCTTCTTGCGGTTTTCGGCGTACTTGGCCCGCTCCTCTTCCTGCTTCACCTGCAAGATTCGAGAGTAGAGAACCTTCATAGCCTTGGCTCGGTTCTTGATCTGCGAACGCTCGTCCGCGCAATAAACGGTGATCCCAGTCGGCTTGTGAACGATATTGATGGCGGAGTCGGTCGTATTGACGTGCTGTCCTCCCGCTCCACTGGCGCGTGTCGCGGTGATTTCCAGATCCTGCGGATTGATCTCCACGTCGACCTCTTCCGCCTCCGGCAAAACCGCGACCGTGACCGTCGAGGTGTGGATACGTCCTTGCGACTCCGTCTCCGGTACGCGTTGCACGCGGTGCACCCCGCTCTCCAGCTTCAGCTTCTTGTACACTTCCTCGCCGCTGATGGAGAAAATAACTTCCTTGTACCCGTCGATCCCGCTCTCGCTGGCGCTCATCTGCTCCACGCGCCAACCCTTGCGCTCGGCCAGTCGCGAGTACATGCGGTACAAGTCCGCAGCGAACAGCGAAGCTTCGTCGCCACCCGCGCCCGCTCGGATTTCCACGATGGTGTTACGCGAATCCGTTTCGTCGGGAGGAATCATAGCCGCGAGGATCTTCTCCTCCAGCTTCTCGATCTTCTCCTCCAGCTCTGGGATCTCCATCTCCGCCAGCTCCTTGAGCTCCTCGTCCGCCGAGGAGTCGTCCATCATGTCCTTGTTGTCCTTCAGGTCCGTCTTCGCCTTCTCGAGGGCCGCGTAGTCCTCGATAAGCTGGCGCAGCTTCATGTGCTCGCGAGAAAGGGCTGCAGATCGACGCGCATCGCTGTAGAAATCGGGCTCGTTCATCATTGCGTCGATCTCTTCGACGCGGGCCTTGAAGGGGGAAATGTCTGGAAGCTTGATAGCCATAGGAAGTGGAAGCGGCGCCTCTCGGCAGCCAGTTTGTTGAAAAGGACGCAAATCCGTTACCGAAAGCAAGCCTCTTGGCAAGAGCAGCATTTGCAGATTGCGTCTCGCAACGCCAAATTCACCATTCACTCCTCACTACTCACCACTTACACACCGTGTCCCAATCCTACTCCACTCAGAACAAAATCGCCATCGTATGGGATTTCGATAAAACCCTTATTCCCGGCTACATGCAGCAGCCGATCTTCGAAAAGTTCGAGATCGACGAGCCGCTCTTTTGGACAGAGGTCAACACCATGGCTGAACGCTACAAGCAGCGCGGCTACACCGTCTCCGGCGAAAGCGTCTACCTCAACCATATCCTCACCTACGCCCGCGCCGGAAAGATGCCCGGCCTCAACAACAAGATGCTGCGCGAGCTCGGCAAGGAGATCGAATTCTACGAAGGCCTCCCAAAATTCTTCGAGGAGCTACGCGAACTCACCCGCTCCCGCCCCGAATACGCCCGCCACGACATCCAGCTCGAGCACTACATCGTCACCACCGGCCTCGCCGAGATGGTACGCGGCTCCGCCATCGCCCCCTACGTCGACGGCATCTGGGGCAGCGAGTTTATCGAGAACCCGCTCCAGCCCGGCTACCTCGACCAGGACGACCTCGAGATCGAGTCCGAAGACATCATCAGCCAAATCGGCACCATGATCGACAACACTACCAAGACCCGGGCTCTCTTCGAGATCAACAAAGGCGCCAACAAGAACGACACCATCGACGTCAATGCCAAGATGGCCGCCGAGGACCGCCGCATCCCCTTCCAAAACATGATCTACATCGCCGACGGCCCCAGCGACGTGCCCAGCTTCTCCGTCATGCGCAAGTTCGGCGGCAAGGCCTACGCCGTCTACAAGCCCGGCAACGACGCCGAATTCGAGCAAAACGACCTCCTGCTGCAAACCGACCGCATCCACGCCTACGGCCCCGCACGCTACTCCGCCGAATCCAACACTTCCATGTGGCTGCGCATGCACGTCCACAAGATCGCCCAACGCATCGTAACCGACCGCGAAGCCTACCTCACCCAACGCGTCGCCAAGCCCCCCCGCCACCTCAAGGACGACGAAGTCCCCGAACCCGAGGACCAAATCCAACAAGACACCCTCGACCTCGAATAAAAGCCCACCCGTAGCGCGGAGCTTCAGCCCGCGACCGCAAAGCCCACCTCCCGCAAAGCCCACCCCAGATCCCTCAAATCCCATCCGAGCGCCAAGTCGTAAACGACAGCGAAGCGAAAAACACTTCGTGGTTAAAAACAATTCCCACCTCCCCAAAATCCACAAAAAATCCAAAAACTGAAACTTGATTTTCAAACGCCTGTTTCATACAGGAGTTTCCCGCTAAAAAGCTCCCCGCACACCACGAGGAGCTTTCGCGTTTCCCGCGTTACACCTGGAACCCAAGAAAACCTAAAACCTGGAACCCCAAACCCGGAACCCAATTATGGTCACAGTAGATCGACTCGTTAAAGACTATGGCACGCTGCGCGCCGTCGACGGCGTCTCATTCACCATCAACAAAGGCGACATCCTCGGCTTTCTCGGACCCAATGGAGCTGGCAAGTCCACCACCATGAAGATGATCACCGGCTTCCTCACTCCCACCTCCGGCACCGCCACCGTCGACGGATTCGACGTCGCCAAGGACCCCATCGAGGTCAAGAAGCGCATCGGCTACCTGCCCGAGTCCAGCGCCGCGTATCCAGAAATGACGGTCGTGGAATTCCTCACATACGTGGCCGAAGCCCGTGGCATCACGGACCCGGAAGAGCTCAACAAGCGCCTCGTCGACGTCATCGTGAAGTGCCACCTCGACTCCGTTAAGTTCCGCGCCATCGAAAACCTCTCCAAAGGCTACCGCCAACGCGTCGGCGTCGCCCAGGCCATCATCCACGACCCGCAGGTCCTTATCCTGGACGAACCCACGGACGGCCTCGACCCCAACCAAAAGCATGAAGTGAGAAAGCTGATACAAGCCATGTCCGCCGACAAGGCCATCGTGCTCTCCACCCACATCCTCGAGGAAGTCGAAGCCATCTGCAACCGCGTCATAATCATCGACCAAGGCAAGGTCCTCGTCGACGAGACCCCCGCAGAATTCAAGGCCCGCAAGCCCGGAGCCACCATCGACGAAGTCTTCCGCGAACTCACCAACAAGACCGTCCTCGCTTAGACACAATGTAGGAGCGTGCTAGTCACGCGATAACCCAACCCAATCAAATCACACCCGGAACCCAAAACCTGAAACCCGGAACCCATTTTCCCAAGATGCCTATCTTCAAAAAAGAATTCCTCGGCTACTTCCGCTCCCCCGTCGGCTACGTCATCCTAGCCGTCTTCCACATCATGGTCATCGGCCTCGCCCTCTACTCCGGCTACTACAGCCGCAACGAAGCCAGCCTCAACAGCCTCTTCCGGCCGCTCCCCTGGATCCTCATCGTCTTCATCCCCGCAGTCGGCATGCGACTCTGGGCCGAAGAAAAACGCTCCGGCTCCATCGAGTTGCTCTTCACCTTGCCCATCTCGCCCCGCTCCGCCGTCGTGGCAAAGTTCCTCGCCGCCCTCGCCTTCATCGGTATCGGCCTCTGCCTAACCTTTTCCCTCGCCCTCACCACCGGCTACTTGGGCGACCCCGACTGGGGCGTCATCTTCACTGGATACGTCGGCGCCATGCTCACCGCATCCGCCTTCCTCTCCATTACCGCCGTCTGCTCGGCCCTGACAAAAAACCAAGTCATCGCCTTCGTCATCAGCGTCATGATCTGCCTCTTCGCCACCCTCATGGGCTCCGACTGGCTAGCCCAATTCCTCGGCAACTCCGTCCCCACCGCCCTGCTCGACTTCCTGCGGCTCATGAGCTTCGAACAACACTTCGCCACCATGTCCAAAGGCCTCATCGATATCAGCGCCCTGTCCTTCTACACCGTGCTGACCCTCGCCTGCCTCGGCATCAACATGATCGTCATAGAAAGGTAAATACAACGGCCAGAATCGCCTAGCGCCATTCACCACTCACTATTCACCACTCACTACTTTCAAAATGACACTTTCCAAAAAGATCCAAGCAGCCGTTCTCATCGTCCTGAACTTCCTGCTGCTCCACTACATAGTATCCTCGCTGCCACTACGCTTCGACTTCACCGAAGAAGGCATCTACACCCTCTCAGACTCCACCAAGAATATGCTGGAGAAGATTGAAGAGCCGGTGAACATCGACTTCTACTCCTCCAAGTCCATCGCCGACCTACCCGCCTGGTTCAAAAACTTCTCCGACCGCGTCGAGCAAATGCTCGAGCAATACGAGAAAGCCTCCGGCGGCCTCATCAAGCTCAAGGTCATCGACCCCAAGCCCGACTCCCCCGAAGAGGAACGCGCCATCGCCGCCGGCCTCAACGGCACCGAAATCCAAAACGGCGACCGCGTCTTCCTCGGCATGGTAGTCGCCCAAGGCGAAACCGAAACCATCCAGCCCTTCTTCAACTGGGATCGCGAAACCTTCCTCGAGTACGACATCTCCAAAACCATCTACGAGACGCAGCTCATCACCAAGCCGCGCCTTGGCCTCATCACCTCCCTCCCGCTCAAGGCCCCGCCCGCCATGCCCATGCCCGGCCAGCCTCAGCAAAACGACCAGATCATCCTCACCCAACTGGAAACCCAGTTCGAGATCGTCGAAATACAAGCGAGCGAAACCGAGCTTCCTGCCGACCTCGACCTGCTCGCCCTCATCCACCCAAAGGACCTCAGCGAAGACCTGCAGTATTCGATCGACCAATACGCCCTCTCCGGCAAGCCCGTCTTCCTCTCCCTCGACCCATCCTCCGTCATAGAGCGCGAACAAGGCCGCCAGCAGATGATGATGGGCCAGATGAGCCAGCCTACCCCCAGCGACCTGCCAAACCTGCTTTCCGCATGGGGCATCGAGTACGACACCGCCAACGTCCTTACCGACTCGATCAACTCCCTCTCCCAAGGACGCTACACCCAGCCCGCCTGGCTAATCTTCCGCAACGACTTCGTCAACCGCGACCTCCTTCCCTCCTCCGAGCTCGAAGGCGTACTGCTGCTTGAAGCCGGCCAGCTCAAGCACTCCACCGACGCCACCACCTCCTGGGAACCCATCCTCACCACGTCCTCCGACGCCGGCCAGATCCAGAGCATGATGCTCCAGTTCACCGACCCGAGCCAAATCGGACGCCAAGCAAAGCCCCTCAACGAGCCCGCCACCGTGGCTGGCTTGCTCACCGGCCAAGCCAGCACCGCCTTCCCCGACCGCGAAGACGAAAACAAGCTAAGCTCCGGAGACGTCACTGTATTCATAATCGCAGACAGCGACTTCCTGCTCGACCAGTTCTCCGTGCAACGCGTCAACTTCCTCGGCATGCAGCAGGTCCAGAAACTCAACGACAACCAAGACCTCGCCAACAACTTCATCGAATACCTCGGCGGCAGCCGCGACCTCATCGGCATCCGCGGCAAGGCCGGAGCCAGCCGTCCTTTCGACGTCGTCCAGCGCATGGAAGCCGAGGCCCAAAAGCAGTACCAAGCCAAGCTCGAAGTCGTCGAAGCAGAGCTCAAGGAGACCAACCAAAAGCTCAGCCAAATCCTCAGCGAGCAAACCGGCTCCGGCATCATCTACGCCACCCCCGAAATGGAAGAGCTCATCGCCGAGAACCAAAAGAAGCAAGCCGAGCTCAAGTCACAGATTCGCGAGATCCGCAGCGGCCTCCGCCAAGGCATCGACACCCTCGGCAACGCCATCGGAGCCATCAACCTGCTCTGGGCCCCACTCGCCCTGCTCGCCTTCGCCCTCATCTTCAACCGCATGCGCAAGTCAAACTAGGAGACAAAAGGAGGGACGACTTCCACGTCGTCCGCAACAACCCAATCCCTACCGCCTAAAAACCTACAGTCAAAAACCTCGCGAAGCGAAAAATGAATCTCAACAAACTCTACATCTCCACCGCCGTCCTCGCCGTCGCAGCCGGCATCACCTACTTCGTCAAAAACGCCGACACCTCCAAACCCGAGGACCCACGCATCGGCTCCGCAATCGTCACCAACGACGAGCTCAACTCCGTCACCGAGCTCGAGCTCATCAGCGGCACCGAGTCCATGACCTTCCAGTACGATGCCGACGCATCCAACTGGCAACTACAGGAACGCTACAGCCTTCCCGCCGATACCAAGAAGATCGCCGACCTCACCAACCAGCTCAAGGAGACCAAGCTCGAACGTATCGCCTCCCGCAAGCCCGAACGCATCGCCGACTTCGGTTTCGGCATCGACTACATCAACCTCAACGACGCCTCCGGCGACAGCGTGCTCTCCCTCGACCTCGGACGCGAGACCGACACCGGCAAGCAACTCGTGCGCTTCGGCCAAGAAGAACTGGCCTTCATCGCGAGCGACTCCTTCTCCGTCGACGGCGACCCCGTCTCCTGGCTCGACAAAACCCTTCTCGAAGTCGAACGCGACGCCATCCGCTCCGCCGCCTTCCAGCTTGAAAACGGAGACACCCTCGCCGTCACCCGCGACTCCGACACAGCCGATTGGACCACCGAAGACGCCCTTCCCGAAGGCAAGCAGCTCGACCAAGGAGCCATCACCCGAGCCCTCAATCGCCTCGTCTCCATAAACTTCATACGCCTCGCCGAACTTAGCGACCCCGAAGTCGTCGGAGCCCAAGAACACAGCTACACCATTCGCTACACCCTCGAAGACGGAACCCACTACAGCATCACCGCCGGCCAACGCCCCGAAGTGAAAGTCGAAAAAGAAGTCGAGACCACCAACGAGGAAGGCGAAACCGTCACCGAAACGAAGGAAGAAGTCGAAACGCCCGCCGGAGCGGTCTTCGTCAATATCGCCACCACCGCCGCCGACAGCCTCCTGAACGACTACATGAGCCGCACCGCCTTCGCCACCACCGGCACCCTCTACTCCGCCGCCCCCAAGGCCCTCGACGAGCTCCTAGCCGACATCCCCGAACCAGAGCCAGAAGCCAACGAAAAATCCGACCAAGCCCCCACCGAATAGAAAATCTCCAGTAGGTCGGAGCGCCGATCCGACACCCCCCAAAAAAATCAATCAAGGACGAGCCCACCAAAGCTCGTCCTTTTTCATCCCTCATTCCGAGCAACGCCGGTCCCCGAACATCGCTCAACTCCAGCCTAACCCAAGCACCCCAAACACCGCAAAAACCTTCGTGCCCTTCGTGGGCCAATCCACTTCCCCTTGAAAACCTTCGTTACCGTCCTCGCCGCTTTCAACACCCTGCCCCTCGCTATTTGGGTATTCACAGCGCTTCCGCTCTACAACCTCATCGGCAAGACCATCAGCGACGAATCCGCCCTGTCGCAATTTTGCGGGTACGGCTTCATCTGGGGTGCCCTGCTCTACCCCCTCATCCTCATCTTCAACCACCTTCTCTTCATCCGGAACTACCGCAGCGCATTCTACCGACGTGCCCTGCAAAACCAAATAACAACAAGCGCCTACCTGTTACTCGTCCTCATCTACGGCCTCATCAGCTTCCGCTAGCGACCAGAGGCTTCTGGAGCTCAGCGCGAACCAACCACCGGCGAATAAGATCCAAACACTCGGTCTTGCTCGCAGTGGGGAGCTTCGCCGACGGCTTTCCGTCAACCATCACCCAGCAGCGCCTCGGAGCCTGCTCGAAATAAGAGGAGTACTGCTCCACCTTTCCTCTACTGGCTAAACACCAGGGAGCGCAGGCGCCGCCCCTAGCCGGTAGACATGCGCAAAAGCTGCAACGGCCTCCACGCCGTCGTCTCCACCATGGCCAAAATAACGAAGTTTGACAATTCTCGCCATCGCTTCACTTTCGAACAATGAATGTGTCACTTACACCGGAACTCGAAAAATGGGTTCAAGAAAAGGTCCAGTCGGGACTTTACGGATCATCATCCGAGGTTGTTCGCGATGCTCTCCGCATCCTACATCAATTTGAGCAGGAACGCGTTAGGAAGCTATCATCGCTTCAATCCGAGATCCAAATCGGGCTAGAACAGCTCAAAGCCGGCAGATCGAAGAAATTGGACGATTCTCTGATCGAGAGCATCAAAAAGAGAGGAAGAGAGCGTCTCAATGGCTAGAGATCTCTACATATCTGAAGAAGCCGAGTCGGATCTCGACGACATTTGGGACTACATCGCCAAGGACAGCCCCCTCAAAGCCGATCGCTTCCTAGACCAGCTCTACCGCAAGTGCATCAGCATCTCCGAGCTTGATGGAATAGGACGTCGAAGAGATGAACTTGCGGATGGATTGCTCAGCATTCCGCACAAGAAATACGTCATCTTCTTTGTTCGGCAAGTTTCACAAGTAAGCATAGTTCGAATCCTTCGAGGGTCTAGAGACTTGGATCAAGCATTCGAGGAAGAATGAAGGCTATCAAGTCGCTCCATACAACTTCGGCCAGCGCTGCGCGCTGACCGACGCGCATAAGCTCGTGCATTCGAGTGAATACCTGCATCCTTTGTTTGCCACCCCGCAGCAACAGTCTTCGCTCTTCGAGCTTCGGGCCTTGATGTACCGAGGCTCGGCGGACCGACACATTCATCTACGGCGAAGGGTATCGCCGGCGCTCGGATAAGCGCTCGCGCCCTACTCCACGTTAGCCACTTGCTCGCGAATCCGCTCCAGCTCGTTCTTCATCTCCAGCACCACGCGGGACACTTCGATCGTGCTGGCCTTGCTGCCGCTGGTATTAATCTCGCGCCCCACTTCCTGCAGCAAGAACTCCAATGGACGGCCCACAGGCTCCTCCTTTTCGATCAACTCAGCGAACTGCACTAGGTGACTGTCCAGACGCGTGATCTCTTCCGAAA
Source organism: Opitutaceae bacterium (assembly GCA_050297195.1). GTDB lineage: Bacteria > Verrucomicrobiota > Verrucomicrobiia > Opitutales > Opitutaceae > Pelagicoccus. The sequence continues at coordinate 5,984 of JBNKSG010000039.1, read as the reverse complement.
TATCGCAACGGTCCGCGAACAAAGCGATTTCGCGCAGCACGCGGTCGTCATTCACGTCAAGCTCTAGCCCGCCCTGCTCCAGGCGCGCGAGCAGGTTCTCGCGATACTTGGCAACCATACCCGGAGCCTGCTCCTTGATTTGATCGACCAGCGTCACCAAATTCTGGCGACGGGATTCGAGATCCGCCTTCAAGGCAGCCCCCTCCTTTTCGCGCATGGCAACGAGTTCTTCCAACGCTGTATCCACAGCCTGGAACAAAAGCTTCTCCGCCGTTTTCTCCGGCAGCCCTGCATCTTCCTTCTCGAGCAGGCGAGACAACTGGACCAGCAAATCAGCATCCACCTTGAACTCCGCCTCATGGCGGTCCGCAATCGCCTTCAGCCTCTCGATCGCGGCATCGATTTGCGGATCGCTCGGCAGTCCGCCGCTCGCCGCGCCATCCTGGCGCACATCAAGCGAAAACTGGAAACGGCCACGAGCTGCCACAGAGCGTACGCGCTCCTGCACCTTGCGGTCGAGCTGCTGCAGTTCCTTGGGCAAGGAGCACACGACCTCGAGGTTCTTGCGATTCACCGAGCTCACGCGCAGCGAAACGACAACTCCATCCTCCGCCACCTCGCAGCGGCCAAATCCAGTCATGCTTTTCATATTCCCCAAGTACTTAAATCTAAGACGCTATAAACCGTGGATCGCTCAGATAAACTGAGATCGATTCGAGAAGATCCTCCAGAGGATCCCAACAAATCTACGTTCTCTGTAGCCTTGAAAATCAAACGTCCGCTCCAAACATCTTGGCGACTTGATTCACGTCCTTGTCGCCGCGACCGCTCAGGCTCATCACCAGGATCTGGTCCTTGCTCATCTGCGGAGCCCGCTTGAGCACGTAGGCGATAGCGTGGCTCGACTCCAGGGCAGGGATAATCCCTTCCGTGCGGCTCAGCGTCTTGAACGCTTCCAGCACCTCGTCATCGGTCGCGTAGGCGTATTCGATGCGCCCCGTGTCGCGATAGTAGGCGTGCTCCGGACCGATGGCCGCGTAGTCGAGCCCAGCCGAGATGGAGTGCGTCAGCTCGATTTGCCCGTCCGGGTTTTGTAGAATGTAGGTCTTGGACCCCTGCAGGACACCCAGGCGACCGCCTTCGAAACGCGCCGCATGCTCGCCGAGCTTGATCCCATGGCCGCCCGCTTCCACGCCGACCATGCGAATGCCTGCCTCGTCGAGGAAATCGTAAAACAAGCCGATCGCATTGCTGCCACCGCCCACGCAAGCCACCAGCTCGTCGGGCAAACGTCCCTCCTTTTCGAGGATTTCCTTGCGGGTTTCTTCGCCAATAACCTTGTGAAAGTCCCTCACCATCATCGGGTAAGGATGCGCCCCCAGGGCCGATCCCAAAATGTAGTGCGTGTCGCGAACGTTGGTCACCCAGTCGCGCATCGCTTCGTTGACCGCGTCCTTCAGCGTCTTCTGGCCGCTCTCTACCCCGCGTACTTCCGCTCCGCAAAGGCGCATGCGAAAGACGTTGAGCTTCTGGCGCTCCATGTCGACCGCCCCCATGTAGACGACGCACTCGAGCCCGAACCGGGCGCAAACCGTCGCCGTCGCTACACCGTGCTGCCCAGCGCCTGTCTCCGCGATCACCCGCTTCTTGCCCATGCGCTTGGCGAGCAAAGCCTGGCCGATGGCGTTGTTGATCTTGTGGGCGCCGGTATGCAGCAAGTCCTCGCGCTTGAGATAGATCTTGGCGCCCCCGAGCTCTTCGGTCAGGCGCTCCGCGTAGTAGAGCCCCGTGGGACGGCCCGCAAATTCCTTCAGGTAGTAGGCGAGCTCCTTCTGAAATTCGGGGTCCTGCTTCGCCACCTCGTACTCCTTGGTCAAATCTTCAAGGGCAGTGACGAGGGTTTCCGGCACATAGCTGCCACCAAACTGGCCAAAACGCCCGCGCTTGTCGGGCAAAGCTGACTTGTCGTTCTTGATCTCTGGGCTCGCGCTCATGGATGCATCGAATGCGGAGCTCTCCGTCTAAGCAACCTGAAAAATCGAGCGAAAACCGAGGTCCATCCCCCCCAAAACGAAGCAAGAGCTCAAGCCAAACGAGCATGGGAAAAACGTATCTAAATCCGCGATACAGAAAAAAACGTGGATCTCTGGGAATATTCTTCGCCGCCACCTCTCTTTACAAGCGGCGCCGGGCAACGAAGCCCTCCTTACAAGATCGATCTGAAACAACTCGTCTCAGAATCACACACATGTTCACAAACTCACGCACACTCACTCGTGCCGCTCTACGCGGCATCGCTGTCGCAGCCTGCCTCACCGCAGCCAGCGCCCATGCCATCACCGTTAAGGTTAAAGTCGAAAACCTCAGCGAATCGGATGGGCTCTGGTTCACTCCCGTGTTCTTCGGATTTCACGACGGCTCGTTCGATACCTTCGACGCCGGAGTCGCCGCAACCTCTTCCATCGAGGCCCTAGCTGAAGGCGGAGATCCCAGCGGACTCATCGCCGACATAGGCGGAGTCATGGGCGCAAAGAGCCACGTACTCTTCCAAGATGGAAGCGGAGCTCCCCCGGGCGTTCTCTTCGCTCCGGGCGAATCCAACTCCTTCACCATCGACCTCGATTCGATGTACAATCGGTACCTGAGCTTCGCCTCCATGCTACTGCCGTCGAACGACGCGTTTTTCGGCAACGCCAACCCAGCCCAACACGAACTCTTCGACATTTTTGGAAATTTCAAAGGCTACCAGGAGATCAACTTATTCGGCTCAAATATCTGGGATGCCGGAACCGAATTGAACGATTTCATGGGAGCTCCATTTTCCCCTCTCGGCGGAATGAGTACCGACACCATGGGATCGGTGAGCCTACTTGGCCAAGCGGGACTCGACGGATTCAGTGGAGCCGCCAAAGCCACAGGAAACTACGTTTCCCAAGACTTGATGGCAAACGACCAAATCGCCCGCATCTCCATCCAGCAAGTCCCGGACTCCACGCAATACATCGGTTTCATGGGAGCGATCGCCCTTATCAGCTTCCGCTACGCGACTAAAAGGCGCATGGGCAAGGACAAGGCCTAACCCGCCCAGCAGAAGATTCTTCCTTCGGCGACCTCCCAGTGAGGTCGCCTTTTGCGTATCCAAATTCCTCGCTTCACTCTTCGGATTTCAAGCGCCACTCTTCGCTCTCACGGATCCCGCCAGCCAAGGCGTGCTCGGAGTTATCCAAAATCCACGAGCGAGCTCCCAAGAATACTCAAGAGCGGCGAACGCGCTCTCTAGGCCTTTAACAATTCGAGCAACTGGGAGACCGGCCCGGGCTCTCCTTGCCGATACAAGAAAACCTCCCGCAGCCGAGCCTCCGTGCCCGCCAGAGGAACCGCGGCCAAACGACCTTCCGCCCGGCGCAAGGCCGAGCGCGGCAGCAAGGCGACACCGCAGCCAGCCACCACCATACTCAAGATTGCGTCGGATCCATTCGTTTCCAAGACAGACGAAATCCGCCCTCCCGCCTTCTCGAAAAGATCGTCCAAGAAATCTCGATACGAAGGAGCCAGCGAGGCAGCAAGCGCCACTAAGGTTTCCCCTGCCAGGTCACCCACCTCGATCCGTTTTCGCCCCGCTAGGCGATGCTCTCGCGGCAAACAGGCCAGCACCGGCTCCACCTTCCACTGAAAACTCGAAACCTCGCGCGGCAACTCCTTCGGCTTCACCCCCAGAAAGGCTCCGTCCAATTCGCCCGACTCGACTTGCCGCAAAAGGTCAGCCGGAGCCAAGTCGAACAAACTAAGCTGCGTATCCGGATACTTGTTACGGAATCCCTCAAACACCTCGAGAAGCTCCTCCCCCATCAATGCTCCCACAAATCCCAGGCGCATCACCGACTCCTCACCATCGGCCGCCCGGCGCGCCCCTTCCACCGCCCGCCCTAGAATCGCAGGCAGCTGATACACCTCTCGCAAAAATACCTCGCCCGCCGCGCTCAAGGAAACCTTTCGGCCCTGCCTGATAAACAACGGGGTCCCCACTAAGGTCTCCAATTCCCGCACCGTGCGACTCAACTGCGGCTGGGCAACCCCCAAGCGCTTCGCCGCCTGGGAGAAATGGAAATCCCGGCAAATTTCCAAAAACGCCAGGACCTGTTTGTGCGTAGGGATATTCATATCTATTTCGTTATACCTTGAGCATAATACTGATATTTTCGTTATTTAAAGAACTTTGCTAGAATGCGTCATGAAAACCCCGTTTCCGTCCACACCACGCCTAGCACGGCGCATCGAAAAGCTCACCGGTTCTGTCGCGCGGGACATCCTTTCCCGCACCCAGGACAAGGACATCATTTCATTCGCCGGCGGCCTGCCTGACGCTAGCCTCTGGCAAGACCTCAAGCTCCCCGAAGTGCCGCCCGCCGCCTACCAGTACGGCCCTTCCGAAGGAGAGCGCTCCCTGCGCTCCATCCTCGCCGCCCGCAGCCAATCCCTTGGACTGCCCGCCACAGCCGACACCACGCTCATCACCTCCGGCTCCCAGCAAGGTCTCGACCTCGCGGCCAAGCTGCTGCTGGAACCGGGCACGCCCATCATCCTCGAGGCCCCCTCCTACTTGGCGGCGATCCAAGTGTTCAAGCTCTTCCAAGCCGAGCTGCACAGCCTCAGCCTCGATAGCGAAGGCATCTGCCCGCAGGCCCTGGACAAGCTGCTCGAGCGGACGCAGGCCCCCGTCATCTACCTCAACCCTACCTTCCAAAACCCCTCCGGCACCTGCTACAGCCTCGAACGACGCCAGCAAATCGCCGCAGTACTGGACCGCCACGATACGCTCCTGCTCGAAGACGATCCGTATCGAGACATCGCATACGAACAACCTCCGGCTCCTCCCATTTCGAGATTCCTGAAACGCTGCCCCTGGATCTACCTCGCCAGCGTTTCCAAGACCCTCATCCCCGGGCTTCGATTGGGCAGTCTCACCTGCTCTCCCCAGCTTTTCGACCCGCTCCTCAAGCTCAAGCAAGCCGCAGACCTGCACAGCAACCGCCCAGCCCAATTCGTGGCAACGCAAATGCTGCAGGACCCCGCAGCCAACGCTGAGCGGATCTCCCACCTTTGCCAGCACTACCGCGAAAAGCGCGACCGCATGCAATCCTGCCTCAAACGCAACTTCTCCGGCCTCGCCACCTGGGAAATCCCCTCCGGCGGCATGTTCTTTTGGCTCAGCTTCGAGGAAGCGATCGACCTGAGCGCCGCCCTCGCCCAAACCCTCGAGCGCGGTGTCGCCTTCATGCCGGGAACGCCCTTCTTCTCCGAAGCCGAGCAAGCCGGCTGCAGCATGCGTATCAACTTCTCCCTCGTCTCCCCGGAACGCATGGAAGAGGGAATCCAGATTCTCGCCGCCGTCGTCCGCGACTTGCATCGTCCCGCCGCCTGCGCAGAGTCAGCCCTATGAAGCCAGCGAAACCGCAAAACCCCGTCGACCTTTACTTCATGGACGCCCGATCAAAACTGATCGACATCGCCGCCTTCATGGACCGCGTCGAACGGGACGGAGCCACCGACGACTTCCGCTACCAAGCCTTCCTCAAAGCCCTCAAGGAACTGGGCAAAAACGAGCGAGCCACCTCCGTCCTCCTCTCGCTGAGCGATCCGACCAAAGAGCTCATCCCCGCAGCGACGACCAAGGCCGCTTGCGGAGCTTGGCCCGGAGACGCCTAACGAAACGCCCGCCCAGAGGCCGGATTCCAGCCTCTAGCCTCGCGCCGCAGGCCAGAACGGTTCGGAAAGCGCCCTTCGCTCTTTCCGGTTTGCCAAGCCCTCTCCCTCGATTAGCAATCAGAGCATGCGCTATATCGAGCCCCACGCCCACATGGTAAGCCGCACCACGGACGACTACGTCGCCATGGTCACAGCCGGTTGCAAAGCCGTTTGCGAACCCGCATTTTGGGCCGGCTTCGACCGCAGCTCCTCCAAAGGCTTCTACGACTACTTCCGCC
>JBNKSG010000038.1:16055-23361 GCA_050297195.1 Opitutaceae bacterium | reverse complement strand
TGTTTTTTTCTTAGCAGCCATCTTTGTGCGAGGATTAGAAACAGATTGAGAGGAGTTGCCTAGTAGGCGCGGCCCTTGGCCTTTTCGTAGTAGTTGATGAAGGCACGGTTCACGACCTGGAAGCCGCCTAGCGTCGGGTAGTTGCCCGTGAAGTACCAGTCGCCGTCGTGACCGTCGAGAGCCTTGTGGAGGTTTTCAACCGTTTGGTAGATCACCTGCAGTTCGCCCTTCCAATCCGTATCGTACGGGTAAACGAGCTGAGCGATCTTAGCGGAAATCTCGTCGTCGGTAAACGGCTTGTAGATATCCTGAACGTAATTGACCGTGTTGGGAGCTTCGCCGCTTTCCGCGTCGAGACACTTGCGGTAAACTTCTGAAATAACATCCTTCTTGCCACGTTCCTTGAGCAACTCGATTGCTGCTTCGAAGGCGATGAACTTGCCCAGCTCCGACATATCGATGCCATAGCAGTCCGGGTAGCGGATTTGCGGAGCGGTGGACGCGATGATGATCTTCTTGGGCTCGAGGCTGCCGAGGATCTTGAGGACGGACTTGCGAAGCGTAGTGCCGCGCACGATGGAGTCGTCCACGCAAACGAGATTGTCGTTCGGAGTCACGATCCCGTAAGTCACGTCGTAGACGTGGGAGGCCATTTCGTTGCGCGAATCCTCGGAGGAGATAAAGGTGCGGAGCTTCTGGTCCTTGTGGGCGATCTTCTCGCCGCGCGGCCAGTTCTTCATCACGAGCTCGTCCAGCTTGTCCGCGTCGAGTTCGCCCTTTTCAGCTGCTTCCAGGATCTGGGTCTTCACCTCGCGGCGACGGATCAAGCGGAGCTCTTCCAAGACGCCAAAGTAGGCGACTTCCGAAGTGTTGGGGACGAAGCTGATCACCGTGTTTTCCAGATCGCGATTGATGCCGTCCATGATCTGCTCGCAAAGGCCGCCGCCAAGCGCCTTGCGCTCCTTGTAGATGTCGGCGTCGTTCCCGCGGGAGAAATAGATGCGCTCGAAGGAACACTGCTTGGGCTCGGGCCCCGGTTCCCGGAAAACCTCCCGGGTCACTTCGCCTGCCTTGTTGATCACGATGATATTGCCCGGAGGGACTTCATGGATGTCCTCAATCCTCTTGTCGAAGATGGTCATCAGCGGGGCGCGTTCGGAAGCGGCCGCGAAAACCTCGTCGTCCTCGAAGTAGTGAGCCGGTCGGATACCGAGCGGATCGCGGAGGATGAAGCTGTCGCCATTTCCGATGCCGCCGATCAAGGCGTAACCGCCATCCCACGACTCGGCCGACTTGCGGAAGATCTTGGGAATATCGATTCCGGTGAGAATCTTCTGGGCGATCTCGTCGTTGCTATGCCCTTCGTCGCGAAGGTAGCGATAAAGGTTGTCGTGCGCCTCGTCGAGGTGGAAGCCGACCTTCTCGAGCAGAGCTTGCGTGTCGGTCGCGAAAATCGGGTGCTGGCCAATGGCGATAAGGCTCTCGTTGAGCTCCTTCGTATTGGTCATGTTGAAGTTACCCGCAAGGATGAGGTTCTTGGTCGGCCAGCTGCTGCGACGGAAGAAGGGATGGCAGACGCTCAACGAATAGCCGCCGGAGGTGCCGTAGCGCAGGTGTCCCATGTAGAGCTCCGCCGCGAAATCGAAGTTCTTCTTGATAGAAGGCACGTAGTCCGGAAGGACTTCGCCGTTGCGAATCAACTTTTGGTAGCCTTTCAGCGTATCCTTGAAGATGCGGTCCAAGGCGTTCGACTTCACGCTTCGCTCGCGAAACATGTAAGGCTCGCCCGCAGGCATGTCGAATTTGACCGCCGCTACCCCCGCGCCATCTTGGCCGCGGTTGCGCTGCTTCTCCATGAGGAGGAAGAGCTTGTAGAAGCCCCAAAGCGGGGTGCCATACTTTTCCTGGTAGTACTCAAGCGGTTTCTTGAGACGCACTTGGGCGATACCGCACTCGTGTTTAATCGGGTCGCTCATCGATTAGGCTGAGGGTTTGCTGTAAGTCCAATCATGAGACTGGAAAAATCCGGAACGATCTTCGTCGGCATGGCAAAGATGGAAATGTGTCTGGGAGCGTGTAACGTTATCAGTCGACGGTTTGGTCAGTCCTTGGGACCGAGGCTTGAATGAAAAGCCACCACCTACGGCGATATTTAACACCCTTGCAACAAATCATTGCTTCTTTTCGCCAGAGATTGTCGATTCAGTAATAACCCTAGTCGGAAACCTCCCCGCAACCCCGAGTCTGCCCGACCGATACACGAGAAAATACCCAGCGATGACCACGCCTTCTACCATCCGCCCGCTCGCTAGCCTTCCCAGCCCAGAAGCCGGTATGAATTGGCGCTCGCTGAATCGATTTCGCGAACAAGAGCGCAAGTCCGAGTTCTACCTGACTTGCCTCAAATACGCGCAACACCTTTGGTTGCAGCGACTTCCCGCCCGAGCCATCCTCGGTCTCGACCGTGCTTGGAGCGCGGACCTGCAAGGCGGCGAACCCACCTTGGAAACCTGGCCTCTCCCCTACGCCGCTCTCGTCGAACTCCTCCAAAACGCCCCTGCGGGAGCCTTCCTCGGAAACCCTCGCGTCCATTTCCAGCACTACGCCGATCGTCTCGGCGAGCCGCGGCGCCTTCAACGCAAATGGCGCTCCTGGGCCTGCTGGGCCCTCACCCGCGCAACCCTTCCCGAACTTTCGGGAGACCCGCGGCACCAAGTCGAGGAACCCACTCTCGCCCAAATCGAAGCACAGCTTCACGCCCATGGACATCCGGGCGAGGTCGCGCTCTGGAAGTCCGCCTTTCCTCAATAGCTCAGAGAAACGGTCGCCCCGAGCCGACGTTGCTCCGGCAATTCCAGCCCAACGGCCGTCGGCCAAAGAAGCTCGCCACATCCCCCAACCGGCTCAGCGCCTCGCCGCAGCGAACGCCCACTGCCGTTCGCAAACAGCCCTGCCACTCAACGAAATCCTGACAATCACATTTCTCGCAACGTCCCCCCGAAGCGCTTGGCTAAACGAGAAAGCCCCTCCCGCTCCACCTCGCCCAACTCGAAACCGACCACGTGCAAGCGCGGCTTCGCTCCCGTTTCCAGAACCCGTCGATCCGCAAAGGAAAGCAACTGCGCGAATGAGATTTTCGGATACGAGTAGCCACCCTCCGCCTTGGCCGTGCGGCGATTCAAAGAGCCATCCGTCACCAGGAAAATCAAATCCGGCTGCAGCTCCATCGCTTTCGCCAAGGCCGCTTCGTGCCCAACCAACGCCGCATCCGAAATCTTCGGATTCCCCTTCAGCTCGCTCCGAATCCACTCCCCCACCTGCCTCTTGTTTTTGACCAAAGCAGGCACCATGTATTCAGAGAACAATTTCGTTCCCTGACTAAATTGAACGACTCCAAAGAGCGTTCCACCCTCCAGCCCTTCCACCAAGCGAATCGCCTCCTCCTGTAGTTGTTCGATACTCACACCCCGAGCAGCCGCCTTCCGCACCACCGAAGCCGACGTGTTCACCACGATCACGATGCGGCACCCGCTGTCCTTCACCCCAAAAAACTCCGCCGCCGATTCGCGGCCGCTCATGGAGCTCGCCAATTCCATCAAGCCCGAACCCGACAAGGACGCATGCGCATCGGACAGAAACGACTCCTCCACGCTATCCAAATCAAGCGCCTCTTGCGGCAAAGCCGGAATCGCCGGCAGATCGCTCTGGAATTCCCGCTCCACCGCCAGCCGCTGAAAGCTCCGCGGCTTCGACATGCGACGCGTCAGCTCCCTCAGCCGATCCATACGCTTCTCCTCAGGCCTCGCCACCGTCACCGTCCGCTCCCCCGAAAACGTCGGCGGCTCCACCACCACATCCTCACGCACGATCACAAACACCGACACCAGCAAAACCGCGACCTGCACCGCCAAAGCGATCAACAAAGTACTGCGGCTGCGGGAACGTGGATTCGACGGACTAGCAGCTGGGGAGGGTAACAAAACGAATACTAAGAAAGCAAAAAGCTCGCTCCCATCAACCTCAAAGCCAGTAGATCTAAAGACCGCTCTCCTCCTCAACTTCAAACACGCAAAACTCGGCATCAAACGCGTATCCAACTAACAATTCCGTGCACTCTGTGCATTCTGTGGTTAATAAAAAAATCGGACCACAGAACACACAGAATGCACAGAGCTTGAGAACAAAAGCAACCCCACCAGCAGTTAGCCCGCACTTCTGACCCGAAACCTGTTTTGTAACGCGTTTATGAGCCACAACCCAACTTGTGGCTCATTTTTTTCAGTTTTTGACTAACAACTTGTTTCGTGGTCCCGCATGGAAGGGACAATCAGCACCGTCAACGAAATCCTCGAATACGACAGTCATCCGGCATCATTTCCTCTCCTCACTTCTACATCAGTCGCTACATGGAGAAAAATAAGACCGCTTACCTCGGTCATATGAAAGCGGTCTCTGCCGAAAACGACAGGACCAGCTGGCTCCAATTTTTTCTAGAGCAGTCGAGCCGCCATCTACTCCTTCGAACCACTACTCGAGATCATCCGCTCCTAAGAAATCGTTTCAAGCCGCGAAGATAGTTCTCTTGGCTAAAGAGCCATTAGGAAAAAAACACGTCCTCGCCAAAGTCATCGATTTCGTCTCCACCTTCTTCGACGGGTTCGCCGCCTAGCGAAGTGCTGCCCCCGTTTCCGAGCGCTCGCAGCCGGCCATTTCGTCTACAGGGCCTGAATACACGATCTCGCCGCCACGGCTTCCGCCCCCCGGGCCAAGATCGATCGCCCAATCCGCAAGCCGGATAAAGTCGAGGTGATGCTCGATGACTACCACCGTATTGCCTTGGTCCCGCAAGCGGAAAAGCAGGTCGCTCAGGCGCTGGATATCGGCCCAGTGCAAGCCCGTCGTCGGCTCGTCGAGAATATAGAGGTTCTTGCCGCTGTTGCGCTTCGAGAGCTCCAGCGAAAGTTTCAAGCGCTGCGCCTCGCCACCGCTCAAGGTGTTCGCCGCCTGGCCGAGCTTCAAGTAACCCAGCCCCACTTGCTCCAACGTATTCAGTTTTTCGATAATACGCGGCACGTTCTTAAACCTCTCGCAGGCTTCGTCGACCGAAAGGTCCAGCGCTTCCGCGATATTGATACCGCCATACTTCGCCTCCAAGGTCTCCCGATTGTAGCGCTTTCCATTGCAGCTCGGGCACTCGATATACGCATCGCTCATAAACAGCATATCGAGCTTGATCGCCCCCTGCCCCTGACAGCGCTCGCAACGCCCGCCCCGAGCATTGAAACTGAAACGGCCTGCCTTGTATCCACGTGTTCGAGACAGGGGCACCTTCGTGTACAAATCGCGCAACGCGTCGAAGAGCTTCGTGTAAGTCGCCGGATTGGAACGCGGGCTTTGCCCGATCGGTTCCTGGCTCACGCGCACCACCCGCTCGAAATGCTCCAAGCCGTCAATCCCCTTGTGGGCGCCTGGAATGTCCTTCGATCGATTCAACTTCCGGGCCGCCGCCTTCGCCAAGATCTGATTTACCAAGGTCGACTTCCCCGAACCGGAAACCCCTGTCACGCAGGTGAGCAGCCCGACTGGGATCTTAGCACTAACACCCTTCAAGTTGTGATGCGACGCCTCCTTGATCTCGATCCACCGCTCCGCCGGCTCCAGCCGCTGCGCCGAGCGCGTCAACGTTTGAGCTCCCGACAAATAGGCTCCCGTCGAACGCGCCTCGCCACTCACTGACTTGCAATCTTCCGGCTTGCCCTCGTAGAGCACCTCGCCGCCGTAGAGGCCGGCCCCCGGCCCGATCTCTATCAAATGGTCCGCAGCCCGCATCATCTCCTCGTCATGCTCAACCACGACCACTGAATTGCCGACATCTCGCAGTTCCTTAAGCGTCTCGACCAGCTTCTTGTTGTCCTTGGCATGCAGGCCGATACTTGGCTCGTCGAGCACGTACACCACTCCCATCAGACTCATGCCCAGCTGCGTAGCCAGCCGCACCCGCTGAGATTCCCCACCACTCAAAGTGCCGTATCCACGATTTAACGTCAAGTAGTCCAAGCCAACTTCCTTCAAGAAGCGGAGGCGAAACTCGATCCCCTCGATCACTTCCCCATAAGTCGAAACATCGCTAGTCGTCCGATCGAGACCGGAAACGAAGGCGTAGGCCTTCTCGATATCCATGGCCAAAAACTCCGGCATGCTCACCCCGTCCACAAAGACGTTGGCGCTGCGCGGGCTGAAGCGGTGACCATGACAGCAAGGACAATCCTGCTCCGTCTGATAAGTCATCAAACGCGCTCGATACCCGTCGCTTTTGGTCTCGCGAGCCGCCTTGGTCAGAAGCGGCACGATCCCTTCGAAAGGCGCTGGAGGCGTCTTGGTCTTGCGACGCGTCAGCTTAAACTCGAACTCTCGATCCGGAACTCCGTGTAGTAGCTGCTGCCTCGTTTCCTCCGGAAGGTCCTTCCATGGTACCGTCGGATCAAAGGGCAATTGCTCCGCAAGCTGACGCAGCAAAGCGTTGTGGCGGATAATCAGCTGCTTCCCCCCAATTCGCAATGGTTTCAAGGTGCCGCCCTTTACGCTCTTGCTCGGATCCGGCACGATCAACTCGTCGAGAAAACGCCGAGTCTCGCCCAAGCCACCACATTCCGGACAGGAGCCTTCCGCCGTATTGAAAGAAAAATGACGCGGCGTCACGGGTTCGTAAACCGTACCACACTCGCTGCAGGAAAAGTTGCGACTCAAGGAAAGTTCTTCCCACCCATCGTCCTTGTTTTCTTGATACAGGATCAAAGCCCGATCCTTCCCCTCGCTAAAGGCGAGCTCCAGCGAATCCGCCAAGCGACTCCGCTGATCCGGGGCGACCACCAAACGATCCACCACGATATCCATCTGCACCGAGCTGCGTCCCTTGGCCGCCGCATCCGGGCTATCGACATCCACGATCTCTCCATCGATCCGTACCCGCTGGAATCCCTTCTGGCGCAAGCGCGGCAATTCCTCCCGCAAAACCGCTGGCTTCGCATTCATGTAAGGGGCGAGAACCATGGCTCGCGTTCGCTCCGGCAATCGCAAGGCTTGATCCACCGCATCGTCCAGAGTTTGGCGCTGGATGATGCCACCATCCTTGGGACAGCGTTGCTCGCCACGTATCACCCAAAGCAAGCGGGCATAGTCGGAAATTTCCGTAACAGTCGCCACCGTGCTGCGGGGCGACGCGTTGGAAGCGCGTTGTTCGATGGCGAGCACTGGCGACAAGCCGTGGATGAAGTCCACGTCCGGCCGCTTCAATTGGTCCATCGCC
>JBNKSG010000038.1:0-16045 GCA_050297195.1 Opitutaceae bacterium | reverse complement strand
CGCCTGAGTCGAGAGCGACTCCACATACTTGCGGTGGCCCTCCGCGTACAGCGTATCGAACGCCAGCGACGACTTTCCCGAACCGGAAACGCCCGTGATAACCACCAGCTTGTTACGGGGGATCTTAAGCTCGATGTTCTTAAGGTTATGCTCCCGCGCCCCTTTAATGTGTATGTATTCGCTCTGACTCAAACCGGCGGAATTGAAGGTGACCTAGAAAAAATAGCAACTCAAGTCGTAGGGGTGATCCGAGCCAAGGACGAACCCCTCGATCTCACAAATCGAACTCCGCGATTCCCGGCATCGCGGCGCTGCGCGACGCATAGTCGCTAGCCAGCTGCGCCGCCTCGAGCAAGCTGTATCCACTCCGATTATACAAGCAGTCGATCAAGGTCGCGAAGACGATATCTCCGCAGCCTACCGGTGACACGCATTTCACCTTTTTCGGCTCGAAGCTCACCGCTTCGCCCTCCCCGTCCAGCACCCAGATCGTTTCCGCCCCATTGGTCACTACCCAACGATCGCAAGAAAAGCGAAAACGGGCTTTCTTGAGCAGCGTCGGCGTATCGAGCTTCCGCTCCTCGCCTTCGAAAAGCAGTTCCAGCTCGTCCCGGTTGAATTTGACCAGCTCCGGCTTTTGCCGGGCAAACCAGGGCAAGCTCGGGCCATAATTGTCGACAACCAAGGTCACCTCGTCTCCCCGTTCCGAAACCCAATCCCGCAGGCAATCCCACATGGGGTCCTCCCAGTTTTGCACGGATCCGCAGACCGCAAAAATGAAAGGATCCTCGATGGCGTCCAGCTCCGCTACCGCCTCCCGAATCGCGTCCTCGGAAACCACGGAGTCGACACCCAAAAACGTCGTCTCGTCTTGCCCGCCCGAACGGATAACGCTGCCGGTGCGCGTTACGCAACCTTCGTGGAATGCGAGGGTTTCGATCTCCTGCTCCGCCAGCCAGCGCTCGCAGGCGGGACCGAAATCGCCGCCCGGGAAACACAGGGCCTGGTTGTCCGCCCCAAGCTTGTTGAGCATCTTGCTCACGTTGATTCCCTTCCCCCCGACCTGGAAGGACTCGCTCTTCGCGCGCTGCGTCTTCCCCTCGTTCCAACGGGAAAATTCATATGTCGTTTCCGCGAGCAAGTTCGCGGTGAAGGTCACAGTTCTGGGCATCTCGCAAGGTTGAGCCGTCGCAACCGAGCAAGCAACGATTGCCTTTGAGCGAAGCCCATATTTTTCTCCCCCAGCATGGCCCGCATCCTCCCGCCTGAAAGCTTCACCTCGCCGGACACGATCTCGCTCGCCCGAGACCTGATCGGAAAGGTCCTCGTCGTAGCCGCCGACGACGGAAGCGAATCCCGATTCCCCATCACCGAGACAGAAGCCTACGACGGGCCGGAAGACCTCGCCTGTCACGCCAGCAAAGGCCGCACCGCCCGCACCGAAGTCATGTTCGGCCCTGCAGGGAACTGGTACGTCTATCTCGTCTACGGCATGCACGAAATGCTCAACCTCGTCACCGGTCCAGAAGACTATCCGGCCGCGATTCTCATCCGAGGCCTCGAAGGAGTCAGCGGCCCCGGGAGATTGACTAAACGCCTTGGCATCGACCGCAGATTCAACGCCTTGCCAGCGACTCGGCAAACCGGCCTCTACCTGGAGAACGGCCCGAAAATACCGGACGCGCAAGTCATCGCGACGCCACGAATCGGCATCGACTACGCCGGTCCCGACTGGTCTCAGCGCCTATATCGCTTCGTAGTGAAATCGTAATTACGCTCGCAAGCAAAGTGGGAGTGCGCTGGTGACGGGCGTAGCTCGAAGAGCGAAGACTGTTGCGGCGGGGTGGTAAACAAAGGGCGCAGATATTCACTTGGCCGAGCCGCAAAGGCACAGCGGCCCGTTTCCCGAGAAACGGGCAAAGCCTGACTCAGATTTCGTCGAGCGACTCCAAAAACGCATCCGGGCTCAGAACCTGAGGAAGCACCTTTGGCTCCGATCCCGGCTTGCCATCATAGAGCAAATACAGCGGCACGCTGGAGCGCCCATACTTGGCGAGCGCCTCCGTGATGACCCCATCCTTCTTGGTCCAATCGCCCTGCACCAGCTGCACCTCGCGCTGCTTGATTTGCTGCAGGACTTCGTCCGAACGGAAGAGTCGCACCTCGTTCGCTTTGCAAGTGAGGCACCAGTCCGCCGTAAAGTCCACGAAGACCGGCTTGCCCGAGCGGCTCAGCTCCTCGACGAGAGCCGGCGAATACGCCCGCCAGGCGATCTCCTCTTCCCCATCGGCGTTCTCCCTCGGCAACATCATCCAGATGCCGCCCAGCACCGTCAGCAAAGCCAAGACGGAAGCGAAACGCTGAGTCGTTTTCTTGCGCATCGGCGTCGACCAGCGCCCGTAGATCCACGCCCCGATCGCCACCACCAGCAAGCCTCCCAGCACGAAAGGCAAACCGTCATTTCCAACGTGCGCCCCTAGCAGCCAAACCAGCCAGATACAGGTCGCGAACATGGGGAAGGACATGACTTGCTTGAAGGTTTCCATCCACGCTCCCGGACGTGGCAGCTTGTTAATCAGGGCAGGATTCGCCGAAAGCACCAAGTAAGGCGTCGCCATGCCAAGTGCCAAGAAAGTGAATACAGTGAGCGACTGAAACGCCGAAAGGGTAAGCGCGTAACCAAGAGCCTGTCCCATGAACGGCCCCGTACACGGAGTCGCCACTGCGGTCGCGATCACTCCCGAGAAGAAGGAGCCGCCCAAGCCATCGCCCTTGACCTTGCCCTGCAAGCTGATCGCAGAGGTCCCCATCTCGAAAACGCCCGCCATGCTCAGTCCAAAGAGGAACATGACCACGAGCATCACCACTACGAACTCCGGTTGCTGCAGCTGGAATCCCCAGCCCAAGCTCTCGCCAGCCGAACGCAGCGCGATCAACGTTCCGGCCAAAACCCAAAACGAGGCGAGCACGCCAACCGTGAAGGCGAGCCCATGCTTCAAGACCTTGCCCTTGTCCTCGCCCGACTGCTGAACGAAGCCGAGCACCTTGATCGAAAGCACCGGAAAAACGCAGGGCATCAGGTTCAAGATCATCCCACCCAGAAACGCATACAACAGGGCCTCGCCCAGAGCGATATCGAAAGCCGATCCGGTAGCGGCCACCGGCGCAGCGGACCCCATCGCAGCGAGGTCCCCTTGCACATGGAAGCGTACCGCATGCGCGCCACCCGCCGCTTCGAAACCGCTTTCGGAATACAAGAGACCCGTGTATCCAGATTCCACTGCCTCGAAGTATTCCGCCTTGGAAACCGCCACTCGCAAAATGTCTCCCGCGAGGTCGAAGCTTTGTTCCTTGGCAGAATCCGAAACCGACTGCTGCTCCACGTAAAAGTAAGGGTCCTTCAACTCCGCTTCTTTCAAGCCATCCCACTGCAAGGTAAAGATTAACGAATCGTCCAAATCCTCGAACGCGATTTTGCCGCCTTCCGCATCCTTAGGCAAAGCAGCACGAGTCTTCGCGATCTCATCCGCGTACTCTGCCGGAGCCAAGGACTCGCCCGTTTCCGTCACCGGTAGCTCGAGCGCCAAGTTCGCGTTCCCCGGGATGCAGGCCTCCTCGCAAACCAGCCAGTTGGAAGCCGCGCTGATGCGGACTGGGCTGCCCGATTCCAAGGACTCGGGAGCCTTCGCCTTGGCTAGCAAGAAAACCTCCCCCTCGTATCCGTACGAAACAAGCGGCTCGAAAGGGATCCGCTCCGGCGTCGGAAACTCCAAAGGGCCCACTTCAAATCCCTCGGGAAGCTCCCACTCCACTTCCGGCATGAATCCCACATCTCCCGGATTGATCCAATAAACGTGCCAATGCGGGTCCATCTTCAACCGCAAGGCCAGCTGGAACTCTTGTCCGGGGCGCAACGCAGCCACATCGGCCACCAATTCCGCTTCCACCTCGCCCGTGTCGACCGGGCCCAAACTGTAATCGCTCTGAGCGCTAAGGATCCCAGCCCCGCAAAGGGCGGCCAGCAGTAAGAGCTTTACTCGAAGAAATAGGTTCATAGTCACAATATACTGAGCGATAAAGATTTAAGAATATTCCAGCGAATCTGAAAAGCAATGCTCCTCAAAACCACCAAACAGGAACGCCGCGTCATTTGCATCATCGCTGCGCTCATCCTGCTCGGGATCGCCGGCACCATCCTCCTGTAGCGCTTCAAACAGCATGAACGCCCTGTCCACAACCCCGATTGCGTAACAAGTCCGACAGGAGCGGCCCGCCAAAGCCTCAGCCCCACCCCATCGAAGCCCGGAACCCAGAACCCGAAACCTAAAACCCAAATAAATCTGGCCTTGCCCCCCAATCTTCGGCAAACACAGCCCTTTTCCCTCAAGAGGAACTGCGTAACCCTATTCACACCGTCCATGATCGTTACACCTAAGATAAAAGGCTTCATCTGCATCACAGCCCATCCGGCCGGCTGCGCCGCGAACGTCCAGGAACAAATCGACTACGTCAAAAGCCAGCCTGCCGTTGAAAACGGCCCCAAGAACGTACTCGTGGTCGGCGCCTCCCAAGGCTACGGACTCGCCTCCCGCATCTCCGCCGCCTTCGGCTCCGGAGCCAACACCCTCGGCGTCTTCTTCGAGCGTCCCTCCGAACGCGGTCGCTGCGCCTCCGCCGGCTGGTACAACTCCATCGCTTTCGAAAAGCAGGCCAAGGCCGCCGGCCTCTACGCCAAGTCCCTCAACGGCGACGCCTTTTCCGACGAGCTCAAGGCTCAAGCCATCGAGCGCATCAAGGCCGACATGGGCGGCAAGATCGACCTGCTCGTCTACTCCATCGGAGCCCCACGCCGCACCGACCCGAAGACCGGCGAAGTCTACAAGTCCGCCATCAAGCCCATCGGAAAGCCTTTCTCCAACAAGTACCTCGACACCGACAAGAAGACCATCCAAGTCGCCACCCTCGAACCCGGCACCGAGGAGGAAATCCAAGGTACCGTCAAAGTCATGGGCGGCGAGGACTGGGAGCTCTGGATTGACGCCCTCAGCGAAGCCGGCGTGCTCGCCGAAGGATTCAAATGCGTCGCCTACGACTACATCGGCCCCCAATTCACCTGGCCCATCTACAAGGACGGCGCCCTCGGCCAAGCCAAGCTCGACGTACGCCGCGCCAAGGCAGCCATCAACGAAAAGCTCGCCCCCATCGGCGGCCAAGCCTACGTCTCCGTCAACAAAGCCCTCGTCACCCAATCCTCCTCCGCCATCCCCGGCGTCAACCTCTACATCACCGCCCTCTACAAGGTGATGAAGGAAAAGGGCAACCACGAGGGTTGCATCGAGCAGATGTACCGCCTCTTTTCCGACCGCCTCTACAACTGCGGCGAAGTGCCCACCGACGCACTCGACCTCATCCGCCTCGACGACTGGGAAATGCAGCCAGAGATCCAGGACGAGATCGCCGAGAACTGGCCCAAGATCGAAACCGACACCATCGACACCTACACCGACTTCGAAGGCTACCAGGACGAATTCCTCAAGCTCTTCGGCTTCGGCGTAAAAGGAGTCGACTACGACGCCGACGTCGAAATCGACATCGACTTCGAGTAAGGATCTTTCAAATAGATAACATACGAGGCGGGTCACCAGACCCGCCTTTTGCTTGCCCGCAGATCACGCAGATCTACACAGATAGAAAAGAACACATCTGCGAGAATCTGCCTAATCTGCGGGCTTCAAAACGAAATCCTCCTCATCCCGACATGAAAGCCGTCATCCAACGCGTCACCCGAGCCTCCGTCACCATCGACGGCCAAACCCACTCCTCCATCGGCCCAGGGTCCCTCGTCCTCCTCGGTATCCACAAGGACGATACACCCGACGACATCGAGTGGATCGCCCGCAAGATCGCCAACCTACGCATCTTCGAAGACGCCGAAGGCCGCATGAACCAGTCCCTTGCCGACATCGACGGCGAGCTGCTCGTCATCAGCCAATTCACCCTAATCGCCAGCAACAAGAAAGGCAACCGCCCCAGCTTCAACGACGCCGCCCCACCCGCCAAAGGCATAGCCGACTACGAAGCCGTCTGCCAAAAGCTCAATCAACTCACCGGCAAAAATGTGAGCACAGGAGTCTTCGCCGCCGACATGAAAGTCGACCTGCTCAACGACGGGCCGGTCACGATCGTCTTCGATACGCGAAACAAGGAATAAGCAGGAGCGACCTTGGTCTCCAAAAAACGCTCGTAGGCTTGGACCTCGGTCCAGACCGCACTGAAGGAGCCCCGTAGCGCGGAGCTTTCCCGTCACGGCGTAGCTTCAGCGAAGACGGAAGCCCGCGACCGCAACGGATACATCCGCAAGGTCGGCGCTCGCGCCGCACCGCATTGCCAGATCACACCGACGCGGCATGTCGCAAGCGACAGCCCTACAAAAGACCGGATCAATTCTCCGCGGACGCGGGCTAAAGCGGCGCGCTACGTTCGCCCCCTACCCGTGAAACAAGGCTTCCGCCAACGCCGTTTCCGCATCCAGCAAGCGAACACCCGTTGTCAGCGACTGCTTGCCATTGCCTAGATCGGCTTCCACGTGCGCTTCGCCCTTGGACAGTTCGATCGTAAACGTAACGTAGTTATCGTTAGAATACACGAAGCTCATGATCGGAACAGCCGTTTCCTCCCCAGCTTCCTGCTGGTCGAAACGGATCTTTCCCTTGGCCTCCTCCGGACTGGAGTAGCACTTCGTCAAAGCGCTGGCCACCCAACTCATAAGGGCCCGCCCCTCGCACTTGAAGCTCGAGCTCGAACTCAAGGTAACCTCAGCCAAGCCATCCACGATCGCCTCCTTCGAAAAGGCGCTGAGAAACTGCCCGACGCTCTGTCGAATCGGCAGCAAGCGAGAGTACGCCAAGTCATGTACTTTCTCGGGCTGAGGTACGTCGACTTGGTCGACCAGGAAACACTCCCGCGACGAATCGAAAATCACCCGTTCCGCTTGCTTGAAGAAAAACTTGTAGTCGGAAAGCAGCTCCGCCGAGCCAAAACGAGTCGGCCAGTAGTAGGTAGGCAAATCCGCCTCCAAAAAGACCGAGACCTGGTTCTCCAAGTACTGACGTTCGCTCAGCGTGTATCCAAGAATCAATACTTCGCAACAGCTCATCCCGCCGGCCCCTTCTCCAAAAACGCACTCCGAGAAGATCTTGCAGCCCATGTCCTTTTTGGACTCCCAGGAATCCGGCTGCGGACAAAGCAAGATCATGCGACAAGGGTAGCGATGCGAGAAGTTGATCACGGTTTGGAACAACTCCTTCGCCTCCGCGACACTCGCTTCGAATCCGATGTGCACGATCAGGTTCATGCGCGACGCGCGGTATTCGTTATCCTTGCTCTTTCCCGATTCGTCGATCGGCGACCACATTGCGGTCAATTCCTTGAGCGCATTCCCAAGGGGTACTTTGAGGCCGGGCAAGGCCTCGTAAACTGTGCTATTTTCACTCATGGCTCGTTCGCTGATCAGTGTATCCTCAGATTAAGGACGTCGCCACTCGTGGTTGTTCTGCCACAACATGCGATCAGAAGCGTTCGGTCCCCAGGATCCAGAAGCGTAAGTCTCTATGCCACGCTGCCCTTCGCTCTTCCAGAACTCGTGCAACGGAGTGATCAGGTTCCAAGACGCTTCCGTTTCGTCGCCGCGGATGAAGAGCGTTCCATCACCAATCATCGCATCGAGAACCAGGCGCTCGTAAGCTTCCGGCGTGTTCGAACCAAAGGTCGTGGAATAGCGGAAGTGCATCTTCACCGGTTGCGTACGCGTTTGCAGGCCAGGGATCTTGCCGTTGAGCAAAATGGTCGAGCCTTCGTCCGGCTGGATCTGGAAGACGAGCGAATTGTTGGCGAGGTTGATCATCTCGTTCTCGCTGAAGAGCGACGAGGGCGGACGCTTGAACTGTATCGCGATTTCGGTGACGCGACGAGCCATGCGCTTGCCGGAGCGAAGGTAGAAAGGAACCCCCTCCCAACGCCAGTTGTTGATGGCGAGCTTGAGAGCCGCGTAGGTCTCGGTTTCGGACTGGGCCGAAACGCCTTCTTCGTCGCGATACCCCTGAACCTTCTGACCATCGATCAGGCCTTCCGCGTATTGGGCACGGACGACTTCGGGATTCTCGTATCCAAGTTTCAATGGCTTGATCGCCTTGAGCAGTTTCACCTTCTCGTCGCGAATCGCCTCCGCGTCGAGCGAAGCCGGAGCCTCCATCGCCATCAGCGCCAGCAGCTGCATGGTGTGGTTCTGGATCATGTCCCGGGTCGCCCCGCTTTGCTCGTAGTAGCCGCCGCGCGTTCCGACTCCGAGGCTCTCCGCCACCGTGATCTGTACGTTGTCCACGTAGTTGCGATTCCAAAGCGGCTCGAAAATGGCATTGGCGAAACGTTGGACGAGCAAGTCCTGTACGGTCTCCTTGCCGAGGTAGTGGTCGATTCGATACACTTGGCGCTCCTGGAATACGCCTTGGATCGCCCGGTTCAGGGCGCGCGCCGATTCGAGGTCCTTGCCGAAGGGCTTTTCGATAACGACCTTCGTGTGCTTGTCGGTCTCCTGGTACTTGGTAGCAAGGCCGACTTTGCCGAGATTCTTGACGATCGGGTCGAATACGGACGGCGGAGTGGAAACGTAGAAAACGCTCTGCATCTCGCGACCGGCATCCTTCTCGATGGAACCGATCTTGTCGTTGAGCTTCTGGAAACCTTCCTCCTCGTCGTATCCGCCGGAACAGTAAAAGGTGTTTTTCTCGATGCGGTCCCAGATCTCCTTGTTGAGCGGGCGACGGGAGAACTTGGAGATCGCGTCTGCGGCGAGCGAGCGGAACTCTTCGTCCGGAATCGGCTTACGACCAAAGCCAATCAAGTAAAAATCGGCCGGCAGCAGGTTGTCCACCGCGAGGTTGTAGATCGCTGGCACGAGCTTGCGGGCGCAGAGGTCGCCGGAGGCGCCGAAGATCGTGATGATCGTGGGCTGCACGCCGCGGTGCTTGCTGAGACCTTGTAGAAATGGGTGTCTTTTATCCTGTGACATGATACGTAAAAGCCGTTGGTTGGAGCTCGAAGAAATTGACGCTCCAAGGATCTATGTAAAGGGCGGAACCCGACTAAATCAGCCTCGGATCCGCCTCCCATGAATCCTACTTGAGCAATACCGGAAAGGATTTGATGGATGGCCACCACCAAGGGCGCATTTCGACTCAGCGGCCGCGATTAGCGGATTTGGAGAACAAGGGCACGTCCGCGAAATGGCGAGCTGCCGTGATCGCACCCTCCTCGTGCTCAACCTCCACCACGTCGAAACGTAGCGTCAACGGCTTGGGTTTCATGATGCTGAAATAGGAGCGGCACACCCGCTTCAAGGCCTCGCGCTTGCGGCGGTTGATAGAGTCGTAACCGCTGACCAAGGCGCCCGCCGCACGCGTGCGCACCTCCACGAAGATGACCGCCTTGCCCTGCAGGCAGATCAAGTCGATCTCGTCACGCCCGCTGCGAAAATTGCGGGCCAGAACCTGGTAGCCCTTCTTCTTCAAGAGCTTCTCAGCCTCCCGCTCTCCCCGACGCCCGATCGCAGCGGACTCCGGCTCGGCCCGACCGAACAAGCGTTTGAGGAAAGAAAACATGCCACGTTACAAGCGAGTTACAGGATACGGGTCAAGGGGGGAAATCCCATTAGCGATTTACCTGCAACGATAGCTTGCCCGCAGGAATTACCTAACACAAAATCCTAGCAACAAACCCAAATCCCAATCCGCTTGATAAAGATCCTCATCTCCGCGGCGCTGACCTTTCTATCAGCCCATTGCCTCTTTTCCGAAGAAATCATCAAACCTTCGATCGTCGGAGGTGAAAACTCAGAGGCCAACGCATATCCCTGGATGGTGGCGCTCGTGAGAGTCGATAGCGATTCAATCGCTGAAGGGCAATTTTGCGGGGGAATGCTTATCCACCCGCACTGGATCCTGACCGCAGCCCATTGCGTCAACGAACATGGGAGTGGGCCATTCGAAATCGCAGTGAGCGAGGGCGACCTCAATGGTGAGGTAGATCTCTACGAATACAGCGCGATCTTCGTCCATCCCGAAGTCGATCCGATGAGAACTTCCCGAGGCTGCGATATCGCCCTTATCCGGCTCGCCGAGCCAATTAACGACGTCAAACCGATCGCCCTCCAGCGAGCCGCTTCAATATTGGCGATTGGCCGAGGAGTCAAAACCTTGGGCTGGGGACTAACCAGCTATACCTCTGAAAACGACACGACCTCTGATATCTTAAAAGAGGTAGACGCAGTCATCGCCGAGATTGATGACGAGGAAGAAAACGATCCTGTGCACGACTACTTTGTAAAGACAGTGGGCATAAACCCATTCCGAGGGACCTACCACGGAGATAGCGGCGGCCCAATGTTAATACAAAGCCTCGACGATCCAGAGTGGAAGCTCGCAGGAGTCACCAGCTTTGGTGAGCGCAACATCACCCAGGGCCGAAACGCCAACTACTTCGCAAAAATATCCTACGCAGCTCCTTGGATCGACAGCATCATCGCACATCCCCTTTACGTCCGCCCCGAAATCAAACCAACAGACAGAATAGTCACCGGAATCATGAAGGATGGTGTCCCAAAAGTTGGATACAGATTCTGGCCCTTTGCGGACGGTCCTTCCATTTCAATGTGGCGGGCCGGTTCATTCTATTATCCAGGCCTGAACACCTTTCGAATCGACGACGAGCGTCACATCTACAATCCCGACGGCAGCTTTATCTTCGTCGATCCAGGCTTCACCCAAAACGGCCAAAAGACGACGAGTTCGCTCATGCGGATAAACCAGTCAGAACGCGAATCATTCGGCAACGCTCCGATTCCAATAAAGCCATTCAATAAAATAAAGGGTCGGTCTCCAGACATGGACCACCTCACCTTCGACAAGTCGGGAGAGACCTTTATCATCGAAGGCCTAGAACCCGAAAAGAGCTACACCTACCCCACCCCTCAAAGGCTATACGCCGCAAGAGACGGCAAGATCACAGAAGTCGACTACCAATGGGGAAACCAGTCTTACGCGTATCCATACAAATTCACCGCGGAAGCCGATACCACATACTTTGTGAGAGTGAATGAAAACACCCCCTGGCCTGCGGACTACGAATTTGGAATCATGCCATTTGACGCCCTAGAAATAAACATAGGCAATACAACAACCGGAACACTTTCGGCTGAATCGCATCCCTACAAAAACGAACACACACGCGTCGAACTTCTGGAGAGCAGCTCGGCCTCCCAAGGAGAGTTTCGTCTAGAACTGTATTCAGAATTCGACGCCGAAATTCAACTATTCGACAAAAATACCGCCAACAAGATCGGATACTACGATATCGCCTCAGAAAACGAAACCGAGACATTCATTTTCTCTGCTCAAGATTTCCAAGAAGGCATGATAGCGGTCCATAACTTTGACAAAGACATCTTCGGCGACTTCTCAGCAACACTCTATTCGCACACCAACCCTTCTATCGCATTCGACAAAGATCAACAGTATGCAGTAACTAGAGCTGACGACTATTTCACGGACAGCGAAACGGGCGAAGCAATCTACTACGAGCGATTCACTTTTCGCGGGCGTACCAGAAAAGATCATACGAAAGTGATAACCTACGTGCCTTACGGGTATCTCGGGGTTGCTGTTTATGACGGCGGCAACTTGGTAGATTTCAACTTCGGCGTATCGGTCGGAGAGATCGAATTCGAAAGCGCTCCCTACAAGGAATACGAGATATACGTCTACGATTTCGACAACTACCGAAACGTGAATTTCGAACTCAAGATCAGCGATTCAGTCGGTAGCACGCTATCGGATACGGAGCCATTCGAGAAGATCGAACCCTTCAAAAAGAATCTAAAGAAATACGCCACCGCAGCCAACTCTCAGAGGAAGACAAAATTCGAGAGTTTCCTCAAAGAGCACCAATCCTACCGAACTGCCGAAAAAAACTAAGCAGGCACCGCGGCCGAGGGCTTGTCCAAGTCCAGCTTCACCATGTCGGGATCCTCATGCTCGCTGTGGAACTTCATGCTCACCACCTTGGATACGCCCTTCTCTTCCATGGTCACGCCGTAGATCGCCTGAGCCGCCGCGATGGTGCGCTTGTTGTGGGTAATGATGATGAACTGCGACTGCTGGGTGAACTGCTTGAGCAAGGTCGTGAAGCGGCCAATGTTCGATTCGTCCAACGGCGCGTCGAGCTCGTCGAGCAAACAGAACGGCGACGGCTTCACCATGTAAATCGCGAACAGCAAGCCAACCGCAGTCATGGTCTTCTGACCACCAGAGAGCAGGCTGACGCCCTTGAGTTTGGTGCCCGGAGGCTGCGCCACGATCTCGATACCGCTCTCCAAAACATCGTCCGTTTCGATGAGCTGCAAGTCGGCCTTGCCTCCATGGAAAAGCGTCGAGAAGGTGTGCTTAAAGTTCTCCCGGATCTTAACGAACGTATCCGTAAATTGCTCACGCGACTTCGTGTTGATCTCGTCGATCGCCTCTTCGAGCTTTTCCTTCGACGAAACCAAATCGTCGTACTGCCCCTTCAAGAAGCCATGACGCTCGCGCAATTCGCCGTACTCGGCGATCGCATCCGTGTTAACCGTGCCCATGCCCTGGATACGTTTCCGCAAATTTTCCACCTCGCGCTTGATGGCAGCCCAATTGGTCTTCTCAAGCTCCTCGCGCTCCGCTTCAGTCGGAGCACGCTGCTTGGATAGCGGTTCGACCGCCTCCGGCTCCGCTTCTTCTTCGGCATTCTCCCCTTCGGTCTCTGCTTGAGCTTCGGCTTCGGGCTCCGGCTCAACCTCTTCGGCATTTTCAGCTTCCGCCTCTTCCGCTGGTTCCTCGTTAGGATCGGGTAGAGCGACTGTGGGCGAGGCATCTTCATCCTCGTCGTCATCGTCGAGCACCGGTAAATCCTCAACCGGTTGGCGAGCCTTCCACAGCTGCCACTTCCAGTCCGTCTTGGTCAGATCCTGCCCGTACTCGCGGGTGATCTCTTCCTGGATAAATTCCAGACGGGAGCGCTTCTCCGCAATCTGTACCTGCTGGCTGCCGAGGTTGTTGCGCAGCTCGTCAACGCGAATGCGCAATCCGTTTTGCTCGCGCTCCAGCACACCGACCTTCTCTTCGATCGACACGAGAGATTCGCGTGTGGTGTTCACCAAAATCTTCGCTTCCTCGAGTTCCGCATCCACGGAACCACTACGCTCCTCGGCTTGGGCGATTTCGCTTTTGAGCGACTCGGATTGCTCCTCCCAGTTCTCGATATCGCGGGTCTTGGTTTCGATCAGGCGTTGCAACTCGTTGCGGCGTTGCTCCATCTCCACCATGCCACGCGTAATCACGTCGAGCTTCGCCTTCTTTTCCTGCAAGTCGTACTTGGCTTGGCTAAGGCTCTCGCGCTTTTCGTCCCGCTCGGCACGGATGTCGCCAATGCCTTCTTCCGTCTCCTCAAGCTGGCGGCGGCTGCTTTCCAGGCGCTCCAGCTCTTGGGCCAAAGTGGCTTTCGCCGACTCGAGTCGTTCCGTCGATGCCGCTTGCACTTCCTCGAGGCCCATGCGCTCGCGCTCCAAACGCTCGGCGCGCATCTTCTGTTCTTGGACGAGCTTCTGGGCGTTGCGCTCTTCCGCCTGCAACGAGGAGAGCTCGTGGTTGGTTTCGGCGATTTCGTGACGCTTGCTTTCCACCGCTTCTTCCGCGGCCTCCAGCTCCTTGTTCACCTTGTCCGCCTCGACCCGAGCCGCTTCGAGAGCTTTCTGCTCTTCTTCAAGTTCCTTCTGGGTCTGCTTCAGCTCGACTTCGCGCTGGAGGATGCTGCTGTTCTTGACCTTGCCCTTAAAACCGCCAGTCACCAGCCCGCGGGCGTCGAGGGTTTCGCCTTTCTGGGAAGCGACCTGCAAGAAGCGGAATTCAGACTGAGTTTCCCTCCATTTGAGGAAATCCGCCATGCTGTCCACGATGTAGCTGGACGCGAGAACCGCACGCAGCGAATCATGGCTGGCGTCGTCCTTGAGCGAAACGAACGCGGTCGCAGGCTTGATCCAGTCCGGCAAATCGCTGGCCGGCGTAGCTGCCGCAGTGGCATTTTGCAACTGCACGCAAGCCCGGCCAATCTTGCCGTCTTCGAGTTGCTGGAAAATTTCGATCGCCGTATCGGCATCGTCTACCGCAACGGCTTCCATAGCGGAACCAAGCAGGGCTTCCACCGCCGGCCCGTATCCATCCTTTACCGACAAGTCGCTGGTGAGCGGAGCAAAGGCCTTGCCCTCCAATGAACCACGAAGTTTTCCCTTGAGCAAGGCCTTGGCGCCTTCGCCGTAACCTTCCAGCTTTTCCTGCAACTGCTGGAGCAGCTTCACGCGGGCCGACTTCTGGGCTACGTTGCGATCGATTTCTTGGATACGGATCTGGGCTGCCTTGAAGGCGTCGCGTTTGTCCGAAACGCCATCGCGAGCGGCTTCGAGGTCTAGCTGCAGCTGCTCCTGCATGCTGCGGGTCGCGAGCAAGCGCTCTTGAAATTCGCTGAGGGCTTGAGACGCTTCGGCCTGCCCTTCGCTTTGTTCGGCCAGCTCTTCTTCCAAGCGCATCAAGCGATTGCGGCTGGTGCCAGCTTCCACTTCGATGGCCGACAGGGCCTCACGGCAACGCGAGCTCGCGCGCTCCGCGTCCTGAGCCGCCACGCGGAGCTGCTGTATTTGCGTCTCCGATACGCGGAGGCGTTCCTCGATTTCCTCGAGGTCGCGATTGCGCTCCTGGAAGATCTCGTCGGAATTTCCGAGCACGTCGAGGTGCATCTGCTTGTCCGAATTGTGCTCGTCGACCTTGCTGGCGATCTCGCCGAGCTGGGCCTCGAAGGAGGCGATTTCCTGGGTCGCTTGCTCCATGCGCTCCGAGAGGGATGCGATCTTGATCTGGGCCATGTCGGCAGCGTTGCTCGCCTGTTCCTTCATGCTGCGCAGATCGAATACGGACTGCTGCGAATCCTGGACTTTTTGGATGAGGGTCTGGCGCTCTTCCTTGTAGACGACGAGGCTGCCTTCCTTGTTCTCCAAGTCCTTGGCCAAACCATCGAGCTCCGTCTGCAGCTCGGTCGACGACTGGTCAACCGTGTCGAGCGAGGCGCTCATGGTTTGGTATTGGTAGGCGCTGTAGCCGATGTCGAGGTGCCTCAGCTTGTGGCTGATCTTCTTGTATCGGATCGCCTTGGTGGCCTGACGCTTGAGGCTACCGATCTGGCGGCCGATTTCGGAAACGACATCCGTGACGCGGGCAAGATTCGCCTCCACGTGAGCAAGCTTGTTGAGCGTCTCCTTGCGTTGCGCCTTGTAGCGGGAAATGCCAGCCGCTTCTTCGAATACCGCCCGCCGCTCTTCCGGCTTGGAGGAAAGGATCTGGTCGATCTGGCCCTGCGCCATGATCGAGTAAGAGGTACGGCCGATACCGGTGTCCATGAAGAGACGCTGGATGTCCTTCAGGCGGCAAGCCTTGCCATTGATGTAGTAATTGCTGCCGCCGTCGCGGTGAACCTTGCGGGCGATTTCGACCTCGTTGAAGTCGCTTCCGAGCTCCTGCTCGCAGTCGGTCAAGGTGATCGACACCTCGCAAATGTTCAGCGGCTTGCGCTTGTCCGAGCCCTCGAAAATGACGTCCTGCATCTTTCCGCCGCGCAGGGCCTTGGCGCTTTGCTCCCCCAGAACCCAGCGAATCGAGTCGGCGATGTTGCTCTTGCCACAGCCATTTGGCCCCACCACGGCAGTCACGCCTCTGTTGAATTTCAGGTGGGTGTGGTCGGCAAAGCTTTTAAAGCCGTTAACTTTGAGGGCGCTGAGATACATAAAAGGCCGAAATTCAAAGGCGCCCAAACTTGCTGACAACTCCAAACCCCGATTGTGAATAAGTCGAAGAACAAAGCGCGAACAACTTTGGGAACAAGTCCCTTCCATCCTTCCCCCCAAAAACACCCCCAACCC